>NZ_LWHB01000367.1 GCF_001889065.1 Suttonella ornithocola | reverse complement strand
CTTCATCATCAATCTTTGAGGGCTTACGCTCAGTAAAGATGGGGATTTTTAATCCAGCTATAGACGGTGAATTTGCTGATTCTTGTAGCTGCTTTGCAACAGCGCGCCAAGTTTCTCCATTAGCAATATCGTTAAGAATTTTCTGTCGGAATTGGCTGCAGTAGGTCATAGGATATGCTCAGTTTGTTTTTGATAATTCTACTACAAGTTGTTCTTTATATCTGCTTTGGATAGATTGGATTATAAGTGATTTGACTATAACGCATAAAAAAAGATTAACCAACATCCAAAAGCCGACACAGAGCAAAGAGAGCACTTTCAAGAACAAATAGTGGATAAGACCGCTCAAGACAAACCGATAGTCTATCTTGATGAATGTGGTTTTAAAGCCTTTGCTCATAGACCTTATGGCTACAGCACAAAAGGACAAATTTGTCATGGAAGTGATAACTGGCATTTAAAGAACCAGAGCAATGCGATTGGAGCCATTATCAATGGAGAATTGTTTGCCTTACGCTTATATGATGGTTCTATTAACAGCGATATTTTCTCTCACCCAATGAGAGAAA
>NZ_LWHB01000366.1 GCF_001889065.1 Suttonella ornithocola | reverse complement strand
GCACTTGGCTTATGAACGGTAGGGCTTTGTTCACTCATACTCTTCTCGATAAAAATAAATCACTATTCTACGCTGCTTAATAGACTGGGTAAAATCTCTATCAAGTAAGCTGCTATAGATGGGCAATAGAAAATTCGATAGTGGTTTGAAAAGTATGCTGGACGATGACCCAATAATTTCAACAATAATAAAATATGTAAATTTCAATATATTGAGTTGATATTTTTTTACAGAAATTATAGTAATTTAAAATAGAAACAAGACTAAAAATAGCGAAAACTAACAAAATGGCATACACAATTGAAATCCGACAAAAAGCAATGGCGTACTGGGACAAATGCAAAGACATTGACCAAGTAATACAAGCCTATGGCATATCACGCTCAGCACTATACAGCTGGAAAAAACTCCAAAGAGATACAGGTGAATTTAGCGCCCAATCTCAAGACACAAAACCAAGAAAAATAGACCGTGAACAACTTAAAACCTATGTAGAACAACACAATGATGCCTATTTATTTGAAATAGCAGAACACTTTGCCTGTACACCACAAGGCATATTTTATGCACTAAAATCAATCGGTATGACACTTAAAAAAAGACCACGACCTACAAAGAACAAGACCCAATCAAAGTAGAAAACGATCTAACCAAGCTTGCAACCTTCAATGACTATCAAAGGGTTTATAGTCAAATCACTTATAATCCAATCTATCCAAAGCAGATATAAAGAACAACTTGTAGTAGAACTATCAAAAACAAACTGAGCATATCCTATGACCTACTGTAGCCAATTCCGACAGAAAATTCTTAACGATATTGCTAATGGAGAAACTTGGCGCGCTGTTGCAAAGCGCTACAAGATCAGCAAATTCACCGTCTATAGCTGGATTAAAAATCCCCATCCTAAAGGCTTTACTGAGCGTAAGCCCTCAAAGATTGATGATGAAGCCTTGCTTAAGGATATTGAGCAGTATCCCGATGATTACCAATGGG
>NZ_LWHB01000365.1 GCF_001889065.1 Suttonella ornithocola | reverse complement strand
AAAAAATTCTTAACGATATTGCTAATGGAGAAACTTGGCGCGCTGTTGCAAAGCGCTACAAGATCAGCAAATTCACCGTCTATAGCTGGATTAAAAATCCCCATCCTAAAAGGCTTTACTGAGCGTAAGCCCTCAAAGATTGATGATGAAGCCTTGCTTAAGGATATTGAGCAGTATCCTGATGATTACCAATGGGAAAGAGCTAGACGTTTTAATTGCTCGCAATCAGCGATTTGTTATGCTCTAAAGCGACTAAAGATAACGCATAAAAAAAGATTAACCAACATCCAAAAGCCGACACAGAGAAAAGAGAGCACTTTCAAGAACAAATAGTGGATAAGACTGCTCAAGACAAACCGATAGTCTATCTTGATGAATGTGGTTTTAAAGCCTTTGCTCATAGACCTTATGGCTACAGCACAAAAGGACAAGTTTGTCATGGAAGTGATAACTGGCATTTAAAAAACCAGAGCAATGCGATTGGAGCCATTATCAATGGAGAATTGTTTGCCTTACGCTTATATGATGGTTCTATTAACAGCGATATTTTCTCTCATTGGGTGAGAGAAGCACTGTTACCTGAGTTACCTAAAAATCAGTGTAATTGTCATGGACAATGCCGCTTTTCATAAACGCAGTGATATTCAAGCAATCATTGAAGAGCATGGGCATGAGATAGTTTGGTTA
>NZ_LWHB01000364.1 GCF_001889065.1 Suttonella ornithocola | reverse complement strand
GGGTGAGAGAAGACACTGTTACCTGAGTTACCTAAAAACAGTGTAATTGTCATGGACAATGCCGCTTTTCATAAACGCAGTGATATTCAAGCAATCATTGAAGAGCATGGGCATGAGATAGTTTGGTTACCCCCTTATAGTCCAGACTTAAATCCTATTGAAAAGATGTGGGCTTGGATTAAGCAAATACGCAAAGAATGGCGGATGGATTGTATTGATACTTTATGCTTTTATCTGCTTTGGATTGGGTTGGGTTTTAGATGATTGCACTATATTATGGATAATGCTCGATTTCATCGAATGAAGGTTCTAAAAGCGTTAGCCGAAAAATTTGGTCATGTTGTTTTGCCTTTATCACCTTATTCGCCAGAGTTAAATCTAATCGAAAAGCAGTGGGGCAATCTTAAAAAGTATTTACGTAAAGTTTTATCTAATTTTGATGTCTTTTGGGATGCTCTTTTGTCCTATTCTGGATTTAATTGACTATATTTTTTGCCACTAATGGTGCTTTTAACAGTTTTCCCTTTGGATGACCTTGCAAAGGGTCGATGTAAGTAGGTATCTATACCCGTTTCATCAATATAAACCCTTTGATAGTCATTGAAGGTTGCAAGCTTGGTTAGATCGTTTTCTACTTTGATTGGGTCTTGTTCTTTGTCGGTCGTGGTCTTTTTTTAAGTGTCATACCGATTGATTTTAGTGCATAAAATATACCTTGTGGTGTACAGGCAAAGTGTTCTGCTATTTCAAATAAATAGGCATCATTGTGTTGTTCTACATAGGTTTAAGTTGTTCA
>NZ_LWHB01000363.1 GCF_001889065.1 Suttonella ornithocola | reverse complement strand
TGGGACAMTTATATAGTCAAATCACTTATAATCCAATCTATCCAAAGCAGATATAAAGAACAACTTGTAGTAGAATTATCAAAAACAAACTGAGCATATCCTATGACCTACTGCAGCCAATTCCGACAAAAAATTCTTAACGATATTGCTAATGGAGAAACTTGGCGCGCTGTTGCAAAGCGCTACAAGATCAGCAAATTCACCGTCTATAGCTGGATTAAAAATCCCCATCCTAAAGGCTTTACTGAGAGCCCTCAAAGATTGATGATGAAGCCTTGCTTAAGGATATTGAGCAGTATCCTGATGATTACCAATGGGAAAGAGCTAGACGTTTTAATTGCTCGCAATCAGCGATTTGTTATGCTCTAAAGCGACTAAAGATATAGTCAAATCACTTATAATCCAATCTATCCAAAGCAGATATAAAGAACAACTTGTAGTAGAATTATCAAAAACAAACTGAGCATATCCTATGGCCTACTGCCGCCAATTCCGACAAAAAATTCTTAACGATATTGCTAATGGAGAAACTTGGCGCGCTGTTGCAAAGCGCTACAAAATCAGCAAATTCACCGTCTATAGCTGGATTAAAAATCCCCATCCTAAAGGCTTTACTGAGCGTAAGCCCTCAAAGATTGATGATGAAGCCTTGCTTAAGGATATTGAGCAGTATCCTGATGATTACCAATGGGAAAGCGCTAGACGTTTTAATTGCTCGCAATCAGCGATTTGTTAT
>NZ_LWHB01000362.1 GCF_001889065.1 Suttonella ornithocola | reverse complement strand
AACCTTTAGGATGGGATTTTAATCCAGCTATAGACGGTGAATTTGCTGATCTTGTAGTGCTTTGCAACAGCGCGCCAAGTTTCTCCATTAGCAATATCGTTAAGAATTTTTTGTCGGAATTGGCTGCAGTAGGTCATAGGATATGCTCAGTTTGTTTTTGATAATTCTACTACAAGTTGTTCTTTATATCTGCTTTGATAGATTGGATTATAAGTGATTTTACTATATATGCCATTTTGTTAGTTTCCGCTATTTTTAGTCTTGTTTCTATTTTAAATTACTATAAATAAGCACATAGACCGTTATCCCTTACTTAAACTAGCAAGAGTGATAGACTGGCAGTCGATAGAGCGTTGCCTAGTTGAGCAGAAAAACCAGCAACAGCGCGACAAGCGAGGACGGATAAACTACCCGCTATTGAGCATATTCAAAGCCATCTTACTCGGACAATGGCATAACCTCTCAGACCCAGAGCTTGAACACAGTTTTGTTATAGCTGAATAGGTTTAGCTT
>NZ_LWHB01000361.1 GCF_001889065.1 Suttonella ornithocola | reverse complement strand
CCGACAGAAAATTCTTAACGATATTGCTAATGGAGAAACTTGGCACGCTGTTGCAAAGCGCTACAAGATCAGCAAATTCACCGTCTATAGCTGGATTAAAAATCCCCATCTTTAACTGAGCGTAAGCCCTCAAAGATTGATGATGAAGCCTTGCTTAAGGATATTGAGCAGTATCCCGATGATTACCAATGGGAAAGCGCTAGACGTTTTAATTGCTCGCAATCAGCGATTTGTTATGCTCTAAAGCGACTAAAGATAACGCATAAAAAAAGATTAACCAACATCCAAAAGCCGACACAGAGCAAAGAGAGCACTTTCAAGAACAAATAGTAGATAAGACCGCTCAAGACAAACCGATAGTTTATCTTGATGAATGTGGTTTTAAAGCCTTTGCTCATAGAGCTTATGGCTACAGCACAAAAGGACAAGTTTGTCATGGAAGTGATAACTGGCATTTAAAGAACCAGAGCAATGCGATTGGAGCCATTATCAATGGAGAATTGTTTGCCTTACGCTTATATGATGGTTCTATTAACAGCGATATTTTCTCTCATTGGGTGAGAGAAGCACTGTTACCTGAGTTACCTAAAAACAGTCGTAATTGTC
>NZ_LWHB01000360.1 GCF_001889065.1 Suttonella ornithocola | reverse complement strand
CTTAAGCAGTTAAGAGAGCTCAAACAAGCTGGAAAAAAGATAGCTGACTTAGATGAAAGGGGTTTTAAATCACATGAGAGCAGAGGTTATGGTTATGCGCCAAGAGGCGAAGCTTGCTTAGGTCAGTACGACTGGCAACTCAAAAACCAAACCAATGCTATTGGTGCTGTGATGAACAACCCGTTGTTTGCTGTTGGATTGTATGATGGTAGCATCAACAGCGATGTCTTTTACAGCTGGGTAGAACAGATATGACTTCCTCAACTCCCTGCTGATAGTGTGATTGTCATGGACAATGCGGCTTTTCACAAACGTGAGGATATCAAAATACTGATAGAGGAGGCTGGGCATACTATCCTTTGGCTTCCATCTTATAGCCCTGATCTTAATCCCATTGAGCATACATGAGCATGGATAAAACAAAAGCGTAAAGAATGGCG
>NZ_LWHB01000359.1 GCF_001889065.1 Suttonella ornithocola | reverse complement strand
ACAGCGAGCGTGATAGGAAAAAGCCCGTCTATCGGGGTAGTGAAACACTGCAATATGCCGGTGATTTGGCTAAGCGACACTTCAAGGTAAGTGAGACCAATCAGCTATGGATTGCAGACTTCATCTATATCCACACTCAAAGCAGCTGGATCTATACAGCATTCATCATAGACGTGCATTCAAGCGCCATTGTCGGCTGGAAAGTCAGTCGTCAAATGAACACCGATATGGTGCTTGATGCGCTTGAACAAGCATTATAGTAAAATCACTTATAATCCAATCTATCCAAAGCAGATATAAAGAACAACTTGTAGTAGAATTATCAAAAATAAACTGAGCATATCCTATGACCTACTGCAGCCAATTCCGACAGAAAATTCTTAACGATATTGCTAATGGAGAAACTTGGCACGCTGTTGCAAAGCGCTACAAGATCAGCAAATTCACCGTCTATAGCTGGATTAAAAATCCCCATCTTTACTGAGCGTAAGCCCTCAAAGATTGAT
>NZ_LWHB01000358.1 GCF_001889065.1 Suttonella ornithocola | reverse complement strand
TAAACCGTAATACCATTAACCGCTGGTACGCTATCTTTCGCCAAGAAATTTATCAGTATCAACTAAACCAGAAAAACCTTTTATATGGCTCAATTGAGATCAATGAATCCTACTTTGGCGCAAAGCGTCAAAGGGATTATCATGACAAGCTCAAACGTGGTCGTGGGACTTTAAAACAATCCGTCTTTGGTATCTTTGAAAGACAAGGTCGTATCTATACTGAGATCATTCCCGACTGCAAGAAAAAGACCTTGCAAGGTGTTATTCTTGGTAAAGTAGAGCTTGATAGTGTCATATACTCGGATGGTTGGCGTGGTTACAATGGCTTGGTTGACGTTGGCTATGCGAAACATTTTAGAGTAGACCATGGCAATAATGAGTTTGCTCATGGTCATTACCATATCAATGGTATTGAGTCTTTTTGGAGCTTTACCAAGCGGAGGCTGAGCAAGTTTAATGGTGTTACAGTCAATTTTGAGCTTCACTTAAAAGAGTGCGAGTGGCGTT
>NZ_LWHB01000356.1 GCF_001889065.1 Suttonella ornithocola | reverse complement strand
TATGGTGGAATGAGTTTGTGATGTATCCAATCAATATTTAAATGTGCTGCAAAATATTGACCGGGGTGCGTACCTTTAGGCAGTTTGACGTTTGGATCAAAGAGAGAGATGATTTCATCATTGTCTTTGCCAAATTCTTTAAGCATGGCAACAGCTTTTGAACCTTGTATGCGTAGGTATTTAATGCTGTGTTCGATACAGCGTTGAATGATGCGTTCTTTGACGATGATGTTTTTCGGGGTGTCGCTGGAAAAAAGTTTTTCAAAGGCGGGATAACTGGCGCATAGATAATCACCTGCGTGTATTACGATGTCTTTCGGGATAATGATGTCGCGACTGCGCAATTCGAGTTCACAGCGGACCCAAGGACTATCTTGCATCTTGAGCTGTTTGCCTTTTTCATAGAAGCGGAGCAAGCGTGAGCTTTGCCGAGTACCGATATAAAGGGTTCGTCCATTGCTGGTGTCGTTAAACCAG
>NZ_LWHB01000355.1 GCF_001889065.1 Suttonella ornithocola | reverse complement strand
TGGTTGGCGGAATAACTGTTCAACCAGTTTGCCGTTACGAATTACCGGCAACGCTACACGGTGGCTTACAAATTCCTCAGCCCTGAAGGATGGGAGGTTATTGGCTTCACCCCCTGTTAGCGTGGGGGTGTCGCCCCAACGTTCTTTATGCTGACGCTCAAACAGCGCACGCGCATCAGCAACGGCGCGCTTCGCTGCTCCGCCTGTTGCTTGATGCGCTGCGTTCGCTTTGGTTGTTTGTTGATGAGTGGCTAACATAATAAAACCCCGATAAGTAACTCTTTCGGGGTTCAAGGCTGATAAATCTGAATGCTCAAGATACTGTTATGATTCCCCGATGGGGGATAACATATAAGTCAATTAAATCCAGAGCAGGACAAAAGAGCATCCCAAAAGACATCAAAATTAGATAAAACTTTACGTAAATACTTTTTAAGATTGCCCCACTGCTTTTCGATTAGATTTAACTCTGGCGAATAAGGTGATAAAGGCAAAACAACGTGACCAAATTTTTCGGCTAACGCTTTTAGAACCTTCATTCGATGAAATCGAGCATTATCCATAATAATCACTGATTTAACACTTAATGATGGTAATAAG
>NZ_LWHB01000354.1 GCF_001889065.1 Suttonella ornithocola | reverse complement strand
TGGCATACTCATCAGAGTATCGACAAATGCTATATCTATCATCTCTTGAGTGGCCAGCTCAACATCTCTTAAGCCTTGCCATTGTGGTTTGTCATATTTAATGACCTCCGCTTTGTATAGTTTGTTGACACTCTTTGCCAATGCATTGTCATAGGCATCGCCGGTTCGCCCTACCGATGCCTTTATGCCGGCTTCTTTCAGTCTTTCGCTGTAACCTATAGATAAGTACTGACAGCTTCTGTCACTGTGATGGATGACATGATGGGCTATTGTTCTTGGCTAATGCTTGTTCAAGCGCATCAAGCACCATGTCGGTGTTCATTTGTCGGCTGACTTTCCAGCCGACAATGGCGCTTGAATGCACGTCTATGATGAATGCCGTATAGATCCAGCTGCTTTGGGTGTGGATATAGGTGAAGTCTGCAACCCATAGCTGATTGGTGTCGCTTGACCAAATCACCAGCATATTGCAGTGTTTCACTACCCAGATAGACGGGCTTTTTTCTATCACGGCTGACGCCATACCTTTCGTGCGCCGTAACGACATTGACTGTTCTGCTATATCTGTGTGATCCGTATCAGCCTCTGTTGATCACGACGGTTTCGTGCCAAACGTTTCTCAGGATGGTTCATCTGATCTTGATGCCGGTGAGGTAGAGAGTGCAGTCGGCAATACCGTGCAGATTACTTCAACACCATAACACGGCTGATATTGCTCGATAAAGTTGATCATCGTTTGTATGGGCGGTCGAGCTCCGCCTGTGCGAAAAAAGCTACTGCCTTGCGCAAGATCTCATTGCTGCGTTGCAGTTCACGGTTTTCACGCTCAAGGATTTTTATCCGCTCAAGCGCATTCTTGTGCC
>NZ_LWHB01000353.1 GCF_001889065.1 Suttonella ornithocola | reverse complement strand
TGAAGCCTGCTTAAGGATATTGAGCAGWATCCTGATGATTACCAATGGGAAAGCGCTAGACGTTTTAATTGCTCGCAATCAGCGATTTGTTATGCTCTAAAGCGAACTAAAGATAACGCATAAAAAAAGATTAACCAACATCCAAAAGCCGACACAGAGAAAAGAGAGCACTTTCAAGAACAAATAGTGGATAAGACTGCTCAAGACAAACCGATAGTCTATCTTGATGAATGTGGTTTTAAAGCCTTTGCTCATAGACCTTATGGCTACAGCACAAAAGGACAAATTTGTCATGGAAGTGATAACTGGCATTTAAAGAACCAGAGCAATGCGATTGGAGCCATTATCAATGGAGAATTGTTTGCCTTACGCTTATATGATGGTTCTATTAACAGCGATATTTTCTCTCATTGGGTGAGAGAAGCACTGTTACCTGAGTTACCTAA
>NZ_LWHB01000352.1 GCF_001889065.1 Suttonella ornithocola | reverse complement strand
CAGCGAATTTGTTATGCATCTAAAGCGAACTAAAGATAACGCATAAAAAAAGATTAACCAACATCCAAAAGCCGACACAGAGCAAAGAGAGCACTTTCAAGAACAAATAGTAGATAAGACCGCTCAAGACAAACCGATAGTCTATCTTGATGAATGTGGTTTTAAAGCCTTTGCTCATAGACCTTATGGCTACAGCACAAAAGGAGAAGTTTGTCATGGAAGTGATAACTGGCATTTAAAAAACCAGAGCAATGCGATTGGAGCCATTATCAATGGAGAATTGTTTGCCTTACGCTTATATGATGGTTCTATTAACAGCGATATTTTCTCTCATTGGGTGAGAGAAGCACTGTTACCTGAGTTACCTAAAAACAGTGTAATTGTCATGGACAATGCCGCTTTTCATAAACGACAGTGTATATTCAARCAATCATTGAAGAGCATGGGTCATGAG
>NZ_LWHB01000351.1 GCF_001889065.1 Suttonella ornithocola | reverse complement strand
AAGTAATACAAGCCTATGGCATATCAAGCTCAGCACTATACAGCTGGAAAAAACTCCAAAGAGATACAGGTGAACTTAGCGCCCAATCTCAAGGCACAAAACCAAGAAAAATAGACCGTGAACAACTTAAAACCTATGTAGAACAACACAATGATGCCTATTTATTTGAAATAGCAGAACACTTTGCCTGTACACCACAAGGTATATTTTATGCACTAAAATCAATCGGTATGACACTTAAAAAAAGACCACGACCGACAAAGAACAAGACCCAATCAAAGTAGAAAACGATCTAACCAAGCTTGCAACCTTCAATGACTATCAAAGGGTTTATATTGATGAAACGGGTATAGATACCTACTTACATCAACCCTTTGCAAGGTCATCCAAAGGGAAAACTGTTAAAAGCACCATTAGTGGCAAAAAATATAAACGGATATCCGTTGTTGCAGGTCAAATTGGCAATAAACTCATTGCCCCAATGACTTACGAAAATACCATGACAAGTGCCTTTTTTGAAAAATGGTTTGAAGAACACTTATTACCATCATTGAGTGTTAAATCAGTGATTATTATGGATAATGCTCAATTTCAT
>NZ_LWHB01000350.1 GCF_001889065.1 Suttonella ornithocola | reverse complement strand
GAGAAACTTGGCGCGCTGTTGCAAAGCGCTACAAGATCAGCAAATTCACCGTCTATAGCTGGATTAAAAATCCCCATCCTAAAGGCTTTACTGAGCGTAAGCCCTCAAAGATTGATGATGAAGCCTTGCTTAAGGATATTGAGCAGTATCCCGATGATTACCAATGGGAAAGAGCTAGACGTTTTAATTGCTCGCAATCAGCGATTTGTTATGCTCTAAAGCGACTAAAGATAACGCATAAAAAAAGATTAACCAACATCCAAAAGCCGACACAGAGCAAAGAGAGCACTTTCAAGAACAAATAGTAGATAAGACCGCTCAAGACAAACCGATAGTCTATCTTGATGAATGTGGTTTTAAAGCCTTTGCTCATAGACCTTATGGCTACAGCACAAAAGGAGAAGTTTGTCATGGAAGTGATAACTGGCATTTAAAGAACCAGAGCAATGCGATTGGAGCCATTATCAATGGAGAATTGTTTGCCTTACGCTTATATGATGGTTCTATTAACAGCGATATTTTCTCTCATTGGGTGAGAGAAGCACTGTTACCTGAGTTACCTAAAAMCAGTGTAATT
>NZ_LWHB01000349.1 GCF_001889065.1 Suttonella ornithocola | reverse complement strand
CTTCAATGATTGCTTTGAATATCACTGCGTTTATGAAAAGCGGCATTGTCCATGACAATTACACTGTTTTAGGTAACTCAGGTAACAGTGCTTCTCTCACCCAATGAGAGAAAATATCGCTGTTAATAGAACCATCATATAAGCGTAAGGCAAACAATTCTCCATTGATAATGGCTCCAATCGCATTGCTCTGGTTCTTTAAATGCCAGTTATCACTTCCATGACAAATTTGTCCTTTTGTGCTGTAGCCATAAGGTCTATGAGCAAAGGTTTTAAAACCACATTCATCAAGATAGACTATCGGTTTGTCTTGAGCGGTCTTATCCACTATTTGTTCTTGAAAGTGCTCTCTTTGCTCTGTGTCGGCTTTTGGATGTTGGTTAATCTTTTTTTATGCGTTATCTTTAGTCGCTTTAGAGCATAACAAATCGCTGATTGCGAGCAATTAAAACGTCTAGCGCTTTCCCATTGGTAATCATCGGGATACTGCTCAATATCCTTAAGCAAGGCTTCATCATCAATCTTTGAGGCTTACGCTCA
>NZ_LWHB01000348.1 GCF_001889065.1 Suttonella ornithocola | reverse complement strand
TATCTTACTATTTGTTCTTGAAAGTGCTTCTCTTTTCTTCTTGTGTCGGCTTTTTGGATGTTGGTTAATCTTTTTTTATGCGTTATCTTTAGTCGCTTTAGAGCATAACAAATCGCTGATTGCGAGCAATTAAAACGTCTAGCGCTTTCCCATTGGTAATCATCAGGATACTGCTCAATATCCTTAAGCAAGGCTTCATCATCAATCTTTGAGGGCTTACGCTCAGTAAAGCCTTTAGGATGGGGATTTTTAATCCAGCTATAGACGGTGAATTTGCTGATTTTGTAGCGCTTTGCAACAGCGCGCCAAGTTTCTCCATTAGCAATATCGTTAAGAATTTTCTGTCGGAATTGGCGGCAGTAGGTCATAGGATATGCTCAGTTTGTTTTTAATAATTCGGTAGTGGTTTGAAAAGTATGCTGGAATATTATCAAATAATCCAATGACAGTTAAATATTTAAATATCAATATATTAAAAGAAGTATTTTTTGTAAGAGTATGTTTAGCATACTTTTCAAACAACTACCAATAATTCTACTACAAGTTGTTCTTTATATCTGCTTTGGATAGATTGGATTATAAGTGATTTTAC
>NZ_LWHB01000347.1 GCF_001889065.1 Suttonella ornithocola | reverse complement strand
ATATAATCAATTAAATCCAGAATAGGACAAAAGAGCATCCCAAAAGACATCAAAATTAGATAAAACTTTACGTAAATACTTTTTAAGATTGCCCCACTGCTTTTCGATTAGATTTAACTCTGGCGAATAAGGTGATAAAGGCAAAACAACGTGACCAAATTTTTCGGCTAACGCTTTTAGAACCTTCATTCGATGAAATCGAGCATTATCCATAATAATCACTGATTTAACACTTAATGATGGTAATAAGTGTTCTTCAAACCATTTTTCAAAAAAGGCACTTGTCATGGTATTTTCGTAAGTCATTGGGGCAATGAGTTTATTGCCAATTTGACCTGCAACAACGGATATCCGTTTATATTTTTTGCCACTAATGGTGCTTTTAACAGTTTTCCCTTTGGATGAGCTTGCAAAGGGTCGATGTAAGTAGGTATCTATACCCGTTTCATCAATATAAACCCTTTGATGGTCATTGAAGGTTGCAAGCTTGGTTAGATCGTTTTCTACTTTGATTGGGTCTTGTTCTTTGTAGGTCGTGGTCTTTTTTTAAGTGTCATACCGATTGATTTTAGTGCATAAAATATACCTTGTGGTGTACAGGCAAAGTGTTCTGCTATTTCAAATAAATAGGCATCATTGTGTTGTTCTA
>NZ_LWHB01000346.1 GCF_001889065.1 Suttonella ornithocola | reverse complement strand
CTTGAAAGTGCTTCTCTTTGCTCTGTGTCGGCTTTTTGGATGTTGGTTAATCTTTTTTTATGCGTTATCTTTAGTCGCTTTAGAGCATAACAAATCGCTGATTGCGAGCAATTAAAACGTCTAGCGCTTTCCCATTGGTAATCATCGGGATACTGCTCAATATCCTTAAGCAAGGCTTCATCATCAATCTTTGAGGGCTTACGCTCAGTAAAGCCTTTAGGATGGGGATTTTTAATCCAGCTATAGACGGTGAATTTGCTGATCTTGTAGCGCTTTGCAACAGCGCGCCAAGTTTCTCCATTAGCAATATCGTTAAGAATTTTCTGTCGGAATTGGCGGCAGTAGGTCATAGGATATGCTCAGTTTGTTTTTGATAATTCTACTACAATGTTGTTTYTTATATCTGCTT
>NZ_LWHB01000345.1 GCF_001889065.1 Suttonella ornithocola | reverse complement strand
TGATGATGAAGCCTGCTTAAGGATATTGAGCAGTATCCTGATGATTACCAATGGGAAAGAGCTAGACGTTTTAATTGCTCGCAATCAGCGATTTGTTATGCTCTAAAGCGACTAAAGATAACGCATAAAAAAAGATTAACCAACATCCAAAAGCCGACACAGAGAAAAGAGAGCACTTTCAAGAACAAATAGTGGATAAGACCGCTCAAGAAAAACCGATAGTCTATCTTGATGAATGTGGTTTTAAAGCCTTTGCTCATAGACCTTATGGCTACAGCACAAAAGGAGAAGTTTGTCATGGAAGTGATAACTGGCATTTAAAGAACCAGAGCAATGCGATTGGAGCCATTATCAATGGAGAATTGTTTGCCTTACGCTTATATGATGGTTCTATTAACAGTGATATTTTCTCTCATTGGGTGAGAGAAGCACTGTTACCTGAGTGACCTAAAAACAGTGTAATTGTCATGGACAATGCCGCTTTTCATAAACGCAGTGATATTCAAGCAATCATTGAAGAGCATGGVATGAA
>NZ_LWHB01000344.1 GCF_001889065.1 Suttonella ornithocola | reverse complement strand
GATCCCGAGCAGACCAAGACGGCACGGTCGTTGTCAAAGCGAGCGTGACTGCGACGGCTACCGGTAACACGCCGGCGGCCAACAGCGCGCAAGACGACGTGATTGTCGATACCGGCGTGCCGGGAGACGTCAACGGCGACAAAACCCCGAATGGCGCAGACAACGACAGCACCACCCAAGACGGTGCGCCGAAAGTCAGCATCAAAGACGGCGGAGATAATGCACTCAACCTAACTGACCTAGACAGCGGTAAAGCCACAGCAGAGATCAGCATTCCAGCCAACACCAAAGCCGGCGACAGCTTAGTAGTGAGCACCCCAGATGGTGAACAAACCATTCCTGTGACCCAAGAGATGATTGATGCAGGTAAAACAGAAGTGAGCTTCACGCCGAAAGCAGACGGTGAAAATAATGAAGTAACTGCTTATGTCAAAGACCCTGCGGGCAACGAAAGTGCGAAAGGCAAAGACGCCTCGACCAGCCAAACAGGTAACAGCACAGCTGCAGTAACAGGCGTAGAACTTGGTGGTTCGGCGGATGATGGCTACCTAAATGCCAAAGAAGTGGGTGGTCAAGATAGCGTCAGCGTACCGGTCACTATTGGCCTGAACGGCGATGTCAAAGAAGGCGACACCGTGACCATTGATGTTAACGGCACCCTCAGCACGCACACCGTGACCG
>NZ_LWHB01000343.1 GCF_001889065.1 Suttonella ornithocola | reverse complement strand
ATAAAACTTTACGTAAATACTTTTAAGATTGCCCCACTGCTTTTCGATTAGATTTAACTCTGGCGAATAAGGTGATAAAGGCAAAACAACGTGACCAAATTTTTCGGCTAACGCTTTTAGAACCTTCATTCGATGAAATTGAGCATTATCCATAATAATCACTGATTTAACACTCAATGATGGTAATAAGTGTTCTTCAAACCATTTTTCAAAAAAGGCACTTGTCATGGTATTTTCGTAAGTCATTGGGGCAATGAGTTTATTGCCAATTTGACCTGCAACAACGGATATTCGTTTATATTTTTTGCCACTAATGGTGCTTTTAACAGTTTTCTCTTTGGATAACCTTGCAAAGGGTCGATGTAAGTAGGTATCTATACCCGTTTCATCAATATAAACCCTTTGATGGTCATTGAAGGTTGCAAGCTTGGTTAGATCGTTTTCTACTTTGATTGGGTCTTGTTCTTTGTAGGTCGTGGTCTTTTTTTAAGTGTCATACCGATTGATTTTAGTGCATAAAATATGCCTTGTGGTGTACAGGCAAAGTGTTCTGCTATTTCAAATAAATAGGCATCATTGTGTTTGTTCTG
>NZ_LWHB01000342.1 GCF_001889065.1 Suttonella ornithocola | reverse complement strand
AATCCCCATCCTAAAGGCTTTACTGAGCGTAAGCCCTCAAAGATTGATGATGAAGCCTTGCTTAAGGATATTGAGCAGTATCCCGATGATTACCAATGGGAAAGCGCTAGACGTTTTAATTGCTCGCAATCAGCGATTTGTTATGCTCTAAAGCGACTAAAGATAACGCATAAAAAAAGATTAACCAACATCCAAAAGCCGACACAGAGAAAATAGAGCACTTTCAAGAACAAATAGTAGATAAGACCGCTCAAGAAAAACCGATAGTCTATCTTGATGAATGTGGTTTTAAAGCCTTTGATCATAGAGCTTATGGCTACAGCACAAAAGGACAAATTTGTCATGGAAGTGATAACTGGCATTTAAAGAACCAGAGCAATGCGATTGGAGCCATTATCAATGGAGAATTGTTTGCCTTACGCTTATATGATGGTTCTATTATAGTCAAATCACTTATAATCCAATCTATCCAAAGCAGATATAAAGAACAACTTGTAGTAGAATTATCAAAAACAAACTGAGCATATCCTATGACCTACTGCAGCCAATTCCGACAGAAAATTCTTAACGATATTGCTAATGGAGAAACTTGGCGCGCTGTTGCAAAGCGCTACAAGATCAGCAAATTCACCGTCTATAGCTGACTWAA
>NZ_LWHB01000341.1 GCF_001889065.1 Suttonella ornithocola | reverse complement strand
TATAATCCAATCTATCCAAAGCAGATATAAAAAACAACTTGTAGTAGAATTATCAAAAACAAACTGAGCATATCCTATGACCTACTGCAGCCAATTCCGGCAGAAAATTCTTAACGATATTGCTAATGGAGAAACTTGGCGCGCTGTTGCAAAGCGCTACAAGATCAGCAAATTCACCGTCTATAGCTGGATTAAAAATCCCCATCCTAAAGGCTTTACTGAGCGTAAGCCCTCAAAGATTGATGATGAAGCCTTGCTTAAGGATATTGAGCAGTATCCCGATGATTACCAATGGGAAAGCGCTAGACGTTTTAATTGCTCGCAATCAGCGATTTGTTATGCTCTAAAGCGACTAAAGATAACGCATAAAAAAAGATTAACCAACATCCAAAAGCCGACACAGAGCAAAGAGAAGCACTTTCAAGAACAAATAG
>NZ_LWHB01000340.1 GCF_001889065.1 Suttonella ornithocola | reverse complement strand
TTATCCATATTTGTTCTTGAAAGTGCTTCTCTTTTCTCTTGTGTCGGCTTTTTGGATGTTGGTTAATCTTTTTTTATGCGTTATCTTTAGTCGCTTTAGAGCATAACAAATCGCTGATTGCGAGCAATTAAAACGTCTAGCGCTTTCCCATTGGTAATCATCGGGATACTGCTCAATATCCTTAAGCAAGGCTTCATCATCAATCTTTGAGGGCTTACGCTCAGTAAAGATGGGGATTTTTAATCCAGCTATGGACGGTGAATTTGCTGATCTTGTAGTGCTTTGCAACAGCGCGCCAAGTTTCTCCATTAGCAATATCGTTAAGAATTTTCTGTCGGAATTGGCGGCAGTAGGTCATAGGATATGCTCAGTTTGTTTTTGATAATTCTACTACAAGTTGTTCTTTATATCTGCTTTGGATAGATTGGATTATAAGTG
>NZ_LWHB01000339.1 GCF_001889065.1 Suttonella ornithocola | reverse complement strand
GCAATCATCTAAAACCCAACCCAATCCAATCCAAAGCAGATAAAAGCATAAAGTATCAATACATCCATCCGCCATTCTTTGCTATTTGCTTAATCCAAGCCCACATCTTTTCAATGGGATTTAAGTCTGGACTATAAGGGGGTAACCAAACTATCTCATGCCCATGCTCTTCAATGATTGCTTGAATATCACTGCGTTTATGAAAAGCGGCATTGTCCATGACAATTACACTGTTTTTAGGTCACTCAGGTAACAGTGCTTCTCTCACCCAATGAGAGAAAATATCGCTGTTAATAGAACCATCATATAAGCGTAAGGCAAACAATTCTCCATTGATAATGGCTCCAATCGCATTGCTCTGGTTCTTTAAATGCCAGTTATCACTTCCATGACAAACTTGTCCTTTTGTGCTGTAGCCATAAGGTCTATGAGCAAAGGCTTTATAGTCAAATCAGCTAAAAAACAGAACGTTATCTACCGCCAGAATGGCTAGATAAGGGCTATAGGATGTTTTGTTTTTTAGCTGATCGCACTATAAAACCACATTCATCAAGATAGACTATCGGTTTTTCTTGAGCGGTCTTATCCACTATTTGTTCTTGAAAGTGCTCTCTTTTCTCTGTGTCGGTTTTTGGATGTTGGTTAATCTTTTTTTATGCGTTATCTTTAGTCGCTTTAGAGCATAACAAATCGCTGATTGCGAGCAATTAAAACGTCTAGCGCTTTCCCATTGGTAATCATCGGGATACTGCTCAATATCCTTAAGCAAGGTTTCATCATCAATCTTTGAGGCTTACGCTCAGTAAACCTTAGGATGGGATTTTAATCCAGTATAGACGGTGAATTTGCT
>NZ_LWHB01000338.1 GCF_001889065.1 Suttonella ornithocola | reverse complement strand
CTGATTTTAGGTAACTCAGGTAACAGTGCTTCTCTCACCCAATGAGAGAAAATATCGCTGTTAATAGAACCATCATATAAGCGTAAGGCAAACAATTCTCCATTGATAATGGCTCCAATCGCATTGCTCTGGTTCTTTAAATGCCAGTTATCACTTCCATGACAAACTTCTCCTTTTGTGCTGTAGCCATAAGCTCTATGAGCAAAGGCTTTAAAACCACATTCATCAAGATAGACTATCGGTTTGTCTTGAGCGGTCTTATCTACTATTTGTTCTTGAAAGTGCTCTCTTTTCTCTGTGTCGGCTTTTGGATGTTGGTTAATCTTTTTTTATGCGTTATCTTTAGTTCGCTTTAGAGCATAACAAATCGCTGATTGCGAGCAATTAAAACGTCTAGCGCTTTCCCATTGGTAATCATCAGGATACTGCTCAATATCCTTAAGCAAGGCTTCATCATCAATCTTTGAGGGCTTACGCTCAGTAAAGCCTTTAGGATGGGGATTTTTAATCCAGCTATAGACGGTGAATTTGCTGATCTTGTAGCGCTTTGCAACAGCGCGCCAAGTTTCTCC
>NZ_LWHB01000337.1 GCF_001889065.1 Suttonella ornithocola | reverse complement strand
CCCATACTCTTCAATGATTGCTTTGAATATCACTGCAGTTTATGAAAAGCGGCATTGTCCATGACAATTACACTGTTTTTAGGTAACTCTAGGTAACAGTGCTTCTCTCACCCAATGAGAGAAAATATCGCTGTTAATAGAACCATCATATAAGCGTAAGGCAAACAATTCTCCATTGATAATGGCTCCAATCGCATTGCTCTGGTTCTTTAAATGCCAGTTATCACTTCCATGACAAATTTGTCCTTTTGTGCTGTAGCCATAAGGTCTATGAGCAAAGGCTTTAAAACCACATTCATCAAGATAGACTATCGGTTTTTCTTGAGCGGTCTTATCCACTATTTGTTCTTGAAAGTGCTCTCTTTGCTCTGTGTCGGCTTTTGGATGTTGGTTAATCTTTTTTTATGCGTTATCTTTAGTCGCTTTAGAGCATAACAAATCGCTGATTGCGAGCAATTAAAACGTCTAGCGCTTTCCCATTGGTAATCATCGGGATACTGCTCAATATCCTTAAGCAAGGCTTCATCATCAATCTTTGAGGCTTACGCTCAGTTAAAGCCTTTAGGATGGGGATTTTTAATCCAGCTATAGACGGTGAATTTGCTGATCTTG
>NZ_LWHB01000336.1 GCF_001889065.1 Suttonella ornithocola | reverse complement strand
GGGGGTTGTGGCGCGTGCAAAAGTCTATTTGGAGAATATAGTCAAATCACTTATAATCCAATCTATCCAAAGCAGATATAAAGAACAACTTGTAGTAGAATTATCAAAAACAAACTGAGCATATCCTATGACCTACTGCTGCCAATTCCGACAGAAAATTCTTAACGATATTGCTAATGGAGAAACTTGGCGCGCTGTTGCAAAGCGCTACAAAATCAGCAAATTCACCGTCTATAGCTGGATTAAAAATCCCCATCCTAAAGGTTTTACTGAGCGTAAGCCCTCAAAGATTGATGATGAAACCTTGCTTAAGGATATTGAGCAGTATCCCGATGATTACCAATGGGAAAGCGCTAGACGTTTTAATTGCTCGCAATCAGCGATTTGTTATGCTCTAAAGCGACTAAAGATAACGCATAAAAAAAGATTAACCAACATCCAAAAACCGACACAGAGAAAAGAGAGCACTTTCAAGAACAAATAGTGGATAAGACCGCTCAAGAAAAACCGATAGTCTATCTTGATGAATGTGGTTTTAAAGCCTTTGCTCATAGATCCTTATGGCTACAGCACAAAAGGAGAAGTTTGTCATGGAAGTGATAAACTGGCATTTAAAGAACCAGAGCAATGCGATTGGAGCCATTATCAATGGAGAATTGTTTGCTTACGCTTATATGATGGTTCTATTAACAGCGATATTTTCTCTCATTGGGTGAGAGAAGCACTGTTACCTGAGTTACCTAAAAACAGTGTAATTGTCATGGACAATGCCGCTTTTCATAAACGCAGTGATATTCAA
>NZ_LWHB01000335.1 GCF_001889065.1 Suttonella ornithocola | reverse complement strand
CCTATGACCTACTGTAGCCAATTCCGACAAAAAATTCTTAACGATATTGCTAATGGAGAAACTTGGCGCGCTGTTGCAAAGCGCTACAAGATCAGCAAATTCACCGTCTATAGCTGGATTAAAAATCCCCATCCTAAAGGCTTTACTGAGCGTAAGCCCTCAAAGATTGATGATGAAGCCTTGCTTAAGGATATTGAGCAGTATCCCGATGATTACCAATGGGAAAGCGCTAGACGTTTTAATTGCTCGCAATCAGCGATTTGTTATGCTCTAAAGCGACTAAAGATAACGCATAAAAAAAGATTAACCAACATCCAAAAACCGACACAGAGAAAAGAGAACACTTTCAAGA
>NZ_LWHB01000334.1 GCF_001889065.1 Suttonella ornithocola | reverse complement strand
AAGAAGCCAAGCGCTGAAGTCAAGTCCAGAAAGCCCGACAACAAACTGCATGTCAAAAATGCGCTATGTTATAGAACGAGATCTTTGCAAAATTCAACAAATTGAATTTTCTCTATTTTATAGTTAAATCACTTAGAATCCAATCTATCCAAAGCAGATATAAAGAACAACTTGTAGTAGAATTATCAAAAACAAACTGAGCATATCCTATGACCTACTGCCGCCAATTCCGACAGAAAATTCTTAACGATATTGCTAATGGAGAAACTTGGCGCGCTGTTGCAAAGCACTACAAGATCAGCAAATTCACCGTCTATAGCTGGATTAAAAATCCCCATCCTAAAGGTTTTACTGAGCGTAAGCCCTCAAAGATTGATGATGAAGCCTTGCTTAAGGATATTGAGCAGTATCCTGATGATTACCAATGGGAAAGCGCTAGACGTTTTAATTGCTCGCAATCAGCGATTTGTTATGCTCTAAAGCG
>NZ_LWHB01000333.1 GCF_001889065.1 Suttonella ornithocola | reverse complement strand
CTAAATGTCTTAGCGAAATCTAACTGTGAAATAAAACCTACACAAAACGCCTATCAAAAACTCCAAATTGATGAGTTTTGGACCTATGTAGGTCATAAGAAAAACAAAATCTGGTTAATTTATGCTTATGATCCAGATAGTGGTGAGATATGGCTTTTGTATGGGGGAAACGCAATCTAAAGACAGCTAAACAACTGAGAGCTAAACTTGAGGCATTAGGAATTAGTTTTGGTTGTATAGTCAATTAAATCCAGAATAGGACAAAAGAGCATCCCAAAAGACATCAAAATTAGATAAAACTTTACGTAAATACTTTTTAAGATTGCCCCACTGCTTTTCGATTAGATTTAACTCTGGCGAATAAGGTGATAAAGGCAAAACAACGTGACCAAATTTTTCGGCTAACGCTTTTAGAACCTTCATTCGATGAAATCGAGCATTATCCATAATAATCACTGATTTATAGTAAAATCACTTATAATCCAATCTATCCAAAGCAGATATAAAGAACAACTTGTAGTAGAATTATTGGTAGTTGTTTGAAAAGTATGCTAAACATACTCTTACAAAAAATACTTCTTTTAATATATTGATATTTAAATATTTAACTGCGATTAGATTAGATAATATTCCAGCATACTTTTCAAACCACTACCGAATTATTAAAAACAAACTGAGCATATCCTATGACCTACTGTCGCCAATTCCGACAGAAAATTCTTAACGATATTGCTAATGGAGAAACTTGGCGCGCTGTTGCAAAGCGCTACAAGATCAGCAAATTCACCGTCTATAGCTGGATTAAAAATCCCCATCCTAAAGGCTTTACTGAGCGTAAGCCCTCAAAGATTGATGATGAAGCCTTGCTTAAGGATATTGAGCAGTATCCCGATGATTACCAATGGGAAAGCGCTAGACGTTTTAATTGCTCGCAATCAGCGATTTGTTATGCTCTAAAGCGACTAAAGATAACGCATAAAAAAAGATTAACCAACATCCAAAAGCCGACACAGAGAAAAGAGAGCACTTTCAAGAACAAATAGTAGATAAGACCGCTCAAGACAAACCGATAGTCTATCTTGATGAATGTGGTTTTAAAGCCTTTGCTCATAGACCTTATGGCTACAGCACAAAAGGACAAGTTTGTCATGGAAGTGATAACGTGGCATTTAAAGAACCAGAGCAATGCGATTGGAGCCATTATCAATGGAGAATTGTTTGCCTTACGCTTATATGATGGTTCTATTAACAGCGATATTTTCTCTCATTGGGTGAGAGAAG
>NZ_LWHB01000332.1 GCF_001889065.1 Suttonella ornithocola | reverse complement strand
TTTGAGGGCTTATCGCTCAGTAAGATGGGATTTTTAAGTCCTAGCTATAGACGGTGAATTTGCTGATCTTGTAGCGCTTTGCAACAGCGCGCCAAGTTTCTCCATTAGCAATATCGTTAAGAATTTTCTGTCGGAATTGGCTGCAGTAGGTCATAGGATATGCTCAGTTTGTTTTTGATAATTCTACTACAAGTTGTTCTTTATATCTGCTTTGGATAGATTGGATTATAAGTGATTTGACTATAACTGGCATTTAAAGAACCAGAGCAATGCGATTGGAGCCATTATCAATGGAGAATTGTTTGCCTTACGCTTATATGATGGTTCTATTAACAGCGATATTTTCTCTCATTGGGTGAGAGAAGCACTGTTACCTGAGTTACCTAAAAACAGTGTAATTGTCATGGACAATGCCGCTTTTCATAAACGCAGTGATATTCAAGCAATCATTGAAGAGCATGGGCATGAGAATAGTTTGGTT
>NZ_LWHB01000331.1 GCF_001889065.1 Suttonella ornithocola | reverse complement strand
TTGAGCGGTCTTATCCACTATTTGTTCTTGAAAGTGCTCTCTTTTCTCTGTGTCGGCTTTTGGATGTTGGTTAATCTTTTTTTATGCGTTATCTTTAGTCGCTTTAGAGCATAACAAATCGCTGATTGCGAGCAATTAAAACGTCTAGCGCTTTCCCATTGGTAATCATCAGGATACTGCTCAATATCCTTAAGCAAGGCTTCATCATCAATCTTTGAGGGCTTACGCTCAGTAAAACCTTTAGGATGGGGATTTTTAATCCAGCTATAGACGGTGAATTTGCTGATCTTGTAGTGCTTTGCAACAGCGCGCCAAGTTTCTCCATTAGCAATATCGTTAAGAATTTTCTGTCGGAATTGGCAGCAGTAGGTCATAGGATATGCTCAGTTTGTTTTTGATAATTCTACTATAKTCAAATTCAGCTA
>NZ_LWHB01000330.1 GCF_001889065.1 Suttonella ornithocola | reverse complement strand
CCCTCAAAGATTGATGATGAAGCCTTGCTTAAGGATATTGAGCAGTATCCTGATGATTACCAATGGGAAAGCGCTAGACGTTTTAATTGCTCGCAATCAGCGATTTGTTATGCTCTAAAGCGAACTAAAGATAACGCATAAAAAAAGATTAACCAACATCCAAAAGCCGACACAGAGAAAAGAGAGCACTTTCAAGAACAAATAGTGGATAAGACTGCTCAAGACAAACCGATAGTCTATCTTGATGAATGTGGTTTTAAAGCCTTTGATCATAGACCTTATGGCTACAGCACAAAAGGACAAGTTTGTCATGGAAGTGATAACTGGCATTTAAAGAACCAGAGCAATGCGATTGGAGCCATTATAGTGCAATCATCTAAAGCCCAACCCAATCCAAAGCAGATAAAAGCATAAAGTATCAATACAATCCATCCGCCATTCTTTGCGTATTTGCTTAATCCAAGCCCACATCTTTTCAATGGGATTTAAGTCTGGACTATAAGGGGGTAACCAAACTATCTCATGCCCATGTTCTTCAATGATTGCTTGAATATCACTGCGTTTATGAAAATTTGTGCTGTAGCCATAAGCTCTATGAGCAAAGGCTTTAAAACCACATTCATCAAGATAGACTATCGGTTTGTCTTGAGCGGTCTTATCTACTATTTGTTCTTGAAAGTGCTCTCTTTTCTCTGTGTCGGCTTTTGGATGTTGGTTAATCTTTTTTTATGCGTTATCTTTAGTCGCTTTAGAGCATAACAAATCGCTGATTGCGAGTAATTAAAACGTCTAGCGCTTTCCCATTGGTAATTATCGGGATACTGCTCAATATCCTTAAGCAAGGCTTCATCATCAATCTTTGAGGCTTACGCTCAGTTAAAGCCTTTAGGATTGAGGA
>NZ_LWHB01000329.1 GCF_001889065.1 Suttonella ornithocola | reverse complement strand
CGCGCTGTTGCAAAGCGCTACAAGATCAGCAAATTCACCGTCTATAGCTGGATTAAAATCCCATCCTAAAGGCTTTACTGAGCGTAAGCCCTCAAAGATTGATGATGAAGCCTTGCTTAAGGATATTGAGCAGTATCCTGATGATTACCAATGGGAAAGAGCTAGACGTTTTAATTGCTCGCAATCAGCGATTTGTTATGCTCTAAAGCGACTAAAGATAACGCATAAAAAAAGATTAACCAACATCCAAAAGCCGACACAGAGCAAAGAGAGCACTTTCAAGAACAAATAGTAGATAAGACCGCTCAAGACAAACCGATAGTCTATCTTGATGAATGTGGTTTTAAAGCCTTTGCTCATAGACCTTATGGCTACAGCACAAAAGGACAAGTTTGTCATGGAAGTGATAACTGGCATTTAAAAAACCAGAGCAATGCGATTGGAGCCATTATCAATGGAGAATTGTTTGCCTTACGCTTATATGATGGTTCTATTAACAGCGATATTTTCTCTCATTGGGTGAGAG
>NZ_LWHB01000328.1 GCF_001889065.1 Suttonella ornithocola | reverse complement strand
CTAAAGGCTTTACTGAGCGTAAGCCTCAAAGATTGATGATGAAGCCTTGCTTAAGGATATTGAGCAGTATCCCGATGATTACCAATGGGAAAGCGCTAGACGTTTTAATTGCTCGCAATCAGCGATTTGTTATGCTCTAAAGCGACTAAAGATAACGCATAAAAAAAGATTAACCAACATCCAAAAGCCGACACAGAGAAAAGAGAACACTTTCAAGAACAAATAGTGGATAAGACCGCTCAAGACAAACCGATAGTCTATCTTGATGAATGTGGTTTTAAAGCCTTTGCTCATAGACCTTATGGCTACAGCACAAAAGGAGAAGTTTGTCATGGAAGTGATAACTGGCATTTAAAGAACCAGAGCAATGCGATTGGAGCCATTATCAATGGAGAATTGTTTGCCTTACGCTTATATGATGGTTCTATTAACAGCGATATTTTCTCTCATTGGGTGAGAGAAGCACTGTTACCTGAGTTACCTAAAAACAGTGTAATTGTCATGGACAATGCCGCTTTTC
>NZ_LWHB01000327.1 GCF_001889065.1 Suttonella ornithocola | reverse complement strand
TCTTGAGCGGTCTTATCTACTATTTGTTCTTGAAAGTGCTCTCTTTTCTCTGTGTCGGCTTTTTGGATGTTGGTTAATCTTTTTTTATGCGTTATCTTTAGTCGCTTTAGAGCATAACAAATCGCTGATTGCGAGCAATTAAAACGTCTAGCTCTTTCCCATTGGTAATCATCAGGATACTGCTCAATATCCTTAAGCAAGGCTTCATCATCAATCTTTGAGGGCTTACGCTCAGTAAAGCCTTTAGGATGGGGATTTTTAATCCAGCTATAGACGGTGAATTTGCTGATTTTGTAGCGCTTTGCAACAGCGCGCCAAGTTTCTCCATTAGCAATATCGTTAAGAATTTTCTGTCGGAATTGGCTGCAGTAGGTCATAGGATATGCTCAGTTTGTTTTTGATTAATTCTACTACAAGTTGTTTTTTTATATTCTGCTTTGAATTAGATTGATTCTAAGTGA
>NZ_LWHB01000326.1 GCF_001889065.1 Suttonella ornithocola | reverse complement strand
CACTTATAGTCAAATCATTTATAATCCAATCTATCCAAAGCAGATATAAAGAAACAACTTGTAGTAGAATTATCAAAAACAAACTGAGCATATCCTATGACCTACTGTCGCCAATTCCGACAGAAAATTCTTAACGATATTGCTAATGGAGAAACTTGGCGCGCTGTTGCAAAGCGCTACAAGATCAGCAAATTCACCGTCTATAGCTGGATTAAAAATCCCCATCCTAAAGGCTTTACTGAGCGTAAGCCCTCAAAGATTGATGATGAAGCCTTGCTTAAGGATATTGAGCAGTATCCTGATGATTACCAATGGGAAAGAGCTAGACGTTTTAATTGCTCGCAATCAGCGATTTGTTATGCTCTAAAGCGACTAAAGATAACGCATAAAAAAAGATTAACCAACATACCAAAARCCGAACCACAGAGAAAA
>NZ_LWHB01000325.1 GCF_001889065.1 Suttonella ornithocola | reverse complement strand
TTTCTCCATTAGACAATATAGTAAAATCACTTAGAATCCAATCTATCCAAAGCAGATATAAAGAACAACTTGTAGTAGAATTATTGGTAGTTGTTTGAAAAGTATGCTAAACATACTCTTACAAAAAATACTTCTTTTAATATATTGATATTTAAATATTTAACTGCCATTGGATTATTTGATAATATTCCAGCATACTTTTCAAACCACTACCGAATTATCAAAAACAAACTGAGCATATCCTATGACCTACTGCAGCCAATTCCGACAGAAAATTCTTAACGATATTGCTAATGGAGAAACTTGGCACGCTGTTGCAAAGCGCTACAAGATCAGCAAATTCACCGTCTATAGCTGGATTAAAAATCCCCATCCTAAAGGCTTTACTGAGCGTAAGCCCTCAAAGATTGATGATGAAGCCTTGCTTAAGGATATTGAGCAGTATCCTGATGATTACCAATGGGAAAGAGCTAGACGTTTTAATTGCTCGCAATCAGCGATTTGTTATGCTCTAAAGCGACTAAAGATAACGCATAAAAAAAGATTAACCAACATCCAAAAACCGACACAGAGAAAAGAGAGCACTTTCAAGAACAAATAGTGGATAAGACCGCTCAAGAAAAACCGATAGTCTATCTTGATGAATGTGGTTTTAAAGCCTTTGCTCATAGACCTTATGGCTACAGCACAAAAGGACAAGTTTGTCATGGAAGTGATAACTGGCATTTAAAGAACCAGAGCAATGCGATTGGAGCCATTATCAATGGAGAATTGTTTGCCTTACGCTTATATAATGGTTCTATTAACAGTGATATTTTCTCTCATTGGGTGAGAGAAGCACTGTTACCTGAGTGACCTAAAAACAGTGTAATTGTCATGGACAATGCCGCTTTTCATAAACGCAGTGTATATTCAAAGCAATCATTGAAGAGCATGGCATGAGATGA
>NZ_LWHB01000324.1 GCF_001889065.1 Suttonella ornithocola | reverse complement strand
TACATATAGTGCAATCATCTAAAACCCAATCCAATCCAAAGCAGATAAAAGAATAAAGTATCAATACAATCCATCCGCCATTCTTTGCGTATTTGCTTAATCCAAGCCCACATCTTTTCAATAGGATTTAAGTCTGGACTATAAGGGGGTAACCAAACTATCTCATGCCCATGCTCTTCAATGATTGCTTGAATATCACTGCGTTTATGAAAAGTGGCATTGTCCATGACAATTACACTGTTTTTAGGTAACTCAGGTAACAGTGCTTCTCTCACCCAATGAGAGAAAATATCGCTGTTAATAGAACCATCATATAAGCGTAAGGCAAACAATTCTCCATTGATAATGGCTCCAATCGCATTGCTCTGGTTCTTTAAATGCCAGTTATCACTTCCATGACAAACTTGTCCTTTTGTGCTGTAGCCATAAGTCTATGATCAAAGGCTTTAAAACCACATTCATCAAGATAGACTATCGGTTTGTCTTGAGCGGTCTTATCTACTATTTGTTCTTGA
>NZ_LWHB01000323.1 GCF_001889065.1 Suttonella ornithocola | reverse complement strand
ATATCCTATGACCTAACTGCAGCCAATTCCGACAAAAAATTCTTAACGATATTGCTAATGGAGAAACTTGGCGCGCTGTTGCAAAGCACTACAAGATCAGCAAATTCACCGTCTATAGCTGGATTAAAAATCCCCATCCTAAAGGTTTTACTGAGCGTAAGCCTCAAAGATTGATGATGAAGCCTTGCTTAAGGATATTGAGCAGTATCCTGATGATTACCAATGGGAAAGCGCTAGACGTTTTAATTGCTCGCAATCAGCGATTTGTTATGCTCTAAAGCGACTAAAGATAACGCATAAAAAAAGATTAACCAACATCCAAAAGCCGACACAGAGAAAAGAGAGCACTTTCAAGAACAAATAGTAGATAAGACCGCTCAAGACAAACCGATAGTCTATCTTGATGAATGTGGTTTTAAAGCCTTTGATCATAGACCTTATGGCTACAGCACAAAAGGACAAGTTTGTCATGGAAGTGATAACTGGCATTTAAAAAACCAGAGCAATGCGATTGGAGCCATTATCAATGGAGAATTGTTTGCCTTACGCTTATATGATGGTTCTATTAACAGCGATATTTTCTCTCATTGGGTGAGAGAAGCACTGTTACCTGAGTTACCTAAAAACAGTGTAATTGTCATGGACAATGCCGCTTTTCATAAACGCAGTGATATTCAAGCAATCATTGAAGAGCATGGGCAATGAGATAGTTTGGTTACTCCCTTATAGTCCAGACTTAAATCCTATTGAAAAGATGTGGGTTGGAT
>NZ_LWHB01000322.1 GCF_001889065.1 Suttonella ornithocola | reverse complement strand
GTAGTCATTCGGGATAAGCTTTGACATCTGCTTTCAGAAGCTCGATTATCTTATTTTTAGGAGTTTAAATACGCGTTTCTTACGTTCAGGATTCTTCTTCCAACGTTGTATGGTTGTTCGGCTGAGTTATATAGTCAAATCAACTTAGAATCCAAATCTATCCAAAAGCAGATATAAAGAACAACTTGTAGTAGAATTATCAAAAACAAACTGAGCATATCCTATGACCTACTGCAGCCAATTCCGACAGAAAATTCTTAACGATATTGCTAATGGAGAAACTTGGCGCGCTGTTGCAAAGCGCTACAAGATCAGCAAATTCACCGTCTATAGCTGGATTAAAATCCCCATCCTAAAGGCTTTACTGAGCGTAAGCCCTCAAAGATTGATGATGAAGCCTTGCTTAAGGATATTGAGCAGTATCCTGATGATTACCAATGGGAAAGCGCTAGACGTTTTAATTGCTCGCAATCAGCGATTTGTTATGCTCTAAAGCGACTAAAGATAACGCATAAAAAAAGATTAACCAACATCCAAAAACCGACACAGAGAAAAGAGAGCACTTTCAAGAACAAATAGTGGATAAGACCGCTCAAGACAAACCGATAGTCTATCTTGATGAATGTGGTTTTAAAGCCTTTGCTCATAGACCTTATGGCTACAGCACAAAAGGACAAATTTGTCATGGAAGTGATATAGTGCAATCATCTAAAACTCAACCCAATCCAAAGCAGATAAAAGAATAAAGTATCAATACAATCCATCCGCCATTCTTTGCGGATTTGCTTAATCCAAGCCCACATCTTTTCAATAGGATTTAAGTCTGGACTATAAGGGGGTAACCAAACTATCTCATGCCCATGCTCTTCAATGATTGCTTGAATATCACTGCGTTTATRGAAAG
>NZ_LWHB01000321.1 GCF_001889065.1 Suttonella ornithocola | reverse complement strand
TACTGAGCGTAAGCCCTCAAAGATTGATGATGAAGCCTTGCTTAAGGATATTGAGCAGTATCCTGATGATTACCAATGGGAAAGCGCTAGACGTTTTAATTGCTCGCAATCAGCGATTTGTTAATGCTCTAAAGCGACTAAAGATAACGCATAAAAAAAGATTAACCAACATCCAAAAGCCGACACAGAGAAAAGAGAGCACTTTCAAGAACAAATAGTGGATAAGACCGCTCAAGACAAACCGATAGTCTATCTTGATGAATGTGGTTTTAAAACCTTTGCTCATAGACCTTATGGCTACAGCACAAAAGGAGAAGTTTGTCATGGAAGTGATAACTGGCATTTAAAGAACCAGAGCAATGCGATTGGAGCCATTATCAATGGAGAATTGTTTGCCTTACGCTTATATGATGGTTCTATTAACAGCGATATTTTCTCTCATTGGGTGAGAGAAGCACTGTTACCTGAGTTACCTAAAACAGTGTAATTGTCATGGACAATGCCGCTTTTCA
>NZ_LWHB01000320.1 GCF_001889065.1 Suttonella ornithocola | reverse complement strand
GAAAATATCGCTGTTAATAGAACCATCATATAAGCGTAAGGCAAACAATTCTCCATTGATAATGGCTCCAATCGCATTGCTCTGGTTCTTTAAATGCCAGTTATCACTTCCATGACAAACTTGTCCTTTTGTGCTGTAGCCATAAGCTCTATGAGCAAAGGCTTTAAAACCACATTCATCAAGATAGACTATCGGTTTGTCTTGAGCGGTCTTATCCACTATTTGTTCTTGAAAGTGTTCTCTTTTCTCTGTGTCGGCTTTTGGATGTTGGTTATAGTCAAATCAGCTAAAAAAACAGAACGTTATCTACCGCCAGAATGGCTAGATAAGGGCTATAGGATGTTTTGTTTTTTAGCTGATCGCACTATAATCTTTTTTTATGCGTTATCTTTAGTCGCTTTAGAGCATAACAAATCGCTGATTGCGAGCAATTAAAACGTCTAGCGCTTTCCCATTGGTAATCATCGGGATACTGCTCAATATCCTTAAGCAAGGCTTCATCATCAATCTTTGAGGCTTACGCTCAGTAAAGCCTTTAGGATGGGGATTTTTAATCCAGCTATAGACGGTGAATTTGCTGATCTTGTAGCGCTTTGCAACAGCGCGCCAAGTTTCTCCATTAGCAATATCGTTAAGAATTTTCTGTCGGAATTGGCTACAGTAGGTCATAGGATATGCTCAGTTTG
>NZ_LWHB01000319.1 GCF_001889065.1 Suttonella ornithocola | reverse complement strand
CATGCCCATGCTCTTCAATGATTTGCTTGAATATCACTGCGTTTATGAAAAGCGGCATTGTCCATGACAATTACACTGTTTTTAGGTAACTCAGGTAACAGTGCTTCTCTCACCCAATGAGAGAAAATATCGCTGTTAATAGAACCATTATATAAGCGTAAGGCAAACAATTCTCCATTGATAATGGCTCCAATCGCATTGCTCTGGTTCTTTAAATGCCAGTTATCACTTCCATGACAAACTTCTCCTTTTGTGCTGTAGCCATAAGGTCTATGAGCAAAGGTTTTAAAACCACATTCATCAAGATAGACTATCGGTTTGTCTTGAGCGGTCTTATCCACTATTTGTTCTTGAAAGTGCTCTCTTTTCTCTGTGTCGGCTTTTGGATGTTGGTTAATCTTTTTTTATGCGTTATCTTTAGTTCGCTTTAGAGCATAACAAATCGCTGATTGCGAGCAATTAAAACGTCTAGCTCTTTCCCATTGGTAATCATCAGGATACTGCTCAATATCCTTAAGCAAGCTTCATCATCAATCTTTGAGGGCTTACGCT
>NZ_LWHB01000318.1 GCF_001889065.1 Suttonella ornithocola | reverse complement strand
CAAAGGCTAATAAAAGAGWCACAGAAATTAGATCGCTATTCCAGTAATAGTATAGTGAAATCATCTAAAACCCAATCCAAGCCAAAGCAGATAAAAGCATAAAGTATCAATACAATCCATCCGCCATTCTTTGCGTATTTGCTTAATCCAAGCCCACATCTTTTCAATGGGATTTAAGTCTGGACTATAAGGGGGTAACCAAACTATAGTCAAATCAGCTAAAAAACAGAATGTTATCTACCGCCAGAATGGCTAGATAAGGGCTATAGGATGTTTTGTTTTTTAGCTGATCGCACTATATCTCATGCCCATGCTCTTCAATGATTGCTTGAATATCACTGCGTTTATGAAAAGCGGCATTGTCCATGACAATTACACTGTTTTTAGGTAACTCAGGTAACAGTGCTTCTCTCACCCAATGAGAGAAAATATCGCTGTTAATAGAACCATCATATAAGCGTAAGGCAAACAATTCTCCATTGATATAGTCAAATCAGCTAAAAAACAGAAACGTTATCTACCGCCAGAATGGCTAGATAAGGGCTATAGGATGTTTTGTTTTTTAGCTGATCGCACTATAATGGCTCCAATCGCATTGCTCTGGTTCTTTAAATGCCAGTTATCACTTCCATGACAAACTTGTCCTTTTGTGCTGTAGCCATAAGGTCTATGAGCAAAGGCTTTAAAACCACATTCATCAAGATAGACTATCGGTTTTTCTTGAGCGGTCTTATCCACTATTTGTTCTTGAAAGTGCTCTCTTTTCTCTGTGTCGGCTTTTGGATGTTGGTTAATCTTTTTTTATGCGTTATAGTAAAATCACTTAGAATCCAATCTATCCAAAGCAGATATAAAGAACAACTTGTAGTAGAATTATTGGTAGTTGTTTGAAAAGTATGCTAAACATACT
>NZ_LWHB01000317.1 GCF_001889065.1 Suttonella ornithocola | reverse complement strand
TGTGTCGGTTTTTTGGATGTTGGTTTAATCTTTTTTTATGCGTTATCTTTAGTCGCTTTAGAGCATAACAAATCGCTGATTGCGAGACAATTAAAACGTCTAGCTCTTTCCCATTGGTAATCATCAGGATACTGCTCAATATCCTTAAGCAAGGCTTCATCATCAATCTTTGAGGGCTTACGCTCAGTAAAGCCTTTAGGATGGGGATTTTTAATCCAGCTATAGACGGTGAATTTGCTGATCTTGTAGCGCTTTGCAACAGCGCGCCAAGTTTCTCCATTAGCAATATCGTTAAGAATTTTTTGTCGGAATTGGCGGCAGTAGGTCATAGGATATGCTCAGTTTGTTTTTGATAATTCTACTACAAGTTGTTCTTTATATCTGCTTTGGATAGATTGGATTCTAAGTGATTTGACTATAGAACCATCATATAAGCGTAAGGCAAACAATTCTCCATTGATAATGGCTCCAATCGCATTGCTCTGGTTCTTTAAATGCCAGTTATCACTTCCATGACAAACTTGTCCTTTTGTGCTGTAGCCATAAGCTCTATGAGCAAAGGCTTTAAAACCACATTCATCAAGATAGACTATCGGTTTGTCTTGAGCGGTCTTATCTACTATTTGTTCTTGAAAGTGCTCTCTTTTCTCTGTGTCAGCTTTTG
>NZ_LWHB01000316.1 GCF_001889065.1 Suttonella ornithocola | reverse complement strand
ATTGACTCGCAATCAGCGATTTGTTAATGCTCTAAAGCGAACTAAAGATATAGATGCAATCATCTAAAACCCAACCAATCCAAAGCAGATAAAAGAATAAAGTATCAATACAATCCATCCGCCTATTCTTTGCTATTTGCTTAATCCAAGCCCACATCTTTTCAATGGGATTTAAGTCTGGACTATAAGGGGGTAACCAAACTATCTCATGCCCATGCTCTTCAATGATTGCTTGAATATCACTGCGTTTATGAAAAGCGGCATTGTCCATGACAATTACACTGTTTTTAGGTAACTCAGGTAACAGTGCTTCTCTCACCCAATGAGAGAAAATATCGCTGTTAATAGAACCATCATATAAGCGTAAGGCAAACAATTCTCCATTGATAATGGCTACCAATCGCATTGCTCTGGTTCTTTAAATGCCAGTTATCACTTCCAATGACAAATTTGTCCTTTKGTGTCTGTAGCCATA
>NZ_LWHB01000315.1 GCF_001889065.1 Suttonella ornithocola | reverse complement strand
AGATGTGGGTTGTTGATGGGAGTCATATTATTGTGGGCAACGAAGTATAGTAAAATCACTTATAATCCAATCTATCCAAAGCAGATATAAAGAACAACTTGTAGTAGAATTATCAAAAATAAACTGAGCATATCCTATGACCTACTGCAGCCAATTCCGACAGAAAATTCTTAACGATATTGCTAATGGAGAAACTTGGCACGCTGTTGCAAAGCGCTACAAGATCAGCAAATTCACCGTCTATAGCTGGATTAAAAATCCCCATCTTTACTGAGCGTAAGCCCTCAAAGATTGATGATGAAGCCTTGCTTAAGGATATTGAGCAGTATCCCGATGATTACCAATGGGAAAGCGCTAGACGTTTTAATTGCTCGCAATCAGCGATTTGTTATGCTCTAAAGCGACTAAAGATAACGCATAAAAAAAGATTAACCAACATCCAAAAGCCGACACAGAGAAAAGAGAGCACTTTCAAGAACAAATAGTGGATAAGACCGCTCAAGACAAACCGATAGTCTATCTTGATGAATGTGGTTTTATAGTCAATTAAATCCAGAATAGGACAAAAGAGCATCCTAAAAGACATCAAAATTAGATAAAACTTTACGTAAATACTTTTTAAGATTGCCCCACTGCTTTTCGATTAGATTTAACTCTGGCGAATAAGGTGATAAAGGCAAAACAACATGACCAAATTTTTCGGCTAACGCTTTTAGAACCTTCATGCGATGAAATCGAGCATTATCTATAATAATCAATGATTTAACACTCAATGATGGTAATAAGTGTTCTTCAAACCATTTTTCAAAAAAGGCACTTGTCATGGTATTTTCGTAAGTCATTGGGGCAATGAGTTTATTGCCAATTTGACCTGCAACAACGGATATCCGTTTATATTTTTTGCCACTAATGGTGCTTTTAACAGTTTTCTCTTTGGATGACCTTGCAAAGGGTCGATGTAAGTAGGTATCTATACCCGTTTCATCAATATAAACCCTTTGATGGTCATTGAAGGTTGCAAGCTTGGTTAGATCGTTTTCTACTTTGATTGGGTCTTGTTCTTTGTAGGTCGTGGTCTTTTTTTAAGTGTCATACCGATTGATTTTAGTGCATAAAATATGCCTTGTGGTGTACAGGCAAAGTGTTCTGCTATTTCAAATAAATAGGCATCATTGTGTTGTTCTACATAGGTTTTAAGTTGTTCACGGTCTATTTTTCTTGGTTTTGTGCCTTGAGATTGGGCGCTAAGTTCACCTGTATCTCTTTGGAGTTTTTTCCAGCTGTATAGTGCTGAGCATGATATGCCATAGGCTTGTATTACTTGGTCAATGTCTTTGCATTTGTCCCAGTACGCCATTGCTTTTTGTCGGATTTCAATTGTGTATGCCATTTTGTTAGTTTCCGCTATTTTTAGTCTTGTTTCTATTTTAAATTACTATAAAGCCTTTGCTCATAGACCTTATGGCTACAGCACAAAAGGACAAGTTTGTCATGGAAGTGATAACTGGCATTTAAAGAACCAGAGCAATGCGATTGGAGCCATTATCAATGGAGAATTGTTTGCCTTACGCTTATATAATGGTTCTATTAACAGCGATATTTTCTCTCATTGGGTGAGAGAAGCACTGTTACCTGAGTTACCTAAAAACAGTGTAATTGTCATGGACAATGCCGCTTTTCATAAACGCTGTGATATTCAAGCAATCATTGAAGAGCATGGGCATGAGATAGTTTGGTTACCCCCTTATAGTCCAGACTTAAATCCCATTGAAAAGATGTGGGCTTGGATTAAGCAAATACGCAAAGAATGGCGGATGGATTGTATTGATACTTTATTCTTTTATCTGCTTTGGATTGGGTTGGGTTTTAGATGATTGCACTATATTTYCWRAATTTTTAT
>NZ_LWHB01000314.1 GCF_001889065.1 Suttonella ornithocola | reverse complement strand
GGCTTACGCTCAGTAAAGCCTTTAGGATGGGGATTTTTAATCCAGCTATAGACGGTGAATTTGCTGATCTTGTAGCGCTTTGCAACAGCGCGCCAAGTTTCTCCATTAGCAATATCGTTAAGAATTTTCTGTCGGAATTGGCTGCAGTAGGTCATAGGATATGCTCAGTTTGTTTTTGATAATTCTACTACAAGTTGTTCTTTATATCTGCTTTGGATAGATTGGATTATAAGTGATTTGACTATAAGGATATTGAGCAGTATCCCGATGATTACCAATGGGAAAGCGCTAGACGTTTTAATTGCTCGCAATCAGCGATTTGTTATGCTCTAAAGCGACTAAAGATAACGCATAAAAAAAGATTAACCAACATCCAAAAGCCGACACAGAGAAAAGAGAGCACTTTCAAGAACAAATAGTGGATAAGACCGCTCAAGACAAACCGATAGTCTATCTTGATGAATGTGGTTTTAAAGCCTTTGATCATAGACCTTATGGCTACAGCACAAAAGGAGAAGTTTGTCATGGAAGTGATAACTGGCATTTAAAGAACCAGAGCAATGCGATTGGAGCCATTATCAATGGAGAATTGTTTGCCTTACGCTTATATGATGGTTCTATTAACAGCGATATTTTCTCTCATTGGGTGAGAGAAGCACTGTTACCTGAGTTACCTAAAAACAGTGTAATTGTCATGGACAATGCCGCTTTTCATAAACGCAGTGTATATATCAAGCAATCATTGAAGAGCATGGGCATGAGATAGTTTGG
>NZ_LWHB01000313.1 GCF_001889065.1 Suttonella ornithocola | reverse complement strand
AATCTTTGAGGGCTTACGCTCAGTAAGCCTTTAGGATGGGGATTTTAATCCAGCTATAGACGGTGAATTTGCTGATCTTGTAGCGCTTTGCAACAGCGCGCCAAGTTTCTCCATTAGCAATATCGTTAAGAATTTTTTGTCGGAATTGGCTGCAGTAGGTCATAGGATATGCTCAGTTTGTTTTTGATAATTCTACTATAAGTCGTTCTTTATATCTGCTTTGGATAGATTGGATTATAAATGATTTGACTATACATAACCGTGGCGTGGAAGATATTCTCATGGCTTGTGTGGATGGCTTAAAAGGTTTTCCTGAAGCGATACAGGCTATCTTCCTCAATACTGAGGTGCAACTGTGTGTGCTTCAGCAAATCCGTGAGTTTGCGTTATGTGGCTAGTCGTGAGCAAAAAACTTTCATGCAGGATTTAAAGCCTGTATATAGTCAAATCAGCTAAAAAACAGAATGTTATCTACCGCCAGAATGGCTAGATAAGGGCTATAGGATGTTTTGTTTTTTAGCTGATCGCACTATATAAAGCGGTCAATAAAGAGTCAGCTGTATTGGCGCTTGATAGGTTAGAAAACCTTTGGGGTAATAAATATCCTGCGGTGATTAAGTCTTAACGGGATAAGTGGCATTTGCTAAGTCACTATTTTAAATATCCTGAGGCGGTGAGAAAGCCCATTTATACCACCAATGCGGTAGAGGCAGTCCATCGTCAATTCTGCAAGTTAACTAAAACTAAAGGGGCGTTTCCTAATGAAACCAGTTTGCTTAAACTCTTATATGTTGGTATGTTATAGTACAATCATCTAAAGCCCAACCCAATCCAAAGCAGATAAAAGAATAAAGTATCAATACAATCCATCCGCCATTCTTTGCTATTTGCTTAATCCAAGCCCACATCTTTTCAATAGGATTTAAGTCTGGACTATAAGGGGGTAACCAAACTATCTCATGCCCATGCTCTTCAATGATTGCTTGAATATCACTGCGTTTATGAAAAGCGGCATT
>NZ_LWHB01000312.1 GCF_001889065.1 Suttonella ornithocola | reverse complement strand
TGAGCGTAAGCCTCAAAGATTGATGATGAAGCCTTGCTTAAGGATATTGAGCAGTAATCCTGATGATTACCAATGGGAAAGCGCTAGACGTTTTAATTGCTCGCAATCAGCGATTTGTTATGCTCTAAAGCGAACTAAAGATAACGCATAAAAAAAGATTAACCAACATCCAAAAGCCGACACAGAGAAAAGAGAGCACTTTCAAGAACAAATAGTGGATAAGACCGCTCAAGACAAACCGATAGTCTATCTTGATGAATGTGGTTTTAAAGCCTTTGCTCATAGACCTTATGGCTACAGCACAAAAGGACAAGTTTGTCATGGAAGTGATAACTGGCATTTAAAAAACCAGAGCAATGCGATTGGAGCCATTATCAATGGAGAATTGTTTGCCTTACGCTTATATGATGGTTCTATTAACAGCGATATTTTCTCTCATTGGGTGAGAGAAGCACTGTTACCTGAGTTACCTAAAAACAGTGTAATTGTCATGGACAATGCCGCTTTTCATAAACGCTGTGATATTCAAGCAATCATTGAAGAGCATGGGCATGAGATAGTTTGGTTACCCCCTTATAGTCCAGACTTAAATCCTATTGAAAAGATGTGGGCTTGGATTAAGCAAATACGCAAAGAATGGCGGATGGATTGTATTGATACTTTATGCTTTTATCTGCTTTGGATTGGGTTGGCTTTAGATGATTGCACTATATTCTAGTAGCCTTTTACTATAGCCACA
>NZ_LWHB01000311.1 GCF_001889065.1 Suttonella ornithocola | reverse complement strand
AAAAACGTACCGTAGATTTTGGCAGTGCCTCATGCCCAACACCTATCGAGATTAATACCATCTTAGCAGGTAATTTACGTCTATCATTCCAACCATGGTGCGACTTTGCCGCCATGATTAAATACTTAGTTCTTGCAGCTGCTTATCTGCTCGCAATCCGTATCAACTTGGGGGTAATCCGTGGCTAAATTATTATCTGTTGTCCTTGTTTGGGTTCTGTCATCGGTGATTTTCCGTATACTCGCTGCGCTCGGTATCGGTTTCTTTACTTATAAAGGC
>NZ_LWHB01000310.1 GCF_001889065.1 Suttonella ornithocola | reverse complement strand
CCCGGAAACCGGGCGAGTCTATCCATGGGCAGGTTGAAGGTTGAGTAACATCAACTGGAGGACCGAACCCACTAACGTTGAAAAGTTAGGGGATGACCTGTGGATAGGAGTGAAAGGCTAATCAAGCTCGGAGATAGCTGGTTCTCCCCGAAAACTATTGAGGTAGTGCCTTGTAGATTGACTTACGGGGGTAGAGCACTGTTTCGGCTAGGGGGTCACACCGACTTACCAACCCGATGCAAACTCCGAATACCGTAAAGTTTTACTACAGGAGACACACGGCGGGTGCTAACGTCCGTCGTGGAGAGGGAAACAACCCAGACCGCCAGCTAAGGTCCCCAAATTATGATTGAGTGGGAAACGAAGTGGGAAGGCGAAGACAGCTAGGAGGTTGGCTTAGAAGCAGCCACCCTTTAAAGAAAGCGTAATAGCTCACTAGTCAAGTCGTCCTGCGCGGAAGATTTACCGGGGCTAAATCATATACCGAAGCTGCGGATGC
>NZ_LWHB01000309.1 GCF_001889065.1 Suttonella ornithocola | reverse complement strand
TCCAATCTGGGGAAGGACTTCGCTTACATAGTGCAYTGATATAGTAAAATCACTTATAATCCAATCTATCCAAAGCAGATATAAAGAACAACTTGTAGTAGAATTATCAAAAACAAACTGAGCATATCCTATGACCTACTGCAGCCAATTCCGACAAAAAATTCTTAACGATATTGCTAATGGAGAAACTTGGCGCGCTGTTGCAAAGCGCTACAAGATCAGCAAATTCACCGTCTATAGCTGGATTAAAAATCCTCATCCTAAAGGCTTTACTGAGCGTAAGCCCTCAAAGATTGATGATGAAGCCTTGCTTAAGGATATTGAGCAGTATCCCGATAATTACCAATGGGAAAGCGCTAGACGTTTTAATTACTCGCAATCAGCGATTTGTTATGCTCTAAAGCGACTAAAGATAACGCATAAAAAAAGATTAACCAACATCCAAAAGCCGACACAGAGCAAAGAGAGCACTTTCAAGAACAAATATAGTCAAATCACTTATAATCCAATCTATCCAAAGCAGATATAAAGAACGACTTATAGTAGAATTATCAAAAACAAACTGAGCATATCCTATGACCTACTGCAGCCAATTCCGACAAAAAATTCTTAACGATATTGCTAATGGAGAAACTTGGCGCGCTGTTGCAAAGCGCTACAAGATCAGCAAATTCACCGTCTATAGCTGGATTAAAAATCCCCATCCTAAAGGCTTACTGAGCGTAAGCCCTCAAAGATTG
>NZ_LWHB01000308.1 GCF_001889065.1 Suttonella ornithocola | reverse complement strand
CATCGTTTGTGTGGGTGGTAGAGCTCCGCCTGTGCGAAAAAAAGCAGCGGCTTTGCGCAAGATCTCATTGCTGCGTTGCAGTTCACGGTTTTCACGCTCAAGGATTTTTATCCGCTCAAGTGTATCTTGTGCTTGTACACCTTCAGGGGTTGCCAGTGCTGCATGTTTGTTATCCCAAGCTCGCAATGTCTCACTATTACAGCCGATTTTAGATGTAATAGCCTCAATGGCCACCCATCTTGATGGGTAATTGTCTTTAACTTCGATCAGTAGACGACCGGCTCTTTCTTTCATTTCCGGGGGGTATCTTTTACTACTCACAGTCTTATTTTCTCAGATTGATGAGCCTCTGATCATTCCGGGGTGGTTCAGTTTTTGGTAAAGTAGCGCTTGATAGTGTTATATAGTCAAAGACTATTTGGCGGGAATATAGTGAAAGGCTACTAGAATAGTTACAGTATTAAGATAGATGAATAAAGTAAGCACATGTACTATTACTGGAATAGCGATCTAATTTCTGTGCCTCTTTTATTAGCCTTTGACTATATAATTTTAAATTTATTTTAAAAATTTAAAAATTTGAAATTTCTCTATTTTATGTTTTTTTACGAAGGTCTCAACTTATTTTTATCAGTGTCAGATTAAGTTGGGAGTTTTACAAATAAAAAAGCCCCTAGTATCATATCTAGGGGCTTGGTGTAAAGACCTGATGTTGACCTACTCTCACATGGGGAAGCCCCACACTACCATCGGCGATGCTGCGTTTCACTTCTG
>NZ_LWHB01000307.1 GCF_001889065.1 Suttonella ornithocola | reverse complement strand
CGATTATTATTACCCTCAATATCCGTAGTATATCTGCTTACCTATCTTTTTAACGTTACCATCAAAAGCCGTTAAGAAGCTATCCCAATTATCACAACAAATACAACCAAAACTAATTCCTAATGCCTCAAGTTTAGCTCTCAGTTGTTTAGCTGTCTTTAGATTGCGTTTCCCCCATACAAAAGCCATATCTCACCACTATCTGGATCATAAGCATAAATTAACCAGATTTTGTTTTTCTTATGACCTACATAGGTCCAAAACTCATCAATTTGGAGTTTTTGATAGGCGTTTTGTGTAGGTTTTATTTCACAGTTAGATTTCGCTAAGACATTTAGCACTTTATATTTGCTGACTTTCTCAATAACCATAATATCAGCAATACTACAGCCTCTAACAAGCATTAGACGTATTTTTGCATCAATATGCCTTTGACAGCCTTGGTAAGTTAAATCCATTTTATCAATGAACTGTCGATGACAATCTTTGCATTGGTAATTTTGCTTACCATAGATTTTCCGTCCATTTCTTTTTTATACTGAGGCTTATGGCAACTTTGGGCAGCTGATTGTAATTTATGTTTTCATAATCCCAAATTATTCAT
>NZ_LWHB01000306.1 GCF_001889065.1 Suttonella ornithocola | reverse complement strand
TGCCAGTCGTACTGACCTAAGCAAGCTTCGCCTCTTGGCGCATAACCATAACCTCTGCTCTCATGTGATTTAAAACCCCTTTCATCTAAGTCAGCTATCTTTTTTCCAGCTTGTTTGAGCTCTCTTAACTGCTTAAGAAATGATGCCCGTTTTGCGCTATCTGCTTTTGGATGATTTACCGTCTTTTTTAAGCGTCATCCCAATTCTTTGTTAACGCACGCCTGATAGATTTTTGGCTACAACCAAATAGCTGGCTCGTTTCCATTGGTAGTCATCGGGATAAGATTTGACATCTGCTTTCAGAAGCTTATTATCTATTTTTAGGGGTTTAAATACGCGTTTCTTACGTTCAGGATTCTTCTTCCAACGTTGTATGGTTGTTGGGATGAGTTGATATTCTTCTGCTAACTCCCGAAAGCTTGCGCCTTCTTTGAGCTTGGTCAATATCATTTGTCGATAGTCTGATGAGTATGCCATTCAGTTAATGTAACTTGTTTAGTGGACTTTTACTATATTTCAGCTGATAAAGCAGCTTCAGTTAGCTATTTGATTAGTGGGGCAAGCACTCCGTCAGTACCTGTGATGGGTTTGCCTGCTTGGATAGCTTTTAAGGCTTTGTTAAAGTCAAAGTTTTGCATACTGTCATTCCTTGTGTTTTGAGTAGCTTAGAGGAATGACACAGAATTTTGAACGGTCTCTTGACGAACCACTTTAAGGCGTTTGACT
>NZ_LWHB01000305.1 GCF_001889065.1 Suttonella ornithocola | reverse complement strand
CTATGAGCAAAGGCTTTAAAACCACATTCATCAAGATAGACTATCGGTTTGTCCTTGAGCGGTCTTATCTACTATTTGTTCTTGAAAGTGCTCTCTTTTCTCTGTGTCGGCTTTTGGATGTTGGTTAATCTTTTTTTATGCGTTATCTTTAGTCGCTTTAGAGCATAACAAATCGCTGATTGCGAGCAATTAAAACGTCTAGCTCTTTCCCATTGGTAATCATCAGGATACTGCTCAATATCCTTAAGCAAGGCTTCATCATCAATCTTTGAGGGCTTACGCTCAGTAAAGCCTTTAGGATGGGGATTTTTAATCCAGCTATAGACGGTGAATTTGCTGATCTTGTAGCGCTTTGCAACAGCGCGCCAAGTTTCTCCATTAGCAATATCGTTAAGAATTTTCTGTCGGAATTGGCTGCAGTAGGTCATAAGATATGCTCAGTTTGTTTTTGATAATTCTACTATAAGTCGTTCTTTATATCTGCTTTGGATAGATTGGATTATAAGTGATTTGACTATAAGTACATATAAGCTTAAAAAAAATTGTGCAATGCTTTTGTATTGCTATTGACACAACCAAAACAGCTCTTCTGCTGAATGTAAACCGTAATACCATTAACCGCTGGTACGCTATCTTTCGCCAAGAAATTTATCAGTATCAACTAAACCAGAAAAACCTTTTATATGGCTCAATTGAGATCAATGAATCCTACTTTGGCGCAAAGCGTCAAAGGGATTATCATGACAAGCTCAAACGTGGTCGTGGGACTTTAAAACAATCCGTCTTTGGTATCTTTGAAAGACAAGGTCGTATCTATACTGAGATCATTCCCGACTGTAAGAAAAAGACCTTGCAAGGTGTTATTCTTGGTAAAGTAGCGCTTGATAGTGTCATATACTCGGATGGTTGGCGTGGTTACAATGGCTTGGTTGACGTTGGCTATGCGAAACATTTTAGAGTAGACCATGGCAATAATGAGTTTGCTCATGGTCATTACCATATCAATGGTATTGA
>NZ_LWHB01000304.1 GCF_001889065.1 Suttonella ornithocola | reverse complement strand
AATTAGGAATCGGCATTGTCTATTTTTCGCTGGCATTTAACATACCAACATATAAGAGTTTGAGCAAACTGGTTTCATTAGGAAACGCTCCTTTAGTTTTAGTTAACTTGCGGAATTGACGATGGACTGCCTCTACCGCATTGGTGGTATAAATGGGCTTTCTCACCGCCTCAGGATATTTAAAATAGTGACTTAGCAAATGCCACTTATCCCGCCAAGACTTAATCACCGCAGGGTATTTATTACCCCAAAGGTTTTCTAACCTATCAAGCCCCAATTCAGCTGATTCTTTATTGACCGCTTTATATACAGGCTTTAAATCCTGCATGAAAGCTTTTTGCTCACGACTAGCCACATAACGCAAACTCACGGATTTGCTGAAGCACACACAGTTGTACCTCAGTATTGGGGAAGATAGCCTGTATCGCTTCAGGAAAACCTTTTAAGCCATCCACACAAGCCATGAGAATATCTTCCACGCCACGGTTATGTAAGTCCGTCAGTACAGAGAGCCAATCGTTTGCCCCTTCGGTTTCCGAGCAGTATAAGCCAATGAGTTCTTTTTTACCTTCGGTGTTTAAAGCCTGTAGCGTGTAAAGCGCTTTATTGACATAACCTCCTTCTTCTTTGACTTTGTAGGGAATGGCATTCAGCCAAACAAAGAGATAAACACTATCGGGTGTTCGAGATTGCCATGCTTTAAGCTGTGGTATGAGTTGATCGGTAATGCTGCTAATGGTGGCTTCAGAGACGTCCAATGAGTAAATCTCAGCGATGTGGTCTTTGATCGTCCTATAGCTCATGCCATTTGAAAGGCTTTGTTAAAGTCAAGGTTTGGCATACTGTCATT
>NZ_LWHB01000303.1 GCF_001889065.1 Suttonella ornithocola | reverse complement strand
ATTTCAACACCAGTACAGGTCGTTTTTGTCGTTGGACGCAAGCCTACAATTTCAAGCTCATCACCAACTTTAACAATACCACGCTCAACACGTCCAGTAACCACAGTACCACGTCCCGAAATTGAGAATACATCTTCAATTGGCATCAAGAATGGCTTGTCAATATCACGCTCTGGTTCTGGAATATATGAATCTAATGCATCAACTAATTTTTCAATTGAGGGTACACCAATATCAGAAGTATCACCTTCTAAAGCTTTAAGAGCTGAACCAATGATAATTGGGGTATCATCACCCGGGAAGTCATAGTCCGATAGTAGTTCGCGAACTTCCATTTCAACCAATTCTAATAGCTCTGCATCGTCAACCATATCCGCTTTATTTAGGTAAACCACAATGTAAGGGACACCCACTTGGCGTGATAATAAGATATGCTCGCGGGTTTGCGGCATTGGACCATCAGCAGCTGAACAAACTAGAATAGCTCCGTCCATTTGCGCTGCACCTGTGATCATGTTTTTAACATAGTCAGCGTGTCCTGGGCAGTCTACATGTGCATAGTGACGTAATGGTGATTCATATTCAACGTGAGCAGTTGAGATGGTAATTCCACGAGCACGCTCTTCTGGT
>NZ_LWHB01000302.1 GCF_001889065.1 Suttonella ornithocola | reverse complement strand
AACGGCTTTTGATGGTAACGTTAAAAAGATAGGTAAGCGATATACTACGGATATTGAGGGTAATAATAATCGCTTTAGGCAAAGGCTGAGGCGAGTCTTTCGAAAGACTTGCTGTTTTTCTAAAAAGTTGGTGAATCACTTTAAGGCGTTTGACTTACTCTTCCATTATATTAATTATGGTTGGGTTTAATCAGCATACTTTTCAAACCACTACCAGTTATGTTATAGCTGAATGGGTTTAGCTTGATACAAACTGACAAATCACAGATAGCTAACCTCAGTACGGCAAAACGAGCTAGCGCTGTATGCGAGTTAAAGAAATTAGCTATATTACGTGTATGTTTAATTTTTGATTTTTGATAGTAATTTGAAAGGTATATAGCTAACTTCCCCAAAAATACATACAACGTTAACTTAATATCTAAGGTATTAGAAATCGTTGAGTTGTTTACCCATTGGTTGGGTAAAAATAAGCTTGAAGTGCTTCAAAAAGTGTTAGCCCTTTAAGCCCTGCATGAGGTTGGTTTTACGGTATTGTAAAAATTCACAAACCCTTTTAGTTTCTGCTCTCTATGTGCTGAATCTCAAAATCCATGTTTATCATGCCACATTTCCATCAAAGTAAATCGCCCCAACTTTATTGGAGACCCGATTACTTGAGTCAGGCTGCTATGCCTGACGCAGTTAGGAGTTGATGATTCATTTTTTCAAACTCAAAAGGTGATAGATAACCCATTGTACTGTGAAGTCGCTCTTTGTTGTACCAGTCTACCGATTCCAAAGTAGCCGGCTCAACATCTCTTAAACCTTGCCATTGTGGTTTGTCATATTTAATGACCTCCGCTTTGTATATAGTCAAATCACTTATAATCCAATCTATCCAAAGCAGATATTAAAGAACAACTTGTAGTAGAATTATCAAAAACAAACTGAGCATATCCTATGACCTACTGTCGCCAATTCCGACAGAAAATTCTTAACGATATTGCTAATGGAGAAACTTGGCGCGCTGTTGCAAAGCGCTACAAGATCAGCAAATTCACCGTCTATAGCTGGATTAAAAATCCCCATCCTAAAAGCTTTACTGAGCGTAAGCCCTCAAAGATTG
>NZ_LWHB01000301.1 GCF_001889065.1 Suttonella ornithocola | reverse complement strand
AGCCACCGTGTAGCGTTGCCGGTAATTCGTAACGGCAAACTGGTTGAACAGTTATTCCGCCAACCAACAGATGGACAAAAAGCCTTCATTGACCAATTAACCTTTGTCTTTGACAAAGACAGCCTTTGTGAACTCTCTAACCGTTCATCAAACGAATTTGAAACCAGTGAAGACTATATCAACGTCCTCAACCCCTACCTATATGAAATCTTTGGTTTTGGCGCATCCCACAACCGTGAAAAGTCGGCTAATTTTTACAGTGAATCTTTTAACCTTGGAGACCATGAAACCTGCTATGGTTACGTCTGTATAGGAGGTGGCATCAATAAAAGCAATGCAAACACCATCTGCATTGAATTAACAGCCTTTGGCTTAGGTGCTGCTGATGATGGCTGGGAACATCGTCTGCATGCATTCAGCACCTTGCCTGAAATGTATGGCTTCCGCTATACCCGCGTTGACATAGCCCATGACTTTTTAGGCGGAAAATACACCGTTGATGATGCTTTAAAAGCCTACTATGCAGGTGGATTTACTACTGCTTTCACGCGTCCCAAAATCCGCAAAGAGGGTGATGACTGGTTTAACGACACCAGCAATGGACGAACCCTTTATATCGGTACTCGGCAAAGCTCACGCTTGCTCCGCTTCTATGAAAAAGGCAAACAGCTCAAGATGCAAGATAGTCCTTGGGTCCGCTGTGAACTCGAATTGCGCAGTCGCGACATCATTATCCCGAAAGACATCGTAATACACGCAGGTGATTATCTATGCGCCAGTTATCCCGCCTTTGAAAAACTTTTTTCCAGCGACACCCCGAAAAAC
>NZ_LWHB01000300.1 GCF_001889065.1 Suttonella ornithocola | reverse complement strand
TCAAACAATTTAAAGGCGACGTAGACGGCAATCACTATGATAGCTGTCAAATTACGCTTACTTATGCCCGTACCAAGTGATTCAGACCGTGAATGCGGTTACAACGTAACCGAAATTCAATACGGTACAAGCGCCAACTATCATCAATTTAAAACGCTTCAATTCCCCGTGACTGTAGAACTTGACTACGAACTAGAAACCCGAAGCGGACGCATCAACATGAGCCTAAAATCTGTTCGCCCTATTACGAAATAGGAGTAACCCATGTTCCGCATCATTTATATTGTTCAAAGCCTAGAAACAGGGGAATTTTTATCCGCAGTTAATGGAGAAGCCAGCTTCACTTATGACCTCACTAAAGCCTATCAATTCAGCACTGTAAATGATGCTATTAACCATGCGCGAATTATTGAGAGTGATTTAGAACATATTTCAATTATTCCTCAAATATTGATAGGAGAAAAACATGCCTGATTTAATTGGATTATGTCTAATACAAAATCCGCACATCTCTAATCTAAGTCTTTCATCAGTTGTAATAGAAACCTTTTGGCAACAACTTTCAATATTTAATAGTTGTTTAAGTTGGGGTTATTAAATGTATGTCTGTGTTGAACTGGTAAACAACACCTGCCAGAAATGGCAAGAATTTTCAATACTCCCTCAACTAGAAACAAGGTGAGGGATTGAAAATCGGTGGTCTCTTTCTGTTATGTACAGTAACAGCTTGGGGCTTTCGTGAACTCGCTATGTTTATTCTTAATCGGAGATAAAGTTATGAAAAAACTTCTTATCGTCCCTGCATTATATGCAGGTTATGCAGCTGCTGCACTTCCGCCAGAAGTACAGCAAACAATTGACAGTACCAAGGAGGATATCACCACTGTAGGTGCTGCTCTTGTTGTGCTGGCGGTCGTTGTAATGGGC
>NZ_LWHB01000299.1 GCF_001889065.1 Suttonella ornithocola | reverse complement strand
TAAAAAACCGCATCCGACTACCTATCGGTTAACGCACAAACAGGTGAAATTACCCTCACTGTTAAAGGTGCGGATTGGGTAAACCAAGGCAATACCTTGCCAGCGGTTACCATTGTGGCGAATGACGGACACAGTGAAAGCGAAGCGGTATTTAATCCTACCGCAACCAACCACACTCCTGAAGCCCCAACCTTTACCCCTAGCGCTGAACTCATTCAAAGCAAAGCTCAAGCTAATGACGTTATCAGCACCGCCAAAGCAGCTGATGCGGATAATGACACCATCACTTACAGCCTAAAAACCGCATCCGACTACCTATCGGTTAACGCACAAACAGGTG
>NZ_LWHB01000298.1 GCF_001889065.1 Suttonella ornithocola | reverse complement strand
CAATACCTTGCCAGCGGTTACCATTGTGGCGAATGACGGACACAGTGAAAGCGAAGCGGTATTTAATCCTACCGCAACCAACCACACCCCCAAAGCCCCAACCTTTACCCCTAGCGCTGAACTCATTCAAAGCAAAGCTCAAGCTAATGACGTTATCAGCACCGCCAAAGCGGCTGATGCGGATAATGACACCATCACTTACAGCCTAAAAACCGCATCCGACTACCTAGCGGTTAACGCACAAACAGGTGAAATTACCCTCACTGTTAAAGGTGCGGATTGGGTAAACCAAGGCAATACCTTGCCAGCGGTTACCATTGTGGCGAATGACGGACACAGTGAAAGCGAAGCGGTATTTAATCCTACCGCAACCAACCACACTCCTGAAGCCCCAACCTTTACCCCTAGCGCTGAACTCATTCAAAGCAAAGCTCAAGCTAATGACGTTATCAGCACCGCCAAAGCGGCTGATGCGGATAATGACACCATCACTTACAGCCTAAAAACCGCATCCGACTACCTATCGGTTAACGCACAAACAGGTGAAATTACCCTCACTGTTAAAGGTGCGGATTGGGTAAACCAAGGCAATACCTTGCCAGCGGTTACCATTGTGGCGAATGACGGACACAGTGAAAGCGAAGCGGTATTTAATCCTACCGCAACCAACCACACTCCTGAAGCCCCAACCTTTACCCCTAGCGCTGAACTCATTCAAAGCAAAGCTCAAGCTAATGACGTTATCAGCACCGCCAAAGCAGCTGATGCGGATAATGACACCATCACTTACAGCCTAAAAACCGCATCCGACTACCTATCGGTTAACGCACAAACAGGTGAAATTACCCTCACTGTTAAAGGTGCGGATTGGGTAAACCAAGGCAATACCTTGCCAGCGGTTACCATTGTGGCGAATGACGGACACAGTGAAAGCGAAGCGGTATTTAATCCTACCGCAACCAACCACACCCCCAAAGCCCCAACCTTTACCCCTAGCGCTGAACTCATTCAAAGCAAAGCTCAAGCTAATGACGTTATCAGCACCGCCAAAGCGGCTGATGCGGATAATGACACCATCACTTACAGCCTAAAAACCGCATCCGACTACCTATCGGTTAACGCACAAACAGGTGAAATTACCCTCACTGTTAAAGGTGCGGATTGGGTAAACCAAGGCAATACCTT
>NZ_LWHB01000297.1 GCF_001889065.1 Suttonella ornithocola | reverse complement strand
AAACATGCAGCACTGGCAACCCCTGAAGGTGTACAAGCACAAGATACACTTGAGCGGATAAAAATCCTTGAGCGTGAAAACCGTGAACTGCAACGCAGCAATGAGATCTTGCGCAAAGCCGCTGCTTTTTTTCGCACAGGCGGAGCTCTACCACCCACACAAACGATGATTGACTTTATCGAGCAATATCAGCCGTGTTATGGTGTTGAAGCAATCTGCACGGTATTGCCGATTGCACCACCCTCTACCTATTCTATTACTGGCATCAAGATCAGATGAATCATCCTGAGAAATGTTTGGCACGAAACCGTCGTGATCAACAGAGACTGATACAGATCAAACAGATATGGCAGAACAGTCAATGTCGTTACGGCGCACGAAAGGTATGGCGTCAGCCGTGATAGGAAAAAGCCCGTCTATCGGGGTAGTGAAACACTGCAATATGCCGGTGATTTGGCTAAGCGACACTTCAAGGTAAGTGAGACCAATCAGCTATGGATTGCAGACTTCATCTATATCCACACTCAAAGCAGCTGGATCTATACAGCATTCATCATAGACGTGCATTCAAGCGCCATTGTCGGCTGGAAAGTCAGTCGTCAAATGAACACCGACATGGTGCTTGATGCGCTTGAACAAGCATTAGCCAACAGAACAATAGCCCATAATATCATCCATCATAGTGACCTAAGCTATCAGTATTTATCTATAGTCAAAGACCATCAAAAGCGTTACATATCCACATAAAATAGAAGAATAAGCGGTCAATGCAGTCGCCATTCTTTACGCTTTTGCTTTATCCATGCCCATGTATGCTCAATGGGATTAAGATCAGGGCTATAAGATGGAAGTCAAAGGATAGTATGTCCAGCCTCCTCTATCAGCATTTTGATATCCTCACGTTTGTGAAAAGCCGCATTGTCCATGACAATCACACTATCAGCAGGGAGTTGAGGAAGTCATATCTGTTCTACCCAGCTGTAAAAGATATCGCTGTTGATGCTACCATCATACAATCCAACAGCAAACAACGGGTTGTTCATCACAGCACCAATAGCATTGGTTTGGTTTTTGAGTTGCCAGTCGTACTGACCTAAGCAAGCTTCGCCTCTTGGCGCATAACCATAACCTCTGCTCTCATGTGATTTAAAACCCCTTTCATCTAAGTCAGCTATCTTTTTTCCAGCTTGTTTGAGCTCTCTTAACTGCTTAAGAAATGATGCCCGTTTTGCGCTATCTGCTTTTGGATGATTTACCGTCTTTTTTAAGCGTCATCCCAATTTTTTTAACGCACGACTGATAGATTTTTGGCTACAACCAAATCGCTGCGCTCGTTCCCATTGATAGTCATCGGGATAAGCTTTGACATCTGCTTTCAGAAGCTCATTATCTATTTTTAGGGGTTTAAATACGCGTTTCTTACGTTCAGGATTCTTCTTCCAACGTTGTATGGTTGTTGGGCTGAGTTGATATTCTTCTGCTAACTCCCGAAAGCTTGCGCCTTCTTTGAGCT
>NZ_LWHB01000296.1 GCF_001889065.1 Suttonella ornithocola | reverse complement strand
TTCTTAATCCAAGCCCACATCTTTTCAATGGGATTTAAGTCTGGACTATAAGGGGGTAACCAAACTATCTCATGCCCATGCTCTTCAATGATTGCTTTGAATATACACTGCGTTTATGAAAAGCGGCATTGTCCATGACAATTACACTGTTTTTAGGTAACTCAGGTAACAGTGCTTCTCTCACCCAATGAGAGAAAATATCGCTGTTAATAGAACCATCATATAAGCGTAAGGCAAACAATTCTCCATTGATAATGGCTCCAATCGCATTGCTCTGGTTCTTTAAATGCCAGTTATCACTTCCATGACAAACTTCTCCTTTTGTGCTGTAGCCATAAGCTCTATGAGCAAAGGCTTTAAAACCACATTCATCAAGATAGACTATCGGTTTGTCTTGAGCGGTCTTATCCACTATTTGTTCTTGAAAGTGCTCTCTTTTCTCTGTGTCGGCTTTTGGATGTTGGTTAATCTTTTTTTATGCGTTATCTTTAGTCGCTTTAGAGCATAACAAATCGCTGATTGCGAGCAATTAAAACGTCTAGCTCTTTCCCATTGGTAATCATCAGGATACTGCTCAATATCCTTAAGCAAGGCTTCATCATCAATCTTTGAGGGCTTACGCTCAGTAAAACCTTTAGGATGGGGATTTTTAATCCAGCTATAGACGGTGAATTTGCTGATCTTGTAGCGCTTTGCAACAGCGCGCCAAGTTTCTCCATTAGCAATATCGTTAAGAATTTTCTGTCGGAATTGGCAGCAGTAGGTCATAGGATATGCTCAGTTTGTTTTTGATAATTCTACTACAAGTTKTTCTTT
>NZ_LWHB01000295.1 GCF_001889065.1 Suttonella ornithocola | reverse complement strand
GGGAAAGAGCTAGACGTTTTAATTGTCTCGCAATCAGCGATTTGTTATGCTCTAAAGCGAACTAAAGATAACGCATAAAAAAAAGATTAACCAACATCCAAAAGCCGACACAGAGAAAAGAGAGCACTTTCAAGAACAAATAGTGGATAAGACCGCTCAAGACAAACCGATAGTCTATCTTGATGAATGTGGTTTTAAAGCCTTTGCTCATAGACCTTATGGCTACAGCACAAAAGGACAAGTTTGTCATGGAAGTGATAACTGGCATTTAAAGAACCAGAGCAATGCGATTGGAGCCATTATCAATGGAGAATTGTTTGCCTTACGCTTATATGATGGTTCTATTAACAGCGATATTTTCTCTCATTGGGTGAGAGAAGCACTGTTACCTGAGTTACCTAAAAACAGTGTAATTGTCATGGACAATGCCGCTTTTCATAAACGCAGTGATATTCAAGCAATCATTGA
>NZ_LWHB01000294.1 GCF_001889065.1 Suttonella ornithocola | reverse complement strand
TTTTCAATGGGATTTAAGTCTGGACTATAAGGGGTAACCAAACTATCTCATGCCCATGCTCTTCAATGATTGCTTGAATATACACTGCGTTTATGAAAAGCGGCATTGTCCATGACAATTACACTGTTTTTAGGTAACTCAGGTAACAGTGCTTCTCTCACCCAATGAGAGAAAATATCGCTGTTAATAGAACCATCATATAAGCGTAAGGCAAACAATTCTCCATTGATAATGGCTCCAATCGCATTGCTCTGGTTTTTTAAATGCCAGTTATCACTTCCATGACAAACTTGTCCTTTTGTGCTGTAGCCATAAGGTCTATGATCAAAGGCTTTAAAACCACATTCATCAAGATAGACTATCGGTTTGTCTTGAGCGGTCTTATCCACTATTTGTTCTTGAAAGTGCTCTCTTTTCTCTGTGTCGGCTTTTGGATGTTGGTTAATCTTTTTTTATGCGTTATCTTTAGTCGCTTTAGAGCATAACAAATCGCTGATTGCGAGCAATTAAAACGTCTAGCGCTTTCCCATTGGTAATCATCAGGATACTGCTCAATATCCTTAAGCAAGGCTTCATCATCAATCTTTGAGGGCTTACTGCTCAGTAAAGCCTTTAGGATGGGGATTTTTAATCCAGCTATAGACGGTGAATTTGCTGATCTTGTAGCGCTTTGCAACAGCGCGCCAAGTTTCTCCATTA
>NZ_LWHB01000293.1 GCF_001889065.1 Suttonella ornithocola | reverse complement strand
CAGTGCTTCTCTCACCAATGAGAGAAAATATCGCTGTTAATAGAACCATCATATAAGCGTAAGGCAAACAATTCTCCATTGATAATGGCTCCAATCGCATTGCTCTGGTTCTTTAAATGCCAGTTATCACTTCCATGACAAACTTGTCCTTTTGTGCTGTAGCCATAAGGTCTATGAGCAAAGGTTTTAAAACCACATTCATCAAGATAGACTATCGGTTTGTCTTGAGCGGTCTTATCCACTATTTGTTCTTGAAAGTGCTCTCTTTTCTCTGTGTCGGCTTTTGGATGTTGGTTAATCTTTTTTTATGCGTTATCTTTAGTCGCTTTAGAGCATAACAAATCGCTGATTGCGAGCAATTAAAACGTCTAGCGCTTTCCCATTGGTAATCATCGGGATACTGCTCAATATCCTTAAGCAAGGTTTCATCATCAATCTTTGAGGGCTTACGCTCAGTAAAACCTTTAGGATGGGGATTTTTAATCCAGCTATAGACGGTGAATTTGCTGATCTTGTAGCGCTTTGCAACAGCGCGCCAAGTTTCTCCATTAGCAATATCGTTAAGAATTTTCTGTCGGAATTGGCGGCAGTAGGTCATAGGATATGCTCAGTTTGTTTTTGATAATTCTACTACAAGTTGTTCTTTATATCTGCTTTGGATGGATTGGATTATAAGTGATTTGATCTATATT
>NZ_LWHB01000291.1 GCF_001889065.1 Suttonella ornithocola | reverse complement strand
CAACTATCATAAGCTAGCATTCATCATCAATCTTTGAGGGCTTACGCTCAGTAAAGCCTTTAGGATGGGGATTTTTAATCCAGCTATAGACGGTGAATTTGCTGATCTTGTAGCGCTTTGCAACAGCGCGCCAAGTTTCTCCATTAGCAATATCGTTAGAATTTTCTGTCGGAATTGGCGGCAGTAGGTCATAGGATATGCTCAGTTTGTTTTGATA
>NZ_LWHB01000290.1 GCF_001889065.1 Suttonella ornithocola | reverse complement strand
TCGCCGTTGACGTCTCCCGGCACGCCGGTATCGACAATCACGTCGTCTTGCGCGCTGTTGGCCGCCGGCGTGTTACCGGTAGCCGTCGCAGTCACGCTCGCTTTGACAACGACCGTGCCGTCTTGGCTGCTCGGGATGTCTACGCTGGCTGTGATGCTGTGCGCGTTGGCTTCGTCTGCGGTCACGGTGTGCGTGCTGAGGGTACCGTTAACATCAATGGTCACGGTGTCGCCTTCTTTGACATCGCCGTTCAGGCCAATAGTGACCGGTACGCTGACGCTATCTTGACCACCCACTTCTTTGGCATTTAGGTAGCCATCATCCGCCGAACCACCAAGTTCTACGCCTGTTACTGCAGCTGTGCTGTTACCTGTTTGGCTGGTCGAGGCGTCTTTGCCTTTCGCACTTTCGTTGCCCGCAGGGTCTTTGACATAAGCAGTTACTTCATTATTTTCACCGTCTGCTTTCGGCGTGAAGCTCACTTCTGTTTTACCTGCATCAATCATCTCTTGGGTCACAGGAATGGTTTGTTCACCATCTGGGGTGCTCACTACTAAGCTGTCGCCGGCTTTGGTGTTGGCTGGAATGCTGATCTCTGCTGTGGCTTTACCGCTGTCTAGGTCAGTTGGGTTGAGTGCATTATCTCCGCCGTCTTTGATGCTGACTTTCGGCGCACCGTCTTGGGTGGTGCTGTCGTTGTCTGCGCCATTCGGGGTTTTGTCGCCGTTGACGTCTCCCGGCACGCCGGTATCGACAATCACGTCGTCTTGCGCGCTGTTGGCCGCCGGCGTGTTACCGGTAGCCGTCGCAGTCACGCTCGCTTTGACAACGACCGTGCCGTCTTGGCTGCTCGGGATGTCTACGCTGGCTGTGATGCTGTGCGCGTTGCTTCGTCTGCGGTCACGGTGTGCGTGCTGAGGGTGCCGTTATCAATGGTCACGGTGTCGCCTTCTTTGACATCGCCGTTCAGCCAA
>NZ_LWHB01000289.1 GCF_001889065.1 Suttonella ornithocola | reverse complement strand
TGGCCGCCGGCGTGTTACCGGTAGCCGTCGCAGTCACGCTCGCTTTGACAACGACCGTGCCGTCTTGGCTGCTCGGGATGTCTACGCTGGCTGTGATGCTGTGCGCGTTGGCTTCGTCTGCGGTCACGGTGTGCGTGCTGAGGGTGCCGTTAACATCAATGGTCACGGTGTCGCCTTCTTTGACATCGCCGTTCAGGCCAATAGTGACCGGTACGCTGACGCTATCTTGACCACCCACTTCTTTGGCATTTAGGTAGCCATCATCCGCCGAACCACCAAGTTCTACGCCTGTTACTGCAGCTGTGCTGTTACCTGTTTGGCTGGTCGAGGCGTCTTTGCCTTTCGCACTTTCGTTGCCCGCAGGGTCTTTGACATAAGCAGTTACTTCATTATTTTCACCGTCTGCTTTCGGCGTGAAGCTCACTTCTGTTTTACCTGC
>NZ_LWHB01000288.1 GCF_001889065.1 Suttonella ornithocola | reverse complement strand
AAGCAGTTACTTCATTATTTTCACCGTCTGCTTTCGGCGTGAAGCTCACTTCTGTTTTACCTGCATCAATCATCTCTTGGGTCACAGGAATGGTTTGTTCACCATCTGGGGTGCTCACTACTAAGCTGTCGCCGGCTTTGGTGTTGGCTGGAATGCTGATCTCTGCTGTGGCTTTACCGCTGTCTAGGTCAGTTGGGTTGAGTGCATTATCTCCGCCGTCTTTGATGCTGACTTTCGGCGCACCGTCTTGGGTGGTGCTGTCGTTGTCTGCGCCATTCGGGGTTTTGTCGCCGTTGACGTCTCCCGGCACGCCGGTATCGACAATCACGTCGTCTTGCGCGCTGTTGGCCGCCGGCGTGTTACCGGTAGCCGTCGCAGTCACGCTCGCTTTGACAACGACCGTGCCGTCTTGGCTGCTCGGGATGTCTACGCTGGCTGTGATGCTGTGCGCGTTGGCTTCGTCTGCGGTCACGGTGTGCGTGCTGAGGGTGCCGTTAACATCAATGGTCACGGTGTCGCCTTCTTTGACATCGCCGTTC
>NZ_LWHB01000287.1 GCF_001889065.1 Suttonella ornithocola | reverse complement strand
CTCGTTGGCCGCCGGCGTGTTACCGGTAGCCGTCGCAGTCACGCTCGCTTTGACAACGACCGTGCCGTCTTGGCTGCTCGGGATGTCTACGCTGGCTGTGATGCTGTGCGCGTTGGCTTCGTCTGCGGTCACGGTGTGCGTGCTGAGGGTGCCGTTAACATCAATGGTCACGGTGTCGCCTTCTTTGACATCGCCGTTCAGGCCAATAGTGACCGGTACGCTGACGCTATCTTGACCACCCACTTCTTTAGCATTTAGGTAGCCATCATCCGCCGAACCACCAAGTTCTACGCCTGTTACTGCAGCTGTGCTGTTACCTGTTTGGCTGGTCGAGGCGTCTTTGCCTTTCGCACTTTCGTTGCCCGCAGGGTCTTTGACATAAGCAGTTACTTCATTATTTTCACCGTCTGCTTTCGGCGTGAAGCTCACTTCTGTTTTACCTGCATCAATCATCTCTTGGGTCACAGGAATGGTTTGTTCACCATCTGGGGTGCTCACTACTAAGCTGTCGCCGGCTTTGGTGTTGGCTGGAATGCTGATCTCTGCTGTGGCTTTACCGCTGTCTAGGTCAGTTGGTTGAGTGCATTATCTCCGCCGTCTTTGATGCTGACTTTCGGCGCACCGTCTTGGGTGGTGCTGTCGTTGTCTGCGCCATTCGGGGTTTTGTCGCCGTTGACGTCTCCCGGCACGCCGGTATCGACAATCACGTCGTCTTGCGCGCTGTTGGCCGCCGGCGTGTTACCGGTAGCCGTCGCAGTCACGCTCGCTTTGACAACGACCGTGCCGTCTTGGCTGCTCGGGATGTCTACGCTGGCTGTGATGCTGTGCGCGTTGGCTTCGTCTGCGGTCACGGTGTGCGTGCTGAGGGTGCCGTTAACATCAATGGTCACGGTGTCGCCTTCTTTGACATCGCCGTTCAGGCCAATAGTGACCGGTACGCTGACGCTATCTTGACCACCCACTTCTTTGGCATTTAGGTAGCCATCATCCGCCGAACCACCAAGTTCTACGCCTGTTACTGCAGCTGTGCTGTTACCTGTTTGGCTGGTCGAGGCGTCTTTGCCTTTCGCACTTTCGTTGCCCGCAGGGTCTTTGACATAAGCAGTTACTTCATTATTTTCACCGTCTGCTTTCGGCGTGAAGCTCACTTCTGTTTTACCTGCATCAATCATCTCTTGGGTCACAGGAATGGTTTGTTCACCATCTGGGGTGCTCACTACTA
>NZ_LWHB01000099.1 GCF_001889065.1 Suttonella ornithocola | reverse complement strand
TTTAGGATGGGGATTTTTAATCCAGCTATAAACGGTGAATTTGCTGATCTTGTAGCGCTTTGCAACAGCGTGCCAAGTTTCTCCATTAGCAATATCGTTAAGAATTTTCTGTCGGAATTGGCGGCAGTAGGTCATAGGATATGCTCAGTTTGTTTTTGATAATTCTACTACAAGTTGTTCTTTATATCTGCTTTGGATAGATTGGATTATAAGTGATTTGACTATATACATCTTTTGGGAAAGTCCTGCTATAAACGGAGGTCAGATAAAAGTACAAGCAAAAATGATATGCAAAAGCAAGCTTTATAGCCAAATATATTTAACTCGCATACAGAATTGGAGCATCTTTCCGTACTAATGTGTGCTGCCTGTATCTCGTCGATTTGTACGCAATCTGAACTTATTCAGCTATATCTGTTAAATATATCGTTGCAGTTTAACTAATCAACTAAAAAGGTAACGCTTATGTGTTAGAAATCATCAAGCTGAGACCTTTGCAAAGGTCTCTAGAGATTAAGTTAACGTTGTATGCATTTTTTGGAAAATTAGCTATATTCCAACGATAACTATACTCAAAGGCTAATAAAAGAGTCACGGAAATTAGATCGCCATTCCTGTAATAGTATGTGTGTTTACTTTATTCACCTATCTCAACAGCGTAACTAGTCTAGTAGCCTTTCACTATAACTTATTTCCGTCCTTTTATCCAAGAAAAACCATAATTAAAACGATTATCCAGCTGTCGATGGTCAGAAAAATACTCCACAATCCGATTCATCTGAATATTTCCCTGTTCATTTCTTAACTCTACAATGCCGCACATACTAGAATTGTTTCGCCCTTCTGTTAATCGCACTTCAATTTCTGGCTGATTAGGCACTTGTACGCGTACCACTCCATCCGTTGCCGCCCAATTCGGAACACCCTCATAAATAAAGCAATACACAACAATTTGAGAAATCTCGTCCCAATGCGCACCATTGATATAAAGCCACTCTCCTTCTTGTACAGCACCAGTTCTATCATCACCTGATAATTTTACATACGGATGCATTTCAAAATTTCCAAAACGGTTGCCCAATGCTTGAACCAAATCAATATCTCCATTTTGGAATCGAATCATTGCCCCTAAATCCAAATCGATGTTTTTATCTCCGCCAGTTAATCGCGCTAAGAAACCTTGTTTTTCTGATAGTCGTTGATTCCAGTTTAGATTGACTGCTATTTTTCCAAAACCTTGAGAGCGTTTTTCTAGACTAATACTGCTACGCGTTTTATCTAAAGTAATTTTAGAGAGATTGATGCTTGGCGGAGCGGTAGGCGTAGGTTGTGCATTTGACGTTGTAGGAGAAGACGGTTCATCAGCAATTTCAACACCAAAATGTTCCGCAAGCGGTTGTAGTCCACCATTAAAACCTTGCATAACAAATCGGATTTTCCATTGCCCATTATGCCGATACACTTCTGCCACAATAACAGCGGCTTCTTGCCTTTGTAATAATTCTTCATTTGCTTGGGCAATGTTTGGAACCACTAAATTCAGCTGCTTTAAGGCAGAAATACTATTGCCATTATCCATAGTGGCGCAAATAGCGATTTTCTCAATGTCTGAATCAATTTTATTGGTATCAAAAAACAATGTTGCTGAATGACTTTGCGTCGCTAATCGCACGCTGCCATTCGGTGTTTGCGTTTGACCGTAAAAAATCATATCTGCATCCCCGCGGACTTTTCCTTGTTTTAACAGATACGCTGTAATATCCGCTTGTCCTTGATAGTGAATATCTATTTGAAAGGTTGATTGCGTTAAAACAGTATTGGCACCAGCGATAAGCGTTTGCATTTGTTTCTCCAAAATAATTGCTATATAAAGTAATTGACAAATCTCTGAATAAATAATTAAATTAACTTTTATTTAAAAATAAGGATATTTATGAAAAAGTTGATTTGTCTTGCATTATTCACGATTTTTTCGGTTTCTCCAAGCTACGCAGGGTTACCGATCGTGTGGGGAGATAATGAGATGGTGATGAAAATTGGAGATTTTCCAAAAATTGAGGAATTAAAAATCAAAAACGAGGACTATCTTCAACCAGGATATTGTTGAAAACAATTTCAACTTTTTTGGGTGCCATTATGGAATCATAATGGACATTATTATGGTTATATCAATGAAGAAACATATAGTGATATCAATAAAGAATATTTATTAGAAATTGCAAATGAAATAAAAGCGCCTACCGAATGGGCAAATGCCGAACCAAAATTGCCTTTCTGGGATAGTATTGGTGGAAAGCTCGTGGCAGCAGGCGTTTTACTCTTTTTATTGCTTTTAGCAGCGGTGGGTAAAAAAGAAGAATAATCTAATTTATTGATTAAAATTTGATTAACTTATTTTTTGGCTTATTTTTCTTTCTTAAAAAATCGCAAACTCATTCGTCTTGCGAGTGTAAAAAAGAGTGTTTATGATACGGTTAATCTTTAACACTAGGAGAATATAATGGCGATTAGCTTATCAAAAGGTGGTAACGTTAGCTTAACTAAAGAAGCCCCAGGACTGTCTAATTTATTGATTGGATTAGGTTGGGATGTTCGTGCAACTGACGGTACTGACTTTGACTTAGATGCTTCAGCATTTCTTTTAAATGCTTCAGGTAAGGTTCGCAGTGATGCAGATTTCATCTTCTATAATCAGTTGAAATCTAGCGATGGCTCTGTTGAGCATATGGGCGATAACCGCACAGGCGAAGGTGATGGCGATGATGAAGAAATCGTGCTTCAGCTCAATAATATCCCTGCTGATATTGAAAAGATTGCATTTGCTGTCACTATCCATGAAGCAGATGCGCGTAAGCAAAATTTTGGACAAGTGTCTTCGGCTTATATCCGCTGCGTGAACAAGGACAATGGCACTGAAATCGCAAAATATGACTTATCAGAAGACGCATCTGTTGAAACCGCAATGATTTTCGGTGAAGTTTATCGTCATAACGGTGAATGGAAATTCAAAGCAATTGGCCAAGGATTTGCTGGCGGACTTGGACCTCTAGCGAAAAACTATGGTGTCAACATCGGTTAAACGGTGTCATGTAATTTTAGCCTTGCCGCGCCAAAAACGCAGCAAGGCTTTTTATTAAGTCCTTTCAAATGGGGAGAATACAATGTCTGTTAACTTAACCAAAGGTCAAAAAATTAGCTTAGCCAAACCTGATGGTTCTGCATTAAAAAAAGTTGTCATGGGGCTAGGTTGGGATGCCGTTAAGAAAAAAGGCATTTTTGGCATGTTCAGTGGTAACCAAGAAATTGATTTAGATGCCTCTTGTTTATTATTTGATGAAAATAAGCAGCCCGTTGATGTTGTGTTCTTTAATCACTTGAAAAGTGAAGATGGTAGCATCACACATACAGGTGACAATCGTACGGGTGATGGCGATGGTGATGATGAACAAATTATTGTTGATTTAGAACGCGTACCGGCTAGCGTCAAAGCTTTAGTTTTCACCGTTAATAACTATACAGGACAAGATTTCTCTCAAGTAGAAAACGCATTCTGTCGTTTAGTCGATCAGAGCAATAACCAAGAAATTGCGCGCTATAATCTTTCTGCGCAAGGCAATCATAACGCGCAAATCATGGCAAAAGTCTATCGCTATAATGGCAAATGGAAGATGCATGCCAGTGGTCGCACGTTTGAGCAGCTTATTCCTGCGATTATTCCGCATCTTTAATGAACGACGCTTATTCTCTACCTGAAGGTAAATTAACGCTTCAGATAACAAATGACATCGCAGCAGACGATTATTTTCTGGTAGCGGCGCGCGAAAATCCAAAGCGCGCCTTTCTTTTCGTATCTAAAAAACTAGGCAAACACCTACCCATTCTGCCATCAACAATGCTCGCCACTCAGCAAACGCTTGCAGAAAAAATTCCCACCAGTGCCGAACCTATTTTATTTATTGGTATGGCAGAAACCGCAACAGCCCTCGCAAGAGGTGTCTATCAAGCATGGTTAAATCAGCATCAGGATATTAAAAGTCTTTATATCGATACCACGCGTTATCATCTTAAAGATTACGAACGACTCAATTTTGAAGAACAACACAGCCATGCGCCAAGTATTGGTTTGCATATTCCGCAGGGTGACCAAGCACAGCTATTTTTTAATGCACAAACCTTAGTGTTAATTGATGATGAGCTTAGCACAGGCAATACCTTTATCAATTTGATTAAACGCTTACAAATGCGTGGACTCACTTTCAAAAAAGTCATTATTTTATCCATTACAGACTTCTCAGCAGATTATCGCGAGCAAATGAAAACGGCACTTACGCCATTAAAATTGCATTGGTACAGTCTACTGCAAGGAAAATGGCATTATCAGGCTGAGCGACAAATTGCGCCAGTGACAGAAGCAGCGCAAGGTAAATCTGTTAACGTCATCCCCCATGCGTTTAGCGCACGAACGGGCTGCCAGCAAGCCTTACAATGGACAGAAATACAACAAGAAACCGTAAAAAGTTGGCTAAAACCCAATAGGCGTTTGCTCGTGTTAGGCACGGGGGAATTTATGTTTGCGCCGTATCAATTGGCATTGCTTGCTGAAACCTTAGGCGCGGACGTGCGTTTTTGCGCGACTACACGTTCTCCCATTCGCTGCTGGGGCGCAATCGAAAAACGCGACACGCATTCTGACCCGTATGGTGAAGGCATTAGTAACTATCTTTACAATTATGCGCGCGAGGCTTATGACGCAGTTTGGTTGGTTAGTGAATTGTCGCCTAATCCTGATTTACTTTCGCTCGCGCAACAACTCGATGCGCAACTAATTACCTTAACCGCTGAGGGTAACCTTGCAAACCATTCTCTTTGCTGACCTTGATGACACCTTATTTGCGACTGAGCGCAAGCAAGGTAAGACAACAAATTGTCAATTGGCTTCAACGTTAAGTGATGGTTCACCATCAGGCTATTGCAATCAAAAGCAGCAAGACTTCTTCCAACTCTGGTGGCAAAATGCGTTGATTATTCCTGTTACTGCGCGTAGCGTCAATGCTTATCAGCGCGTTTTGTTGCCTTTTAACAGCTATGCCATCGTCAATCATGGCGGCACCATACTATTGCCAAACGGCGCGTGCGACCCTGATTGGCAACAACAAGTGCGCGCCTATCACTCCGAAACGCAAGATTGGCTGATGCGTCAGCTTGCGGTATTCCAACAAATTGCCCACAAGCAAGCCTGTGATATTCGACACAGCATTCAAAAAGAGGGCGATATGCCGCTTTATTTACTGATAAAACATAACCAAAATGATGCGCAAGCCTTAGCTGAACTCGTCCAAACCTATCGCCGCCAGCAAGCGCCACAAGAATGGCAAGAGGCAACCTTGCATCTGAACGACAATAATTTTGCCTTATTACCCCATTGGCTCGGCAAAGCGAATGCCGTGACCTATCTCATGGATAAACTCAAAGCCCAATATGGCGATTGCTTAACTATCGGCTGCGGTGATAGCCAAAGCGATTTAGCTTTCATGCGCTGCTGCGATTACTGGATAACCCCAACCCATAGCCAAATTGACCGAAGCTTATGACGAATGCTTTTCACGGGAGTTATCGTCCCGAAGATGTTACCTTTTTACTCACCCAATTATCACAAGTGGACGATTTGCCGCCACTAGAAAAAGAGCATGCCATTCAAAGTGGAAAACGCCATTACAGTGAATTCCTTAAACCCGAACGCGCGCCATCATCTGAATATCTTGCCACGTTTCGCCAAGCACTTGCGCAAAACGGCGTACGCATGGCGCAAGATTGCCGTACTTTAAGTGAACTTATTGCGCGACAGCATCCAAATGCAATTTTAGTTTCACTCGCGCGGGCAGGAACGCCTGTTGGTGTCATTCTCAAACATTTGCTGAGCGAACAATTAGGGCGCGATGTCGCACATTACAGCGTTTCCATTATCCGCGACAGAGGCATTGACCTTAATGCGCTGAATGCCATTTTGCGTCAACATCCCGATGGAGAAAATGACCTCATTTTTATTGATGGTTGGACGGGGAAAGGCGTGATTACCCAAGAGCTTGAACGCGCGCTTACCGAATATAACGCCAAATATCAGCGGAAAATTCTGCCAAGATTATATGTTTTATCTGACCTTGCTGGCGTTGCCACAGGGGCAGCGAGTTACGAAGACTATCTTATTCCGTCTGCTATCTTAAACGCCACGATTTCGGGATTAGTTAGCCGTACTGTGCTTAATCATCAAATTCAAGCTAATGATTATCACGGCTGCTTATATTATCGTCAGTTTGCAGACATTGACCAAAGCCAGTCTTTTGCTGACCATATCTTACAATTAGCGCATGAGCAAACACCGCAGCTGCCAGAAAATAGCGCTCAACAAAAGGCGCAAAACCATGCGCGTATGCAAACCTATCTTGCAGCAACGCGTGAGCGTTATGCGATTAAAGATAATAACTTGATTAAACCAGGGATTGGTGAAGCCACGCGCGTCTTATTACGTCGTGTGCCTGAAAGATTGATTTTACGCGACGCTACACAACCTAGCGTACAACATTTAAAATTGCTCGCTGAAGAAAAAAACATTCCCATTACCTATGATGCAGCCCTACCTTTTTATGCTGTATCGCTGATAAAAACCGCATGACAATGATAATAGATAAAAAACCGCCTTTAGGTGCAGCCCTTTATGTGCCTGCGACACATCCTGACCTTGCCGCCATTATGCAAGGCGACAAATTGCCACACATTAAAGAGCTCATCATTTGCACAGAAGACAGCGTGGCTGAACATGAATTGCCTCATGCTATCGCAAACTTAAAAGCAGCGCTTGATAGCTTTGTGCCAAGTGCAGAAAGTACGCGCCATTTATTTTTGCGCCCGCGCCATCCTGCGATTTTGCACGAACTCTTACAACATCCAAAGGCACTAAAAACCTTTTCAGGGGTGGCATTGCCAAAATTCACCGAAAATAACTTGCCCCTTTGGCGACCTGAATTACCAAGAACAACAGCCAACGGTCATCCTTTTTGGCTAATGCCTATTTTAGAAACCGTTGATGTTTTTTCTCCTAGCCAAATGGAAAAACTGGCTCATGCCTTACAACCTTTGGCGAAACAAATTCTCACCTTACGCATTGGCGGCAACGATTTACTTGCGCTGCTTAACATTCGCCGTCCGCGAGGTTGTACTCTTTATGAAACGGCTTTGGGGCATACCATTGCACAACTCTCGACTTGTTTCATTCCGAAAGGATTTGCGTTAAGCGCAGCCGTATTTGAATACCTAGATGATCCTGAAACATTAGCGCGCGAAGTGCAAAGTGATTTACATTATGGTTTAACGGGTAAAACTGCCATTCACCCTGAACAAATTGCATTGATAGAACAGCATTATGCTGTATCAGAGGCAGATTTGCGCGCTGCTCAAGCCATTCTCAATCCTGAAGCCAGTGGCGTTTTTCGCTTAGATGGTGCGATGTGTGAACCTGCAACGCATCGCGCATGGGCAGAAAAAATGCGCCGTCATGCAAGATTTTTTGGTGTGCGGACGAACTAATTTTATCGTCTCCATGTTACAAAATACCATTCTTTAGCGTAAATATATAGCTGAATGAGTTTAGCTTTCATACCACAGATAGCCAACCTCAGTACGGCAAAACGAGCTAACGCCGTATTTGAAAAATTGAAATTTCTCTATTTTTAGGGCGACAAAGGTCTCATTTCCTTATTCTATAGCAGCTATAGCAGCGCTCCTAAAAAACGCATACAGTACTTGGAGATAAGATGCTATTTTCAGGTAGATATTGAGTTATAGTGAGATCAGCTAAAAAACAAAACATCCTATAGCCCTTATCTAGCCATTCTGGCGGTAGATAACGTTCTGTTTTTTAGCTGATTTGACTATAATGTTGTATGCATTTTTTTGGGAAGTTAGCTATATAATTTTTCTACCAAAACATAGGAGAAAAGGAAATGCAAAATCTTACCGCAGGCGCAAATATTGCCCTTAAAGAACGTCATACTAGCATTCAGTTACATTATTCCAGTGGAACAGCAGATGTTACGGCGTATTGCTTATACGATAATGGCAAAGTGCGAGGGGATGCCGATATGATTTTTTATGGTCAACCGCAAAGCCAAGGCATTTCCCTCAATCATCATACGCTTACGATGGATTGCGCAGCACTACCCGCAGACATTGTCAAAATTGCCATTTGCATGACCAACGACAGCAACAATCTTGCGCCACTAGGACAACTAAAATTACAACTTCAAGATGGCAACCATGTGATTGCCACTGCTGAGGAAACTTTACAAGGACGCAGTGAAGCCGCGTTGATTGTTGGTGAATGGTATCGCCGCGCAGCGGCTTGGAAATTTCGGCTGGTGATGCAAGGATTTAATGGCGGATTGCGCCCACTTGCTGAGCATTTTGGCGTTGAAATTAGCGATGATGCTGAACCTAGCGAACCCGCGCCAACACCTGAACCGCCGCGCACGCCATTAGATTTGCGTAAACACAAAGTCGGCGTTGAATTGCGTAAATTAGGCATTGAACAAGAAAAAATGCGTGTCATCTTAGTAATGGATGCTTCAGGAAGTATGTCTTCAACTTATCGCAGTGGCAAAGTACAAGAGACCTTAGAGCGTTTAGTGCCTGTTGCCTCGAAATTAGATGATGATGGTCAGTTAGAATTTTATTACTACGCAAGTCGTTTTGCTTATCTTGGGACAATTAACGAACATCATATGACAGACTTTATTGGTAACGAAATGCCACAAAAAAGACAAGCGAAAGATCCTGAATTTAAAATACGCCTACAGAAAATTGCCGCTGATATAAAGCAAAATATTGATTTAACTAGCATCGGCGGTAGCAATAATGAACCACCAGTTATGGAAGATATTTTACAACGATGCCATAAAAACACAGGTGAACCTACATTAGTGCTATTTATTACTGATGGTGGTGTTAGTCATAATGCTGCAATCAAACATATTTTGCGTGAAGCTAGCCAACGGGCATTATTTTGGCAATTTATTGGGCTAGGTAATGCAAATTATGGCATTTTACGTAAGTTAGATACCCTTGATGGACGCATAGTAGATAACGCAGGATTCTTTGCAGTAGATGATATTAGTACGATTAGTGATGATGAGCTATATCATCGCCTACTTTCTGAATTGCCACAATGGCTAAATGAAGCACGCCGCTTGAATATAGTAAACGCTAAAACGAAATAAACGTGCTCCCCCTTCCTCTCTAAAGAACGGTTACAATTCTGCTTTAAATATTTACCATAGGAGACAAATATCATGGCAACTTTTAATCTCATTGGCGATACCGAACCTTTTTTGCATTGTCATTTAGGCTTAGGTGAGAGTATTCACTGCGAAAGCGATGCCATGATTATGATGGAAGACGGCTTAGAATTAAGCGGTGAAATGCGTGGGGGATTGTTTCAATCCTTAGCGCGCCGTTTTGCCACTGGCGAAAGTATTTTCCAACAAAAGATTACCGCAACTACTGCTGCTGGTGATTGTCTATTAGCCCCACAGCTTAACGGCGATGTGCAAATTATTGAGGTTGGCGGGAATACGCAATATCGCTTAAATGATGGAGCATTTGT
>NZ_LWHB01000098.1 GCF_001889065.1 Suttonella ornithocola | reverse complement strand
ACTGGCGGAAATACTGGGCGGAAATACTGGCGGAAATACTGGCGGAAATACTGGCGGAAATACTGGCGGAAATACTGGCGGAAATACTGGCGGAAATACTGGCGGTTCGACTGGTGGTGGCTCAACCACCGCGCCAACGTTTAACACCCCTTATCCCGACGCCTATAACAGTGCCGTCAATTCTTGGGTAAATACGGGCACCAATCCGCTGAAAAATTCTGCTTCAACCATCGGCAAAACCGACGCTGAAGCCAATCAAGCGGTCAATAACTACCTGTTCCAAACCGTAGCGCAAAATATCTATGCCGCCGTTCCCACCGCTGCCTTAGACAGTCTGCACGGTTATCGCAATCAAACGCTGCAAAATGCCGAATTGCTCAACAGCGGTCAAGTCAAAGTGAATGCACAGGCAAACACCAGCAACCATCAATACAAACACAATCTTGATGATGCCAGCAGCAGCCGTATGCAAATCGGTGCAAGCTATGGCGTGAGCGATAATTTCACCGTAGGCTTGGACGTTGGTATGGGCAAAGAAAAACTCAATGGCAATCATGGCAGCCAACTAAAAGGCAACGCCGCGTATGTAGGTGCTTATGCCAAAACGGGTTTTGCCAATAACCGCCTACAATGGACGAATGGCATCGCTTATGAAAACATGAACCTCAGTGGCAATCGCACCATCATCAACGGCTATGACAACCACCGCTTTGATAGCAAAGTCAGCACCGATACCTATAGCCTTTACAGCACACTGGAATACCAAGTGCCGATGAACGACACCGTCACTTGGACACCCAAAGCGGGCATTGCCTACAATCATAGCCGTATCGATGCGGTAAACGAGAAAGGCACGGGCAGACTTTCCATTGATACAAACAAACAAAACACCGTTGATATGGTGATTGGACATAGCATTGATATGCGTAAAGCAGCTGGCGCAGGTTATCTCAACGTGGGCGTGGATATGAATTACACCTATACCACAGGGCAAAAAGACCTCACTGCCCACTTTAACCAAAGCACCCCCTTTACGCTCAACAGCGAGCGACAAAAAGGGGCATTCAATGTGGGCGTAAATGCTGAATACGGCTTTGCTAAAGGCTTCTCTGTAAAAGCTGGAATTAACCAGCGCTTTAACAAACGTGGAAATGATTGGAGTGGCGGTCTACAAGTCAAATATAAATTCTAAATAAAGCTACAAAAAAAAGCCTCACCTATCCAATTGGATGGGTGAGGCTTTTAAATTAGCAGTAAAAGAAATGAGAGCTTTGCAAAACAGGGTTTTGCAAAGCTCTCAAATGATTATCCTAGCCAACTTCCCGAAAAATGCATACAACGTTAACTTAATATCCACTTTGAAACAGCCACCTATCCCAAAGTTCTGTATACATTTTTTTGGGAGGTTAACTATAACTCTGCAATCTTTCGCTTCAAGCACCCAATAAACGCTTCTGTAAATGTGGCAACAGAAAAGCCGCACGCAGCAGTAGGAAAAGATGAATGCCTAACCAAATTCCCTGATTATCTAAGACAAACCGCAGCAAATAACTGACTGGCACAATACACAATGCCACACCAATCATTGCATTACGCAAAATATTGGCTTTTGTTGCGCCAAAATAATAACCATCTAATAAATACCCCCAAACACCGCTCAGCGGTAAAAATACCGCCCATAGCCAATAATGCTGCGCGGTGCTTTGAACCGCTTCATTATCCGTCATCCATCCCACATATAACGGCACGATAAACGCATAAATGGCGGTAATTCCAAAAGCGAGCACACCACCAGAAATTAAGGTTTTTTGAATGACTTGCTGCAATTTATTTGATTTGTTCTCACCAATGGCTTGACCTGTCAGCCCTTCTGCTGCCACCGCCACGCCATCCAGTGCATAAGTGGCAATATTTAATAGCTGCATTAACACAATATTGGCGGCTAACACATCGTCTGCTAACGCACTGGCTAAACGCTGAAACCAACTCAAGCACAATACCAACATCGCTGTGCGAATAAACAAATCTCGATTCAGCGACAATAACACGCGAATTTCTTGCCATTGAAAAATGCGTTGCCAATCGGGTCGGAAGAAAAATAACTGATGCGAATGTTGCGCGCGATAGACCAACACGAGCGAAACACCGAGCGCTAAATAATTTGCACACACCGTACCTAATGCCACCCCTTTAATCCCTAAATGCCATCCATAAACCAACCATAAACTCAGCAAAATATTGCTAAACGTCAGCACCGCTTGCTGAATTAAAATGGCAAAACTCCGACTTTGCCCCGCAAACCAACCTAACGTGCTATAAAGCGCTAATTCTGCATACACGCTATACAAACGCAGATGAATATAGCTTGCCATTGCATTTTCCGTCGCCTCACTAGCGGAAAAATAGGATTTCGCCAATCCAATCACCAGCGGACGGAACAGCAACAAAACCGTTCCAATCATTGCCACTAAAATAAACGCACGCCAAAGAATCCGCTGTAATTGCCGATAATCTTGTTGCCCTAATGCTTGCGCACTTTGCCCTGAAGTGGCGTACTGCAAAAAATTAAAGCTCACATAGAGCATCGTAAAAACCGTATTTGCCAATCCTAAGCCTGATAACGGTGCCGCACTGGAAAAATGCCCAACAATGGCAGTATCAATAATGCCCTGTAGCGGCAATAGCACATTTGCCGCAATCACAGGCAAAGCAATTACTGCTATTCGACGATAGGAAATCTCTGACATAAACTTTGGCGCTCCTAAAAAACGAAAGGATAGAAAAAATCTGCTTATTTAAAACACGGTGCGCGCAGATATTCTCCAAACCTTGAATGATAAGCGCGTATCTGCCAATACTCTCCATTCGTCTGAAGTTCTCTTGCCGCTGCCCAATCGGTTGGCAGAAATGCCTTGTTATCACAAGTATGCGTTTGCGCGAACTGCCAAAGGCGCAACCGCGCATTCGCATCTTGTAGGCGATGTTGATACTGCGTGTCATTTTCTAATGTGCTAACTGATACATTGCTTAAAAGACAGCCTATACTATTTAACGCACAATTTTTTGCATTTTCTGACGAACGGGCTTTAGCCGTAACAATAGCTGGGGTTTGTGCGGGGTTATCTGCCACTATGGTGGCGCGCCATTGTGCACTGCAATACGGCGCATAGTTGAGATGAATATTGGCAATGGTTTTTTCTTGGTGGTAAAACAGTGGTAAATTTTTTAGCGATTGTAAATAGTTCACCGTATATTGCGCTTCACTTTGCATTAAGGGGCAAAAATCCACGCTTTCAATCGGCAAGGGTTCTAGCGCTTGTTTGCATTCCATTGGCAAGGTTTGCGCCGTTTGGGTTCGCCATTCGGATAATAAATTGAGTTCGTGCCGTAACAATGCGTCACCAATCAACGATTGAATGAGATTTTGACGGCTGTTTATCAGTTTTTTAGCAAAGGCAATGCCTTCACAAATCGGCGCAGCGCTTTGCTCTGGTGCTTGTGTGAGCAAAAGTGCATGGCGCGTGAGCAAAGGGCGTAAGAGATAGGGATAACTCGGAAGCGGTTCAACATCAATACGCTGAATGTCTTTTGGAAAAATACTGCTGATTTCTGACGGTTCCGCCTTTTGTAATTGCTCAAGGTCGGCATAGACGGATGCCAGTTGCGCTATCGCTTGTTGATAAGGCAAAGGATTTTTCCGTAAATCGGGCAGGCAATCGAGAATATCGATTTTACATAAGCCATCAAGTGCATATTTGTCATATTGTTCGCGACGAAAAGTCGGCGTTTCTTGGCTTTCTGGATGAAACCACGAATGCTCTTGCGCAGCATAAGCCTGCAAGGTTGCCCTATCTTCCGCAATTACGTCGGCGCGCGCTTCTGCTGGAATTTGATAGCCAAGTAGGTATAAACGTTCTGCTGGTGTTTCTGCAATAACGTTACGATAAACAAGAAGGCATGATAAAGATAAAAAAAGTCGAATAAGCATTCTATTTCCTGTTGTTTACGCTTACTATTTTTCATTTTATCTTACGTGCTTTCAAAAGCAATTATCAATAAATTGATGGCGCTACGATTCTATCGTAGCGCCATTTCTAAGTGACAAAATATTCGATTATGCCTAGAGAATTTTTAAAGGGAAGCGGCTAATAGCGATATTTCGCGAATGGTATGCAAAAAATTAGGCTTGAGCAATCATCAGTAGACGAGCATATTCTGGCGCACGTGGATGATGTGCTTGTTTGGCAGGGATAATTACCAATTCGCCTGCACGGACGATATGCGTCCCTTCCGCGTTGTCAATATGCATTTCTCCTTCAATGACTAAAAATAGTTTGTCACCCTCGTCATGCTGATGCCATTGATATTCGCCTTTAATGGTAATGAGATTGATATTGTGTTGGTTAAAACAGGCTAAAAACATCGGCTGCCAAAAAGTGTTTAGGTTCATTAGCGTGTTGTGCCAGTTATGAATTTGCATAGCGTTCTCCTTTGTAAAGCACTTGTAGTATAGAAACGTGATGGTGCGCAAGCAGGAAACAATTATGCGGTTACGGGAATTTCTATTGGAAGCGACTAGGCGCGCGATAGTGCGATTGTTTATGCTAATGATTACGATTGTTGATAAACAAAGGAGATACCAATGCGTAGCTTACGACGATGGATATTAAGCGGATGTATGGTGCTATGGCTAATCGCAACTTGCGCAGCGGCTAGCATTGATACCGCTCGTGGAAATGTAACCATATCAGAGATGCCAAAGCGTATTGCCGTATATGACTGGGCGGCACTAGATAGTTTGCATTCGCTAGGTGTGCCGATTGGTGCGACAACTCGCCCAGTAGAGATTGACTATCTTGCGCCTGTGTTTGCACAAGCAAAGACGGTCGGGACATTGTTTGAACCTGATTATGAAGCACTGGCAGCATACGCACCCGATTTAATTATTACAGACGGGCCAGGAGCAGTGTCGTATGAACAGCTGGCTAAACTCGCACCAACTATTGATATGACGATTGATAACAGCGCGATTCGCGAGAGTGGGCAAAAACGGATAGCCGCATTTGCACAGCTGTTTGGAAAACAAAAATCAGCAGAGAAGATAAAAGCGACAATTGATAAGGCATTTGCCAATGCACAAACGGCGGTAAAAGGACATGGTAACGCATTAGTGTTATCCATTACTGGTCCGAAAATTTCCGCATTTGGCGCAGACTCGCGTTTGGGCAGTTGGCTACATAAAGATATTGGAATGCCAGCCGCAGATACGCAATTAAGCAATGCCCCTCATGGTCAGCCAGTAACAATGGAGTATGTGGCAAAAATCAATCCTGATTGGCTCATTGTATTAGACCGTAGCGCAGCGCTTGGCGAACCCGCCGCTGCATGGGCAACACTAGATAATCAGCTTATACACCATACAACTGCTTGGCGTAAGCAACAAATTATTATCATGCCCGCAGCAAATTATATTGCCGCTGGCGGCGCACAGCAGTTAATCGACGCGGCTGAACAACTGACACAAGCCATGAAAAATAAGGAGGAATAATCAATGAGAGCTTACAAAATTATCGTTTTTGCTGCCTTACCGTATTATGCGCTAGCAGAAGAGGTCATCATGCTTGAGCCTATTACCGTGAGAAACGATGATAACCACTTACAAGGTGCATTCGCAGGCTTAATTGCAAATGATGCTGAACGTCCACAAACCCATACGACATTAAGCGCACAGCAAATCGCCGACCAACAGTTACCCAATTTAGATAACACTCTGCGTCAAGCAACTGGTGTCTCACAGCAAATTTGGGGGTCATCGCGCGCAGGTTATAACAAACTATATGCACGCGGTGCGTTAATCAATCGCTATCTAATTGACGGACAACCTGTTGCAGATAGTTTGGTAGATACTGGTAATCAAAGTAGTCTGGTTTATGAAAACGTACAAGTTAATCGTGGGGTTAGTGGGCTACTAGATGGCAGCGGAACGCCTGGTGTCAGCGTGAATATGCAACGTAAACTTCCCGAAGGAGAACAGCGTGAACTGATGTTTGGCGCGGGCAATCGTCAACATTTTGCACTCGGCGCCGATATGAGCGCGAGTTTAGATCGTGCAGATATCCTACGCACTCGCTGGATAGCCAATGCAATGCTCACGAACGGCTGGCGACATCGTGAGCATGAATACAATGGTGAAATTTACGGTGTGTTTGACTATCAGCCACACACGCAAACGAATATTAGCGCAGGGATACATTATCAACGCAGCAAAGCTGACGATAGCGCTTCTCATAGCTTTATCGTCTATGACACCGAAGGCTATCCCGTTCCACTTGGTCGCAAAGACAACCCAGCCAGCGCTTGGACCTATAGCGCAAACCAAAGTATGAATGCCTTTATAACGCTCAATCAAAAATGGAATGACCGTTGGAAAAGCACTTTTCAATACAATTATGTACGCAGCCATTGGGACCATCCCTATGGTGTCGCGGGAGTATTAAGCATCAATCATCAAGACGGCAGTAGTGATATCGTCAACGGTTATTGGAAAAATCATCGGACACTGCATAGCCTCAGCGCAACCCTTAGCGGCGAATACGACTTATTGGGGCGCCAACATCGCTTAGTAGCAGGAATAAACGGCTATCACAATGACCATAATCGTCCTGGTGAGCGCGCAGGCATAGGAAAAATCATTCATCTCAACGAGTTCAGCCAACACGGTAACTATCCTAAGCCAGATAGCTACCTGCAAAATTTAAATCAACACTATAAACAACAACAAATCGGCGCATATCTTGCCAGCCAATTACATCTAAATGACTATAGTGCCGTAATCATTGGTGCACGCTACACACAGTTTGACTATCACAATATCAGCCCAAACAATCGCAGTCGTAGCCGAGGTGGAAAAATTACCCCTTATCTAGGCTTAACCATAGCAATACATCCGAATACCACCCTCTATGCTGCCTATGCGCATCTATTTGAACCCCAAACCCAAAAAGATAAGCAAGACCGTGTATTAGCACCTTCACAAGGCAATAGCATGGAAATTGGTATCAAACAAAGCTGGTATGATGAACAACTCACCGCCAGTCTTAGTCTATATCGCAATCGTCAGAAAAACCTTGCCGTTCGCGCAGGTCAACACAGCGATGGAAGTTGGTATTATCGTGCTACCAATCACAGTAAAAGCGAAGGGATAGAAGCTGAACTTAGTGGGCAACTCACGCCAGATTGGCAAATCCAACTTGGCTACAGCTACAATCGAAGCCAAGATGACAAAGGCAAACGCCTCAATCCAGATAGCATTCCCCACCACGCCGTCAAACTCTATAGTAGCTATCAAGTCAATCCTGAATGGCGTATTGGCGCTGGCATACGTTGGCAAAGCGAAACACATAGTGATATTAACGGACGATTTAGCAGTGAAGCCGCTAAATCACGGGCTGCCAATACTGCGCGACAAAAATCTTATAGCGTGGTTGACCTAAATGCGCACTATCAGCCTAACCAGAAATTTGGTATCGGATTACACCTGCATAATCTTTTTGACCAACGCTACCGTACCCAACCAGACCGCCATAGCTACGGTGAGCCGCGTAGCATATTTGCAACTCTTCGTTATCAATTTTAAACACTTAATTAAATCACTAAACATTAGCGTGACAATACACATTGTCGCGCTAATGTTTCATTTGATTATAGTTTGAGATCTTTGCAAAAAATCA
>NZ_LWHB01000097.1 GCF_001889065.1 Suttonella ornithocola | reverse complement strand
ACCAAAGACGGATTGTTTTAAAGTCCCACGACCACGTTTGAGCTTGTCATGATAATCCCTTTGACGCTTTGCGCCAAAGTAGGATTCATTGATCTCAATTGAGCCATATAAAAGGTTTTTCTGGTTTAGTTGATACTGATAAATTTCTTGGCGAAAGATAGCGTACCAGCGGTTAATGGTATTACGGTTTACATTCAGCAGAAGAGCTGTTTTGGTTGTGTCAATAGCAATACAAAAGCATTGCACAATTTTTTTTTTAAGCTTATATGTACCTAGTTTGCTGTTAGATTTCATTTTTCTAGACTAACAGGTTATTCCTGATAGTCTAGAGCCTTACAAATATGCCAAATCAGATATCGATAACGCCTAAAACAAGCGATTTAATTGCTAAAGGTTAAAATCATCTCTGGTCAACTACTTTGCCGTTTTTTCTAATATGGCGTAAACTATACAGGAATTCAAAAAAGAGAGGCAATATGACGAATCCTAATGCGACCGAAAAGCTCAGTGTTAACGGTAAAAACTATACTTATTATCCACTTAAGTCAGTTGTTGCGCCGGAGCATCTTGGAAAACTCCCCTACTCTATTAAAATCCTTCTAGAGAATCTATTAAGAACCACCGATGGCGAATCTGTCACCGAAGAAGATGTAAAAGCCTTAGCAACTTGGACTCCAACCAGCTTAGATGAAAAAGAAATTGCCTTTTCTCCTAGCCGCGTTATCCTACAAGACTTTACCGGTGTGCCTTGCGTTGTCGATTTAGCAGCGATGCGTGATGCAATGGTTAAGCTTGGTGGTAACCCTGATAAAATCAACCCACAAGTTCCTGTTGATTTAGTTATTGACCACTCAGTAATGGTTGACTACTTCGGCACAACAGATGCACTTGAGAAAAATGCGGAATTAGAATTTGAGCGTAACCATGAGCGCTATCAATTCCTACGCTGGGGACAAAAAGCCTTTGATCGCTTTCGCGTTGTTCCACCAGATACTGGTATCGTTCACCAAGTTAACCTTGAATATCTCGCACAAGTCGTTTTCCAAAACGAAGAAAATGGCGAAACAGTTGTTTATCCCGACAGCTTAGTTGGTACAGACTCCCATACCACCATGATTAACGGCTTAGGTGTTCTTGGTTGGGGTGTAGGTGGTATTGAAGCCGAAGCGGCAATGCTAGGACAACCAATCACCATGCTTGTGCCTGATGTTGTCGGTTTCGAATTAACTGGCAAACTACAACCTGGTGTCACCGCGACCGACCTTGTATTAACCGTTACCCAAATGTTGCGTCAATTGGGCGTCGTTGGTAAATTTGTAGAATTCTATGGTGACGGTCTAGCTGATTTACCTCTTGCAGATCGCGCAACCATTGCCAACATGGCACCAGAATATGGCGCAACTTGTGGTATTTTCCCAATCGATGAAGAAACGCTCAACTATATGCGTCTTTCTGGTCGTAGCGAAGAATTAATTGCCTTAACTCAAGAGTATGCTAAAGCGCAAGGCATGTGGCGTAATCCGGGCGATCGCCCAACCTACACCGAAACGCTTACTTTAGATATGGGAACCGTTGTTCCTTCCGTTGCAGGTCCAAAACGTCCACAAGACCGTATCGAATTGAGCAATCTTTCAGCAACCGTCAATGACTTATTACCTAAAGAGCGTAAATCTGTTGAAGTTACTTTAGACGGTGAAACCTTTACCTTAGAAGACGGTGCTGTCGTGATTAACGCGATTACCAGCTGCACCAACACTTCTAACCCGTCTGTCTTATTGGCGGCTGGACTAGTTGCGAAAAAAGCCGTTGAAAAAGGCTTAAAACGTAAACCTTGGTGTAAAACCTCTTTAGCACCAGGATCTCAAGTCGTTACAGAATACTTAGAAAAAGCCGGACTCACACAATACCTCAACCAAATTGGTTTTGATGTTGTTGGTTATGGCTGTACAACTTGTATCGGTAACTCTGGACCATTACCAGATGCTATTGGTGATGCCATTGATGCTAACGATTTAACCGTTGCTTCTGTCTTATCTGGTAACCGTAACTTTGAAGGTCGTGTGCATGCAAAAGTTAAAATGAACTTCCTTGCTTCGCCGCCACTAGTTGTTGCTTACTCCTTACTCGGTACCGTGACTAAAGACATCACCAAAGAGCCAATTGGTCAAAACGAACAAGGCGAAGATATCTATCTTAAAGACATTTGGCCAACGCCTGAAGAAGTCCAGTCCCAGCTTTCAGCAATCCAACGTGATATGTACGTCAAAGGCTATAGCGATGTTTTTAAAGGTTCAGAAATGTGGCAAAACATCGAAGTTACCGAGTCAGAAAGCTACGACTGGAACGATGAATCAACCTATATCAAAAACCCACCTTACTTCGATGGTATGGGCAAAGAAGCACCTGCTAATTTACCAGAAATCAAAGGCGCTCGTGTTTTAGCACGCTTAGGGGATTCCATTACTACCGACCATATTTCTCCTGCTGGCTCATTCAAACCAGAAACTCCTGCAGGTCAATATCTCATTAGCCGCGGAGTAGAATCTAAAGATTTCAACTCTTACGGTTCTCGTCGTGGTAACGATGACGTGATGGTTCGTGGTACATTTGCCAACATTCGCCTACGCAACGAATTAGCACCTGGCACAGAAGGCGGATTTACCACTAACTTCTTAAATAACGAAGTTGAAACCATCTATGACGCATCAATGGCATATCAAAAAGAAAATATTCCATTGATAGTTCTTGCAGGTAAAGAATATGGCACTGGTTCCTCTCGAGATTGGGCAGCGAAAGGCACTATCTTATTAGGTGTAAAAGCCGTTATTGCAGAAAGCTTTGAACGTATTCACCGCTCTAATCTCGTTGGCATGGGCGTATTACCATTACAATTTAAAGACGGTGATACATGCGATAGCCTAGGTTTAAAAGGTGATGAAACCTTTGACTTTGCGCCATTAAGCAAAGGAATGAAAACAATCGAAGTTACTGCAACCTCTCCAAATGGTGATAAGAAAACCTTTGAAGTCAAAGTTCGTATCGATACACCGAAAGAATGGGCGTATTATCAAAACGGCGGTATTTTACAATACGTCTTACGTCAACTAGATAAAGCAGCCTAATATTATTAGTAAAAATAAAAGCGACCATTAATCAGGTCGCTTTTATTTTTCTTATCTTAAGACTACTTTTTCAGAAAATCTCCGACATTTAATAAAATCAATTCATTATCATCAACTTCATTTGGATTCCTACTTGAAGAAAATGGTAAATTATTATAGTACAATCATCTAAAGCCCAACCCAATCCAAAGCAGATAAAAGAATAAAGTATCAATACAATCCATCCGCCATTCTTTGCGTATTTGCTTAATCCAAGCCCACATCTTTTCAATGGGATTTAAGTCTGGACTATAAGGGGGTAACCAAACTATCTCATGCCCATGCTCTTCAATGATTGCTTGAATATCACTGCGTTTATGAAAAGCGGCATTGTCCATGACAATTACACTGTTTTTAGGTAACTCAGGTAACAGTGCTTCTCTCACCCAATGAGAGAAAATATCGCTGTTAATAGAACCATCATATAAGCGTAAGGCAAACAATTCTCCATTGATAATGGC
>NZ_LWHB01000096.1 GCF_001889065.1 Suttonella ornithocola | reverse complement strand
RTAACTTGTTTAGTGGACTTTTACTATATTTCAGCTGATAAAGCAGCTTCAGTTAGCTATTTGATTAGTGGGGCAAGCACTCCGTCAGTACCTGTGATGGGTTTGCCTGCTTGGATAGCTTTTAAGGCTTTGTTAAAGTCAAAGTTTTGCATACTGTCATTCCTTGTGTTTTGAGTAGCTTAGAGGAATGACACAGAATTTTGAACGGTCTCTTGACGAACCACTTTAAGGCGTTTGACTTACTCTTCCATTACATTAATTATGGCTGGGTTTGATCAGCATACTTTTCAAACCACCACCCTCTATTTTGTGGTTTTTTGCAAAGGTTTCAAAATATTGAAGTGGTATTCTTTTACAAAAATCACTCAGTATACTTTTTAAATCACTAAAAATTATTATTAACTACAGATCATTTTCTGTTAGAATAAAAGCACATGATAGAAAAGTATTTCCGTATTTGCTTCGTTGTGGGCTCTCATTGATTTTATCTTTTGGAGTAGTGGGTTAAAGTATGCTGGGTGATTTTTGTAAAAAAATACCACTTCAACATGCTGATATTTGAGTATTTTGTTACTGTTTAAATTATTGGATCATAGTCCAGCATACTTTTCAAACCACTACCTCTTTTGGATGTCTGCTTTTATGTCGTTTATTTTGCTTTTAGAAAGTTTGATTTAGTTAAAGGATTCTTGCAATGACTATTCCAAATCTTGGAACATTACAAAATGATTTCGATACGGTAGCTGATTCGGCAGTTACCATTACCACCACTGATATGTTGGACAAAACGAGAGTGGTATCTCGGTCTTTTGATTTGCTGAGCAATACCTCTAGCATGATAAAAAGTATCGTGGGCACAGTACAGTCAGAAAATGCGGTTGCCGCTAAAGTACTCGATTTAATGAATATGCTATTCAATACCACGCAAGGCGTTATTAAAGCAGTTGATGCCAATACATCAGCGGATATTGCCAATGCCACGATCTATTTAGTCGGGCAATCCAATGCCGTTTTGCGTCAATTATTAGACCTCGCTGGCAGCAATACAGGCATCGGTAAAACCTTTCAAAATGCGCTCGATAGCGAACTTAGCGCCATCACAACCGCCGCGGAAAATATCGCCAATGCCAGCGATGCTGATAACAAAGGCGATATTGCCATCGCATCATTTGATTTGATTTCACGCGTCAGCAATTTGGTCTCCAACACGTTAAAAGACGAAAGTCTTGGTTTAGATGCCGATGTTGTCAGCTCGGTGAACGAGTTATCAAACTCTGTGCTTGATACCGCCAAAGCCATCACGCATTTAATCCAAGTTGACCCAACGACTGCTGACGGTAAATTAGCGATTGCCAATAGCTCGTTTGAGCTCGCACAGACAGCCAATCAAATTGCCTCAAGCATCATTGGGCTATCGGGTAAATCAAGTGACTTAACCAACCAGATTTCTAAAACAACCAACGATATTTTAGGTGTTGCCAAAGACAATCTTATCGCTATCGGTAGCGATATTGCAGCTATTATTGACGCCGACGCGCTCACTGAAAAAGGCGTGCAAATTATCGTTGATAAATCACTGTCTATCACGGGCGAAGTCAATGGCTTTGTCTCGGGGATATTGAGCGCCATCGGAAAAGACACTACAGGCTCTGCTGCCGCTTCTGCTGTCACCAGCAACATGATTGATATTGGGCGCTCAATTGCCAAATTAATTCAAACCGACCCCAACAGCACCGATGGACAAGCAGCAATTGCCGAAGGCTCGATTAAACTTATCGGTAACGTCAACAGCTTAGTCGGTGAGATACTTAATATCGCTGAGGCATCGACTGCCGTATCAGATGCTATCACCTTGTCAGCAGGCGGGATTTTAGGGGAATTATCAGGCTTGGTCGGCTCGGCGATTCGCTTAAAAGATTGGTCGAATATGAGTTACTCAGAGCAAGTTGCTGTAGGACTTGACGTTGGTTTAAAATCAGTAGGGACCGTTGCCACTAGTGTGAGCGTTATCGGTGATTCTATTGCCAAAATTCTCGGCACCACGACTATATTACCGCAAATTGGCGCTGCTGTTTCAGGCTTGGCGCTCGCGGCAAGCCCTTTAGAGATCAAAGGGCTTATTGATGAAAATGTCCATGTGAAAGAAGTCAATAAATTAGGCGATGAAACGCAAATATTCGGCTACGAAGGAGATAAAATCCTTGCTGATTTACTGCATGAAAAATTTGTCTTAAATACTGCTTATACCGCAACTGATATTGCACTCAACATCACCACTACTGCAATTTCCACCGCAGCGGCGGCCTCCGTTGTAGGGGCGCCAGTTGCTGCAGTGGTAGGCGTGGTGCGTGGTGTTATCGGCGGTATTTTAGCTGCAGTCAAACAACCTTCGCTAGAAGTTATCGCCGACCGCTACGCGCAAAAGATTAGAGATTATGGCGACGTCACGGCATTCTTTAATACCAACAAAGAAGCCTTATTGAATCAGTTCTACCAAACCGATGCTGTGCGCGATTCATTTAAACAGTTGCAAAATTTTTACAAAGTTGATAGCGTCATCACCCTCGATGGTGCTGCTAGTAGCAGCACCGCGATGGAATTGGCTGCGCACACCAAACTCATCGACCAAATGAATAAAGCTAATAATTACGCCCAACTCATCAGAGATGGCGAAATTAATAAAGACGATTCCGCAAAATATCTGACTATGGACAGCCTAACAGGCGTGCTCACCATTAATACACCAAAAGATAGTTTGATTAAATTCAATTCGCCGCTGTTTACTCCGGGGGCAGAAGAATCAACGCGGAAGCAAGTTGGCAAAAATGCTTATTACACTGATTTAATGATTAATGGTCCTGACAAACACACAATTATTGATGGTGACAGTAGTAATATTTTCATTTCAAACGATCGTTATGCATCTGTACTTTACGATAGTGAAGGACAAATCATCAAAAATATTCACCTTGATATTAATGCTGGTGGTGGCAACGATATCTATGTCGCTGATAGTGGTGTTGCTATAGTTGATGGCGGTACAGGTATTGATAGTGTTAGCTACAACAGCAAAACTATTCATGGCATAGTTGTTCGTGGAAAAGAAGAGGCCGGATACATTGTAGTAAAAAATATCCATGATGCTGTTGTGACTTCTGAAAAATTGTCTGCCAAAGATATTGAATACGGTAAACGCACCGAAACTGTCGAATATCGCGATCTCAGCATCGAAACCAAATCATTTGAAAACAGTGATATACTGAAAAATATAGAAATTATCAGCGCTAGTGATTACGATGATTATCTCTACGGCAGTCATGGCGATGATTATTTCCTCGGGCAAGATGGTAACGATGTACTATTTGGCCATGATGGCAACGATACCCTATTCGGTGGCGAGGGCAACGACAAACTAGACGGTGGCAATGGTCGCGATAAATTGAACGGTGGCTTGGGGGTTGATATCGTCGATGGCGGCGATGGCAATGACGTCATTTTACAAGATGATGCTATTTCATCAGATACGCTCAACGGCGGTCATGGTGTTGATACCCTTGATTTATCGGGCTTAGTTACTGATGCTGCCGGTAAAGGCGTCACTGTCGACTTGCGCGCGAGCAAACTACAAAAAGGTAGCGTCCAAGACCACATCATGTCGTTTGAAAACGTTATCGGTAGCTCCGGCGACGATGTTATACATGGCAACGAACAGGATAATATGCTTGTTAGCGGTGATGGCAATGACATACTCTATGGTTATCGTGGCAATGATTTATTTATCGGAAATGGAGGTAATAACCACTTTTACGGTGGCGAGGGAAACGATATTTATCTATTATCCGTCTTCGGTGAACAGCACGTTATCGACAGTGAGGGTAATAACGTCGTGAAACTTATGGCACCTAAAGACGATGATTTAACCATGCAGTTCTATCGCGATAGCGGTGGCGACGTCACCTTGCAATTTAGCGAAACATTGAGTAACGTACTGGGTAGCATAAATATTGCACAAGCCGATGACTTTGGTTTTTTCACTATTGGCGAGGGGTACTATGTTGACTTAAGCTCAGGTGAAATTCGCTATGTCCTATCGGGTGACCAAGCAGAAGCCGATCTCGTACAAAATGCACTTAATATCAACAAGGGTGAACAATTGGGTATCTATGCAACTGCCAAAGAAAATACCATTATCTTGGATGATAACTACCACTATGCCATTAATGTCTACGAGAACACTCAAACCGATATCACAGGTTTTGAAGTCGGCAGAGACAAGCTTAAATTATCATTATTCAATGGTTCTGCGGACTCTCTTAGCTTTAGTGGTTATGATGATGATAATGGCGATGTCTTCGTGGCTTATGATGATACACGAGTCACTTTATACGGTGCCGGCAGTATTGATAATGTTGGTAAATCACTACTAGATCTTGTCAATATGTATATTGTGTAATGTTTGATATGGATACGCAATTTGATACTTTAGGCAAAGTGCTATGGATTTGGGGTTGCTCACCTTTACACCGTCGCTGGCCGATTGAATCAGCGATTCATTATGTGCTTCCTGCGATTGAGCATCAGCAATTTCGCTTATTAGTTGGTTCAGATGGTATCCCCCGTGGATATACCAGCTGGGCATGGCTCAATGCCAATAGCGAAAAGCGTTATATCGCCAACCCTAATTCACTACGCCCAGAAGATTGGCACAATGGTAAACGTTTGTGGTTTATTGACTTTATTTCACCGTTTGGCTTTCTCTATACGGCACAATTGCGGCGTTTAATGGGTGAAGTACACGGCAACAGCTATTTAGCACACTCTATCCGTTTGCGCGATAACGGCAAAGCCCAATTAGTTGAACACGTAGCAGGCAGCACTGATATACAAAAAAGTCAGACGTTAAAAAACGCTTTTTACGAAGAAATTAAA
>NZ_LWHB01000095.1 GCF_001889065.1 Suttonella ornithocola | reverse complement strand
ATTAAATGTAAGAAACACAAGAATCTTTACTTAATTTAATTGAAAATCATAGCTATATTCCTAATGGAGAACTAGGGCAGCAAAATATTGAATTACGCTTAATTTGTGCTAGTCGCTTCTCTGCTTCAATGCTAAGAGAGCAATTAAAGCCAGAATTATTTGATCATTTAACCATTGCGTCATTAAACCTACCGACACTTGAGGAGCATAGCGCAGATGTTCCTGAACTGTTAGAACACTTTAGTAAAGCATTTGCAGATTTTGAGCAATTACCTTATCGGCACTTTACCTTAGCAGCACAAAATGCTTTAAGACAACATCATTGGCCGGGTAATATCAGAGAACTTAAAAATTTAGTTCAAAGGTTACTTATTCGTAGTGATGCAGAGGAAATTGATACAGAAGAAGCAGAATCAGCCTTAACTCCTCCTGAACATCCTAATAGTAATACCCTTTGGTCGCAGCTTATTCCAAAAGATCGTAGCTTAAGAGAGGCGCGCGAAGAATTTGAACGACAATATTTATTAGAGCAATTCCGCTTATGCGATGGAAATATTGCAAAACTAGCTAATCGCGTGGGAATGGACCGTACCAACTTATATAGAAAACTTCGTAGTTTAGATATTGACCCAACAGAAAAAACACAGTAATGAAATCAGCTGTTTCCAAACTTTTTAAGTCGGCAATCAATGAGCCTATTTATCATGGAGAGATTGTTCATTGGAACGATAAGAAAGGCTATGGATTTATCAAAACAGCAAATAATGAACCTAATATTTTTTTTCATATCTCCGCTTTTGCTTATCAAAATCAGCGCCCTAAAAAAGGCGAGCAAGTATGTTTTACACTACAAACGACAGAATTTAGAACTAATGCAAAGCGAGTTTTATTATCAGGGCATGAAAGTGGATTACTCGATTCTATTCCATATGACTTACCGGGAAAGAAAGCCTATCTTGCTGAAACAGCTGTTTACATCTTATTAGATATGCTTTTTTACGCTGTTTTATCAACGATTTCTATTTCTATTACGTTGACTAGCTTAATTATTAGTGGTTTAACTTTTATTTTATATAGCCTAGACAAACATGCATCTTTAAATAATCATCAGAGAATACCAGAAGCAAGCTTACATATAGCTGCATTACTGGGTGGATGGCCGGGCGCACTAATTGCACGACCTTTATTAAGGCATAAAACAAAAAAAAATCGTTTTATTATCTTTTTTTGGATGAGTATTATTGTAAACTTTTTTTGTTTATACCTGATTACTTGGTATTCAGTACCGTTTGTATAACATTCATTCTTCCTCTTTAGGTAGATTGATTATCAATTGATAAGGACTATCTTCCCAAGATTGACATTCTTCCTGTAAATCAGAAACAGTTAATGGTCGAGCTTGTAAAAACTCAGTTGAAAAGACCAATGATATCTTATTATTTTTTACAATAACTTTTGGATAATCAGACTTATTTAATTTTATGCGTAATCGATATAATAATATTGCAAATCTCAACGAAAATACAAATTGCCACATGAATGCTTGATAAGCAGGAGAGAGCTCAGAAATTTGCTTTATCGGAAGTTTTTTTCTTTGACCACGCAATAAAATTGCCATCATTTGCTGCATAAGTCGAGAAAATCCCGGCATTTCCGCATTTTCCATTAAATAAGCACCATGATTTTGTTGCTTACTTCTAGCAATAGATAAGCCTATTTCATGTAAATCAGCAGCAAACCCTAATAAAGGTAAAAATCGTGAAGGCGTGATATTAGGAAATGCTTCAAACAAATACAAAGCAAGTTCATGAACTCTATCTGATTGATTTTTATCAATATTAAAGCGATTTTGCATGGCAAAAACAGTCTCATAACGTTGATCACTAATCCCCCTACTCTTACCCATTAAATCTAATAAAACCCCTTCACGCAATGCTTGTTGACTAACAATTGCTTGAGTGATTTTTAAATTATCTGATAACGCTGCTAAAATACATACACCACCCGGAAAGCCAAAAGCTCTAGCTTCATCAATTCCTAATTTTTCTGATAATTTATCTGCTCGACCAATATCAATTAGTATCTCTAATAATTTTTTTAAAGCATCTTTATGAATGCCACTTTCGCTTAACCCTAACTTTATTAACACTTTCTCTACAGCTTTTGCGGTGCCAGAACTCATCACTACTCGCTGCCATGGATACTGACTAATATCTGAAATATGTGGCTCAACGGTTTTACCAACATAAGCTAATGCCTTTTTAACAGCATTTTTCGTTATTTTTCCTTTGGGAAAAAAGCGAGTAGCCATATTTGCGCAACCCATTTTCATTGAACGCAGAAGCTGTGGATGATTTCCATTACCAACAATAATTTCTGTTGAGCCTCCCCCAACATCAATTACTAATATCTGATCCTTAAAATGATTATGCTCAGTAATACCTAAATAAATTAAACGCGCTTCTTCAGTACCACTAATAATTTCAATATCTGCGCCTAAAGCTTGTTCAGCAAGTGCTAAAAATGTTTCTCCATTTTCTGCCACTCGCATAGTATTCGTCCCCACGGCTCTTATCTGCTCTGAAGGAATATGTGCAATTCTTTGCCTCATTTCACGTAATGCATCTAAAGCTCTTTGAATAGAAAGCTCACTTAAATAATTATCGCTTCCTAAACCTTCTCCTAATCGAACCATATGCTTAATTTTATCGACTTCTTGAATACCATTGTCTGTTAATTGGACAATCAGTAAATGAAAACTATTTGAGCCTAAATCCAAGGCAGCATAATAAGGAGACTTATCCATTTACTTCCCTTCTTGCTTTTTAAAGGCAACGGCAATCATGCCAACAAAAGGTTTCCAATGAAAACCACGACTAATATTTGGCATATAATATTCAGAAATAGAGCCATCTAAATATAATGCTTGATAACAACCAAAATGCTTTAAAGCCTCAGCTAATTGATAAAAACTAGGCCATTCTGTCCGATAGGTAGTAGTCATAATGAAATACAAAGAGTGATTACGCGTTACACAAACAGCATTACGCTTGTAAGGAGAATGTAAATTCTTAACAAATCGAGGGTTAATTTCTCCGTTAATAAGTAGCATAGGTCCCGACTGCACTGCATACTCTGCAGAAATTGTAGATTTCTTCCATTTTTCGGTAGATGTAATTCCAACTTTATTTTGCTTAATCCAAAATATCCCATTGGGTTGTATATGGAAATTTCCTTTACCTTTTTCAGTATTTAAAGTGCGAAGCGTTTTTCCTTTCTCTATCCATAATCCAGCAGGCATGTAATTGGTATTATAAATTCCCGCATTCATTATCATAGCAACTTGAAAACCATTTGACTCTAAGGCAAATAATGCCGTACTTAAATGCGCATAATTTTTGCCTTTTTCATCTTGCCAAATTAAGCGAACATTTATAGGTGCAGTTTGAAAAATACTATACTCAACGCCTTTGTACCATTTTTGCGCAAATGTTCCACCAAAAACCTCTTGAAAATCTGTATTTCTTGCTGAAATACAAGCACTTAAAAATACAGATAAAAATAAAAGCCATTTATTCAATAGGAGCAACCTCTAAGATTTGATTATATACTTTAGTCACAATAACAATCTCTCCAGCAGGCAAATCTTTTCCTCGAATTATCCATAAATGATCATCAACTTCTAAATAACCATAGCCACGACTAATAGGCGTTTGTAACATAAACTGCCTACCAATAAGCGTATTATACTTCAATCGCACCTTATTATTTTTCCTTATAAGGGAACAGTATAGCCACCATAAGCTAATACTTAAGCAAGAGAATAAACTAAAGCATAATGCCTGTAGAGGTAAGGACAGTTTTGGGAACAAAAACGTGATAATACTTAATAAACTAGGAGCGATTGCCCAAAAAATAAAAAAGAAAGACTTTGTTAAAGCTTCTATTACTAAAAATAGACATAATAAAAGTAGCCAGTTCCAAAAAATTGGCTCGGTTGGCATAATATCTCCTTGATTACCATTAACGTTGGATTTCCTTGTTTTTAAACATCAATTACATCAATCTTTGAGCATTATAATAAAAAATGACAAGATAACATATCATTTTTATCATATATCTTTAGCTATTTATTTTTTGAGATAATAAATTTTTATACATGTTTTCTACATTTTTTTAATGCAAATTAAAGTGTTTTCATGTCATACTTAGCACTGCTTGATGCAACTATAATCTGACATTTATTCATCTTTATTAATAAATAGATAACGATTATAGAATTTTTAACTTTTTTATGGAGAATATATCATGAAAAAAATTGCAATTCTTGCGGCTGTTTTAAGCGTATTTACTCTTGCTGGCTGTAATGCTACTAAAGGCCTAGGACAAGATATTTCTAAAGCCGGTGATAAACTTGAAGAAGCTGCTGATAACACTGGGGCTACTAATTAATTACCAACCTACAGTAAAAGCCCCGCGAAAGCGGGGCTTTTTTACATATTTTCTAAAGCTGATAGCTCATTTTTTTAACAACTCAATAGACCAAATATTCTTAGCATAATCTTCAATCGAACGATCCGATGAAAAATAGCCCATATTAGCAATATTTATCAAAGCGGCTTTTTGCCATTTTTCAGGAAGTTTATAATATTCGTCTACTCAATTTTGCGCATCTACATAGCTTCTAAAATCTGCCATCAACTGATAATAATCACCAATCGCTTGAATAGCATCTAAATATCGATTAGGTTCATCGGGAGAGAATAACCCTGTTGTGAGGCTTTTTACCACTCTTCTTAAATTGGGATCAGATTCTATATATTGAAGTGGGTCATATCTTTTTTTACGCAAAAATTCTACTTCTTCAACGGTATTGCCAAAAATAAAGATATTATCCGCACCTACTTTTTCTAAAATCTCAACGTTTGCGCCATCTAGAGTACCAATAGTTAACGCACCATTAAAGGCAAATTTCATGTTAGAAGTTCCTGAAGCTTATGTTCCTGCTAAGAAAATTTGCTCTGATAAATCAGCGACTGGAATAGTCAATTGTGCCAAACTTACACTATAAATTTAGAATAAATACTACTTTAATTAAATCTCTGATTCGTTCGTCGTTATTAATAATCTTAGCAACATCATTAATCATACGAATGATTTTTTTCGTCATATAGTAAGCACTGGCGGCTTTACCAGCAAAAATAAAGACTCTTGGATGCCAATCTGCATTAGGATTCGCTAAAATTCGATGATAGCGATCTACAACAATATGCATAACATTCGGTGCTTGTCGCTTATATTCATGGATACGTTTAATCTGAGCATCAAAAAGTGCATCTGGGCTAACTTTTACTTCCAAGTGCGATAAAATCTAAGCTACTAATTTTTCTATATTTTTTCTTTACTTCTGCTAATTATTGAAGAACAACGGTATCATTTTTTCATTTAGTACGCTGAGCTTTTCTAAATGTGTTCTCCAGTTTGCTAGTAGGTATATTCTGTTAGGGGGTCGATTGGCAATATTGATCCAACGGCGAGGTGTAACACCATTAGTAATATTGGTAAATCTATCAGGATAGAGTACAGCAAAGTCTGCAAAAATGGAGGTTTTCATCAGTTCAGAATGAATTTTTGCTACCCCATTAACTTAATCCTTCTAAAAACCACTCATTGATTGCATAGATAATATCTAAATGTCTTGGTAAGATACGTTCCATCATATCAACCGGCCATGTTTCTAAAGCTTCGCTTATTAGTGTATGATTAGTATAAGAAAATATTTTCAAACACATTTCCCAAGCGGTATCCCAATCATATTTTTCTTCGTCTAGTAAAATACGCATAAGCTCTGGAATTGCTAATACTGGGTGAGTATCATTCAAATGTATTGCTGCTTTTTCTGGCAAAGTATCCATACTGCCAAATCTTTGTTTATGATGGATGACAATATCTTGCGCAGAAGCTGAAACTAAAAAGTATTCCTGGCGTAAACGTAATTCTTTACCTGACATCGTTGAGTCATCTGGATAAAGAACACGAGAAACATTTTCTTGATTGGTTTTTCTGCCATTGCAGCAAAATAATCGCCTTTATTAAAATCTGCGAGGTCAAACTGTTGACCAGCATGAGCTGTCCACAATCTAAGCGTATTGGAAGTTTGTCTTCCAAAGCCCGGGATAATATCATCATAGCCTAATACAGAAATTTCTTCGGCTGGTTGCCATTCAATATTTTCTTTAAATCGTCTTAAAGTTCCACCATAACGAATAGGATAACGCTTGCTTGGGCGAACAAATTGCCAAGCCATATCTTTTTCTAACCATAAGTCTGGCTGCTCAACTTGTTCTCCATTGATAACGAATCCCATAGCCCATAGCAGGAATCTGTAAAGTTGCTAAGGAATCCATAAAACAAGCAGCCAATCTTTCTAAGCCACCATTACCTAACCCCTGGATCTTCTTCCTCATTGATAACACTATCTAAATCAATACCAAGTTCTGTAAAATCCGTTTTAAACACATCATAAACCCCTTCATTGATTAAAGAGTTCATAAATGCTCTACCCATTAAAAATTCCATAGAAAGGTAATAGACCAAGCATTTTCCGTGTTCAACATGGCTACGACGCGTTCGTAACCAACTTTCTGTAACCAAATCTCTGGCTGCAAATATCGCAGCATTTAGCCAATGTCTTGGCGTTGCATTTTCAGGATCAATTCCTAAGATAAAAATTAATTTATAAACGATAGCTTTTTTTACCGACTCGACGCTCGCCTCTGGAATACGATAATTATAGTTTTGTGAAAGCTGTTCAACCATTTCTCTACCTTTTCCTTAAAATAGGAAAAAGTTTAAAAAAATTAGAACTATAGTTTGTTTTTTGCTTTTGCAAGCATCAATCTATTTATATTTTATTCGCGTTACAAAGCAATACCCGCTATTTAAAGTAGCGGGTATTGAGATTAGAAATTCAAAATTTCTTTATTAAATCACTTTCTAATTTACTGCATTTTTTCAAAAGAAAAGAGATATTAAAAAGTGTTATTATAAAAAATTTATCGAATTCCTACTCCTTTTAAAATATCTAAGATTTATTACCTGAAAACTTCCGCTCTCTTCTTCCCCAATAAAACCGCTTGCTCCAATATTAGCGAACGTTTAAGATAGCGCTTTTTCAATGCACCACAGGACATCTAAATGTTTACTAAAGACATGACTATAGCGGGTTTTGACGATGAAATTGCTAAGGCAATAGCCGATGAAGAAAAGCGTCAAGAAACCCACATTGAGCTAATTGCTTCTGAAAACTATTGCTCTCCGCGTGTAATGGAAGCACAAGGTAGTTATCTCACAAATAAATATGCCGAAGGTTATCCAGGTAAGCGCTACTATGGTGGCTGTGAGTACGTTGATAAAGTTGAAGCTTTAGCGATTGAGCGTGCAAAAACCTTATTTGGTGCAGATTATGCCAACGTTCAACCTCATTCAGGTTCGCAGGCTAATAGCGCAGTCTTCCTTGCCTTACTACAACCAGGCGATACCGTTTTAGGAATGCATTTAGCACATGGTGGACACCTTACACACGGTGCAAAAGTTAATTTCTCAGGCCGCACTTATAATGCCATTACCTATGGTTTAAATAATGAAACTGGCTTGATTGACTATGATCAAATTCAAAAATTAGCAGATGAGCATAAGCCTAAAATGATTATTGCAGGTTTTTCTGCTTACTCACAAATCCTAGATTTTGAACGTTTTCGTGCTATTGCTGATTCATGTGGGGCGTATCTATTAGTTGATATGGCTCACGTAGCTGGGCTGATTGCAGCAGGGCTTTATCCAAACCCTGTCCCATTTGCAGATGTTGTCACTTCTACAACCCATAAAACACTACGTGGACCACGTGGCGGTCTTATCTTAGCTAAGGCGAATGAAGAAATTGAGAAAAAACTTAATTCAGCTATTTTTCCCGGCATTCAAGGCGGACCATTGATGCATGTTATCGCTGCAAAAGCCGTTGCATTTCTTGAAGCACTTGATCCTTCTTTCCAAACCTATCAAGAACAAGTCATAGAAAACGCCAAAGCCATGGCAAAAGTTTTTAATGCTCGAGGTTACGATGTTGTTTCTGGTGGAACCAAAAATCATCTAATGTTGGTTAGTCTAATTAACAAAGGAATTACCGGAAAAGCCGCCGATGCTGCTTTAGGCCGTGCCCATATTACGGTTAATAAAAACGCTGTTCCAAATGACCCTCAATCGCCTTTTGTTACTAGCGGAATTCGTATTGGTACACCAGCAATTACTACTCGCGGATTTGGCATCGCTGAGTCGAAAAAAGTCGCTACTTGGATTTGTGATATCTTAGATGACGTGGACAACGAAGAAACCATTCTTGCTGTTCGCCAAAAAGTTAGTGATTTGTGTGCTGAATTCCCTGTATATAAAGGATAAGGCTTGAACTGCCCTATTTGTAATTATCACGATACTAAAGTCATAGATTCGCGCTTAACCGACGGAAACAAAATTCGTCGACGGCGCGAATGCTTAAATCCAAACTGTGGTGAACGATTTACAACTTTTGAAGTTGCTGAAATTTCTATTCCCACGGTTGTTAAACAAAACGGCAATCGTGAAAGTTACTCGCAAGAAAAACTTCGTGCAGGACTACTACGCGCTTGTGAAAAAAGACCCGTAAGCGCAATACAAATTTCTGCTCTTATTGAGCATATTGAAACACAAATGCGACAAACTGGGGAACGAGAAATTCCGTCAAAACAAATTGGTCAATGGGTTATGGAAGGATTAAAAAATATCGACCATGTTTCTTATATTCGCTTTGCTTCCGTTTATCTTAGCTTTGAAGACATTGAAGCTTTTAGAAAAACTATTGAAGAGCTAGATAGTTAACCAATTCATGACCACAAATTCCTCTCATGACATTTATTGGATGCGCCATGCATTAGATTTAGCTGCTCGTGGTCAATTTTCTACCGCACCGAATCCACGTGTTGGTTGCGTCATTGTAAAAGATAACCATTTCATCAGCGGTGGCTATCATGCAAAAGCGGGTGAAGCACATGCAGAAATCCATGCTTTAACAATTGCTGGCAATAATGCACATGGTGCAACCATTTATGTCACCTTAGAACCATGCGCACATTATGGAAAAACACCACCTTGTGTTGATGCGCTGATTGCTGCACAACCTGCTCGCGTTGTTATTGCCATCAGTGATCCGAATCCCTTGGTTGCAGGTAAAGGTATCGCTAAACTAAAGACAGCCGGTATTGATGTAACTCTTGGCGTCTTAGAGAAAGAAGCTTATGCGCTTAATCGTACGTTTTTTTATCGCATAAAAACACATAAACCTTGGGTAACCCTAAAATTGGCAGCTAGTATGGATGGTAAAACAGCATTGGCTAATGGGGAAAGTCAATGGATTACCAGTGAAGCTGCTCGTAAAGACGTCCATTATCATCGCTTACAAGCAGATGCGATTTTAGCTGGAACCGGTAGCATTCTCATAGATAATGCAAGATTATCCGCCCGTTACCCAACGGTATTACCTCGCACGAATCCTTTACGAGTAATTATTGATAGCCAATTAAAAACTCCTACCAATGCCGCCATATTTTCAGAGCTTGGACCAGTTCTAATTGTAACCACACAAACAAAGAACTTTCCCTCTTACCCTAAACAGGCAGAAATCATTCCTTTCAAACCTAATGCACAAGGGAAAGTACCTTTATCAGAACTAATCACATATTTAGGAGAAAGAGGTATCAATCATATTTATGTTGAAGCAGGTGCTGCTTTAGGTGGCGCATTGATAAATGAAAAACTAATCAATGAAATTATTCTCTACCTTGCCCCAACCTTTTTAGGCGCAAAAGCACGCCCACTTTTACAGATTCCCCCTCTAACTTGCTTATCTGATAAAATCCAATATCGAATAACAGATAGTCTCGTTATTGAGAATGACTGTCGCATCACTCTTGAGCCAATAGGATAATCAATATATGTTTACTGGGATTATTGAAACGACAGGAATACTTACTTCTCGTCAGTATCACGAAGAAGACCAAAGCTTAACTTTTCATTCAGAGCATTTTAACTTTTCTCATTGCCAAATTGGCGACAGTATTGCAGTGAATGGCGTTTGTTTAACCGTCATTGCACTGGATGCCCAAAGCTTTACTGCCGATGTTTCTGTTGAAACACTATCTCTAACAACATTAGGAACATTAGAAATTGGTGATAGTGTAAATCTAGAAAAAGCACTAACGCCTAGCACGCCTCTAGGTGGACATTTAGTTAGTGGTCATGTAGATGGTATTGGTATTTTGTTAGAACGCTTTTCTGATGCTCGTAGTGAACGCCTAACATTTGAAGCCCCTAAAGAAATTTCTCGCTATATTGCTAAAAAAGGCTCTATCACCATAGATGGTGTGAGCCTTACTGTTAACCAAGTTGAACATCAACAATTTAGCGTTAATATAGTTCCCCATACCCTTGAGCGTACCACATTAAAAAACTACCAGATTGGTCAACAAGTCAATTTAGAAGCCGATTTAATTGCTCGTTATATTGAACGACTAATACAAGCGGATAATGAAAATCTAACCGTTGAAAAACTCATCTCTTATGGATTTTAAAAGGGAGGCATAATGCCTTTAAATACAACTGAAGAAATTATTGCTGATCTCTCTGCTGGCAAGCCCATTATCCTTATGGATGACGAAGATAGAGAAAACGAGGGAGATTTAGTTGTTCTTGCTGAACATATCACGCCTGAAGCCATTAACTTCATGGTGAAACATGCAAGAGGTTTAGTTTGTCTTACCATTACAAAAGAGCGTGCAGCGCAACTAGGATTACGCCCACAAACTGAATGCAATACTGCTGCCTACTCAACAGCTTTTACTGTATCTATCGAGGCGGCTCAAGGCGTTACCACTGGTATTTCCACACAAGACCGAGCGCATACCATCCTTGCGGCTGTTGCAAAAAATGCAAGCCCTAAAGATATCGTCCAACCAGGGCATATCTTTCCTATTACGGCTCAAGATGGCGGCGTTTTAGTCCGTGCTGGACATACAGAAGCCAGTACTGACCTTGCTCGCCTAGCTGGCTATGAACCCGCTGGCGTTATTTGTGAAATATTAAAAGAAGACGGAACGATGGCACGCCGTCCTGATTTAGAAGCCTTTGCACAAAAGCATCACCTAAAAATTGGAACGATTGCAGATTTAATTGCTTATCGCCTCTCTAGAGAGAAAACAATTATCCAATTATCTACTTGTGAGCTACCGACTAAATATGGAACTTTTACCTTAACTGCCTATCAAAGCATTATTGATAAAAGCATTCATTATGCGTTAGTTAAAGGTAAAATTCAGTCAGAAAAACCGACTTTTGTCCGTGTACATGTTCAAAATACCTTATCTGATTTATTTAGCGCCGAACTATCAGAACGTCATTATCGTTTAGATGATGCATTAGCGCGTTTATCAAATGAAAAAGAAGGCATTATTGTTATCCTAGATGATGGTCAAACCACCACAGACATTCTCAATCGAATGTATGCTTTTGCACATAACACTCCCCTTCCCAAACGAAAACAAGAGCAAGACTTAAGAACCTATGGTATAGGTGCCCAAATTTTGCTTGACCAAGGGGTAAGAAAAATGCGACTTCTATCAGCACCCTATAAATTTACTGGATTATCTGGTTATCAGCTAGAAGTTTTAGAATTTTTAAATAGCAACAAGGAATCTTAACATGACTACAATTAATCGTATTGAAGGCACTTTTACAGATGCTTCTAATGCACGCTATGCCATTTTATGCTCTCGATTTAATGAGTTTATCGTAAATAAACTTGAGTCTGCCGCTATCGATACACTTATTCGACATGGCGTTAAAGCTGAAGATATTGATATTTATTATGTTCCGGGGGCTCATGAACTACCTATTTGCGCTCAACGCTGCGCAGCAACTGAAAAATATCAAGCTATTATTGCCTTAGGTGCTGTTATCAAAGGCGGAACAGCTCATTTTGACGTTGTCGTCAATGAGCAAGCTAAAGGACTTAGCCAAGTTGCGCTAAAATATGATATCCCAGTAATTACTGGCGTACTAACAACAAATAACATTGAGCAAGCTATCGAAAGAGCGGGAACCAAAGCTGGAAACAAAGGTCATGATGCTGCAATGGCAGCGCTTGAAATGGTAAGCCTATTAGGAAAAATTCAAAAATGAGTCGACCAAATTTAAAACGACAAGCGATTTTAGCTCGAACGCAAGCTCGTCATCAATTACTAAAACTACTATATCAATGGCAAATTAGCGGAAACAATCCGATAGAAGTATGGCATAATCAAATAGAAGGATTAGCCATTCATGGAGATATTGAACAGGCATATCTTGATCAAGCTTGGGATTATATTGTTAATAATTCTGAAATATTAGATAAAGAAATTTCTCAAGATATGTCTCGTAAACCTTCTACGCTAGATCCAGTAGAGCGTGCTGTTCTTTGGATTGGTTTATATGAATTTAGGGAACGACCAGATATTCATCCAACAGTTACTATCAATGAAACCATCGAATTGGCTAAACAATACGGTAGTGAGGATGGCTATAAATTGGTTAACGGTTTATTAGATAAAATTAGTAAAAATATTACTAAATAAATTTATATTTGCCTATAAAACTCCTTATATTCAATTATTGGTAGTTTTATAGGTATATTGTCAAAATTTTGGATTAGTATTTCTCTTTTATGCGAGTTAAATAATCCGTAAATAATTGCTTGATTCTATTGAGCTGTGATAACAACATATGTCCGTCTGGCAATAAATGAAGCGCGGCATTATTTTCTCGCGCAAAACGTAGAGAATGCTCATAAAGAATAATATCATCTGACCAACCGTGAATAATTTCCGTATTAATAAAATCATTACGATATCTACGCTGATTATACCTAGGCAAATATAATCCTGGTGCAATAAGAAATAACCCTCTTACTTGCAGACATTGCTCAGCCGCTAAAACAGAAGCATATCCTCCCATACTAAAACCCACCAAAATAGTCGCTACTGAGTCATCGGATTGCTTAATTAAGTCTATTAATCGTTGCGCACGCGTATCAGGCTCTTCCTGAATATCATGATCATCTACACAATGCGTTTTACAACCAAGATTTTCCGCAGTTTTCCTTAAATAAACTATCAACTTATCTTTAGAGCTTCCTCCCCTACCATGAGATAAAATGACTTTCATACGCCTATCCTCAATCATACATTAAGCAGGTTTATCAAGACGATAACCCATTCCACGAATAGTTATTAGAGGTAATTTATAATTATGTTCCTCAAATGCTTTTCGTAATCGACGAATTGAAACGTCTACCGCACGATCACCAATTTCAGCTTCTTCTCCCCAAGCTTTATCTAATAATTGTTCACGAGACAATACTTTTCCTGCTTGTTCTAGAAAAGTTTTTAGTAGAGAAAATTCACGGCGATGAAGTTTAATAGGTTTATCGTGATAATAGACATGAAATGCCGATAAATCCATGCGAATAGCTTCCCAAATCAGATGCTTTGATTCGTTCTCCTTACTCACACGACGCAAAAGTGCCCTAATCCTAGAGCTCAATTCTGCAACAGAAAAGGGCTTAGTAATATAATCATCAGCGCCATTGTCTAACCCTTTGCTAATATCAGCTTCTGCACTACGCGCTGTTAACATAATAATCGGTAAATCTTGATGGCGAGGATCTTGTCTAAGACGATTTAATAATTGTATTCCGCTACCATCTGGCAGCATCCAATCAAGCAAAATCACATTTGGTCTATGAGTTTCAAGAAAAGATTGGGCTTCTAATAAACTTCCTACTTCAGAGAAACTATATTTATAGTGCAATCAGCTAAAAAACAAAACATCCTATAGCCCTTATCTAACCATTCTAGCGGTAGATAACGTTCTGTTTTTTAGCTGATTTGACTATATTACCCAGTCCAAAACGAATAAGCTTACAAATAGCCGGTTCATCTTCAATAATTAAGATATGCTTTTGTTTCATAACTTTTTAAGATGAAATAAAAATATGTCGACGATAATGGCGAAGCTCTTCAATACTATCTCGAATATCTTCAAGTGCTTGATGCGTACTGTTTTTCTGATAAAGAAAATTAGGATACCAACGTGCTACAAGCTCCTTTAAAGTAGAAACATCCAAATTTCGATAATGAAAATACTGCTCTAACTTTGGCATCTGGCGCGCCATAAATCGACGATCTTGGCAAATACTATTACCGCACATGGGCGATTTTTTATAGTCAACATACTGCTCAATAAAAGCTAAAGTTTGATTTTGCGCTTCTTCCATTGTAATAGTACTATTTTTGACTCTATCAATTAATCCTGATTTACCATGATAATCTCTATTCCAATCATCAAGATTATCTATAACTTCATCAGGCTGTGAAACAGCGATAACAGGTCCTTCTGCTAAAATATTTAGCTGCGCATCTGTAATAATCGTTGCAATTTCGATAATTTCATTTATCTGAGGATCTAGACCTGTCATTTCTAAATCTATCCAAATAAGATTCGTTGTTCGGCTCATTATTTCTGGCTATCAATATAAAATTGAATTATTTTAGCATGGATTAAAGACTTTTTATTTTTACCCACCTATTTTTATCGTATCTCTAAAAAGATGCTACTTAGCGATATTTTCAAGAAATATAGTTTTTAATTTTTTTAAAAATAGAGGGTATAATTTTAGGCTTTACACTTCATGTAGGTATTTAGAAAATGAAAAGAAGAGATTTTGTTGCGGGTAGTTTAGTGAGTGCGGCTTTGATGCATAAAGCTATCGCTGAAGAAACAGCTACGTCTACAAATCCTAAAATACCTTTAGTTGAAAAAGCTGCCACACATAACTTTGAGCAAGTTGCTGTCTTAGCGAAAGAACTCTCAAAAAGTGATTATAAAGAAGATAAACTAAAAATGGCAGGACCTTTCATAGACTTAAGCTATGATCGCTATAGAGGAATTAGATTTAAGCGCTCTGCTGATCCATTACTGCAAGGTGGAAACGGCTTTGGAATGGACTTATTACCACCGGGTCGCTACTATCAAGATAGAGTAAGAATTTTTATTGTAAATTCTGATGGAAAATCAGAAGAAATTTTATTTACTCCAGAAGTTTTTGATTTTGATCCTAAATTATTTGTTCATGACAACTTACAATTAAATGATATTGATAAGGCAGGATTGAGCTGGTCAGGATTTAGACTACGTTTTCCTATTAATAACGAAGATATTGGCGACGAATTTGCGGTCTTCCAAGGAGCAAGCTATTTCCGAGCAGTGGCAAGAGATACATTATATGGATTATCGGCTCGAGGCTTAGCCATAAAGACAGCTAATCCTGAAGGAGAAGAATTTCCAAGATTTAGTCAATTTTGGGTTTATCGTCCAGCCTTAGGCGCTCGATCTATCAAGGTTGATGCTTTATTAGAAAGTAAATCAATCACAGGAGCTTATCGCTTTGAAATTATTCCCGGTGCTGATACTGTTTTTATTATTAAATGTGTATTATTTCCGCGTAGAGACATCGTGAGTTATGGTATCGCACCGCTCACTTCTATGTACTACTTTAGTCCGACTCGTCGAAAAAATATCGATGACTATCGAAATGCCGTTCATGATAGCAATGGATTAGCCATGTTTACAGGAACAGGCGCACGTTTATGGCGACCATTATCTAATCCAACAATTTTACAATTTTCTGCTTTTCTAGATAATCATCCAAAAGGTTTTGGACTATTACAACGCGCTCGTACCTTTGTGGATTTTGAAGATGCCGAGGCGCGCTATGAAAAACGCCCTTCTGCGTGGGTAGAACCACTTGGTGATTGGGGGAAAGGCAATGTTTCTCTTATTGAAATTCCAACTGATAGCGAGTTTAACGATAATATTATTACATTTTGGAATGGTGCTGAACCTTTAAAAACTGGACAAAAGTATGAATACAATTATGATTTAATCTGGTCTCAACAAGGGGCTATTTTTAGCACTCGAGCGAAAATCATCTCGACAAGAATTGGGAAATCTGTAAACGATCCAAAAGCCTACACAGTTTCCATTGATTATACATTTCCTAACGGAAAAACCATTGAACCAAACAAACTGACTTTTACAGCTACAGCAAGTAAAGGTGAAATTCCATCTTCCCATATATTTCTCTTACCTAATTCAAATATTTTACGAGCAAGTTTTGAATATAGAGCCGATAAAGGACAAGCTGCTGAACTTCAAGCCGGTCTATCAGAAAATAGCGAACCTGTAGCAGAAACATGGATGTATCGATGGACAGCAGAATAAGCGCTATTCCACCAGAAGCACCGCTATCAATGCCAGTGCAAAATTTACGCAAAAAACCCATTCGTGCCAAACTTCCTTGGTCTTGGAGAGTATTTTTAGGCAGGATATTAGCATTTATTGGGGCGCTATTGATTGGAACCTATGGTGTATGGCAAATGGAAGCCGCTATGGGGAAGCAGCATACCTTTTTGCAGTGGATTTTATTGATTTTATTTTCCATTACTTTTTATTGGGTAAGCTTTTCTGCTACAGGCACACTAGCAGGTCTTATTCCTATGATTCGCAGAGAAAACCAAGCTTCTTCTGAAGGGGGAAAAGTTGCTATTCTGATGCCGGTTTATGGAGAAGATCCTAAGATGACCGGAGCCGCATTATTAGCGATTTCAGAATCACTAAGCACTACAACAGTCGCTAATCGATGCGAAATATTTATTCTTTCTGACACACAAAATGCAGATGCTTGGATACGAGAAACAGTAGCTTTTCAACTATTACGGCAAAAGTCTCCCTTGCCTGTTTGGTATAGAAGAAGAAGAAGAAATATAGCTAGAAAATCTGGTAACATTGAAGAATTTATCAAACGCTGGGGCGCTAGATATGACTATATTCTGATGCTTGATGCTGATAGTCTAATGAGCGCAGAAACCATTGTAAAAATGATTGCTCGCATGGATGCTAGCCCTAGGCTTGGCTTATTACAAAGCATGCCTCGTCTTATTGGTGGTGAATCTTTATTGGCTCGATCTATCCAATTTGCAGGAGCACTTTATGGCAAAGTTATTGCTAGAGGTGTTGCTATGTGGCAAGGTGCTGACGGCAACTATTGGGGGCATAACGCAATTATTCGTAGTCGAGCCTTTGCCGAAAGCTGTGGATTGCCAGAATTAAAAGGTAGAGTACCTATTGGCGGACATATTTTAAGTCACGACTTTGTAGAGGCAGCATTGTTGTGCCGCCGTGGTTGGGCAGTCAGAATGGATCCAGATTTAAGTGGAAGCTATGAAGGGCTTCCACCAACACTAGAAGATTTTACTGGTAGAGAAAGACGTTGGGCGCAGGGTAATTTACAGCATCTAGGAATTATTACAGCTAAAGGCTTAAGGTGGCCAAATAGAGTACATTTTGCTATTGGAATTTTAAGTTATGTGATGAGTCCAATATGGATGCTAATGATGCTAGTAGGCATGTTGATTACTGCACAAGCACTCTTTATTCAACCAGAATACTTTCCCGTTGCGTATCAGCTTTTTCCTGACTGGCCAACCTTTGATGCCAAAAAAATGCAAAGTTTGTTTTTTATTGCATTAGGATTACTATTATTACCTAAATTCTTTGGGTGGCTAATAAATCTAATACTTCCAAACAAAAGACAAATGTTTGGTGGAGGAAAAGCACTAACAAAAGGTTTCCTTCTTGAATTATTACTTTCTACCTTATATGCACCTATGATGATGCTTATCCAAACACATCATGTATTTGATATCTTATTAGGAAGAGATAGCGGTTGGCGAACTCAAAACAGAGCTGGTAAATTAATGTCTTGGAAAGAAGCCATATACCATACGATTAGATATGTTATTGCAGGTATTTTACCTCTCTCTGCCCTCATTTGGTTAGCACCTAATCAAATTATATGGCTTTCTCCAGTTCTAGCCGGTCTATTAGCTTCTCCATGGTTAGCTCGAAATAGTGGAAATATTCGCTTAGGACAGAAATTAGCATATAAACACTACTTACTCACTCCTGAAGAAGTTGATCCTCCGGTAATTTTGCGTAAAGCTCTTTTACGTGAAAAATTATTTGAGCATATTTCAACTATAACACTAGAAACATTGCTACATTCCCCAAAAGAAATAGATACTCATATCCAAACTTTTGATTATCAGCAACCCGCCGAGCTTACAGAAATAGAATATCTATTACAAATTACAGCAAAAGCAAAAATTGAAGCTGCTAATTCTTTAGAACAAGCACTTAAATATCTAAATGAAAAAGAAAAGCTTATTGTTGCCGGTAATGCAGATTTATTGAAAATATTATCAGGCAAATTCAACTTTGAAGTACAAACGCAGCCGAATATAAATTTTATCTCAAGGGGAGTAATTTGGGGATAAATTGACCAATCAAGCTATTATAGCTAAAATCTTACATTACATACATATTCTAAACAAAGTATCAATACTATCTGAGACCTTTGCAAAATTCCGTTTTACACTAATTTTACTACTAGTAGAAAAATTAACGATATGATTTTAATATATTTTCAAAATTTGAAAAATTGAAATTTCTCTATTTTTAGGGGTTTTGCAAAGGTCTCCAAATATCCTTCTGCTAGTTTTGCGATTACTTTTTTCCTGAGATCTAATGAATAGAGACGCATATGAGTAAAGATGTGTAAATCCATAGGGTATGTTATAGTGCAATCAGCTAAAAAATGGGACGTTATTTACCGCCAGAAGTAGCTAGGTAGGGTTTATAGAAAGTTCCGTTTTTAGCTGATTTGGCTATATATCTAGTTTTTTTAGCTATAGTCAAAGGCTAATAAAATAGTCACAGAAATTAGATCGCTATTCCAGTAATAATACATGTGCTTACTTTATAGTGCAATCATCTAAAACCTAACCCAATCCAAAGCAGATAAAAGAGTAAAGTATCAATACAATCCATCCGCCATTCTTTGCGTATTTGCTTAATCCAAGCCCACATCTTTTCAATGGGATTTAAGTCTGGACTATAAGGGGGTAACCAAACTATCTCATGCCCATGCTCTTCAATGATTGCTTGAATATCACTGCGTTTATGAAAAGCGGCATTGTCC
>NZ_LWHB01000094.1 GCF_001889065.1 Suttonella ornithocola | reverse complement strand
GATAGATTGGATTRTTTGCCTTACGCTTATATGATGGTTCTATTAACAGCGATATTTTCTCTCATTGGGTGAGAGAAGCACTGTTACCTGAGTTACCTAAAAACAGTGTAATTGTCATGGACAATGCCGCTTTTCATAAACGCAGTGATATTCAAGCAATCATTGAAGAGCATGGGCATGAGATAGTTTGGTTACCCCCTTATAGTCCAGACTTAAATCCTATTGAAAAGATGTGGGCTTGGATTAAACAAATACGCAAAGAATGGCGGATGGATTGTATTGATACTTTATTCTTTTATCTGCTTTGGATTGGGTTGGGTTTTAGATGATTGCACTATAATTTCTGTGACTCTTTTATTAGCCTTTGACTATAGATATTAAGTTAACATTGTATGCATTTTTGGGAAGTTGACTATAATAAAAAAGCACGCTTAAGCGTGCTTTTTTATTAGTTCATAACTAATCCTATTTTAAAACTTCAACACCTGGTAAAGCTTTACCTTCTAAATACTCAAGCATTGAACCGCCACCAGTTGAAATATAGTCAACTTTATCTTCAATACCAAACTGACCAATCGCAGAAATCGTATCGCCACCGCCAGCGAAAGTGAAAGCAGGTGTTTTTGCAATTGCATCACACATGACTTTGGTTCCTTCTGCAAAAGGTTCCATTTCAAACACGCCAACCGGACCATTCCACACAATCGTTTTCATTTCAGCAATCATGCGCGCGTAATTTGCCGCGGTTTCAGGACCAATATCTAAAATCATTTCATTTGGTGCGACATCTTCTACTGATTTAGTCTGTGTTTTCGTATCCGCAGAAAACTCTGTGCCAACTACCACATCAACAGGAAGTGGAATATTAACGCCACGCTGTTTTGCTGAAGCTAACATTTGTCTGGCTTCTTCTAATAAATCGGGTTCATAAAGTGAACTACCTACGCTATAGCCTTGAGCAGCAAGGAAAGTATTGGCAATACCGCCCCCTGGAATTAAAGTATCGACTTTTTCTAAAAGGGCTTTAAGAACCAATAATTTTGTTGATACTTTTGAACCACCCACAATCGCCATCATCGGACGTGCTGGATTTTTCAAGATTTTCTCAAGTGTTTCAACTTCTTTTTGTACCAATAAACCTGCACAAGCAACTGGCGCTTTTTCAGCAACGCCGACCGTAGAGGCTTGCGCTCTATGCACTACACCAAAACCATCACTCACAAACACATCGCAAAGCGCGGCATACTTGCTAGCAAGCTCAGGATCATTTTTCTTCTCACCTTTATTAAAGCGTACGTTTTCTAACATAACGACTTCACCTGGAGAAACTTTTGGTGGGTTTTCTAAATAGTCCTTGATTAAAGGCACTTCTTGTCCAAGCTTTTCCCCTAAATATTTCGCTACTGGCGCAAGAGAATACGCTTCATCATATTCGCCTTCTGTTGGCCGACCAAAATGTGCCATGATTAAAACCGCTGCACCTTTATCCAACGCTAATTTAATCGTTGGTAATGCTGCCATAATACGAGCATCACTGGTAATTTTGCCGTCTTTCATCGGCACATTTAAATCTAAACGCATCAATACGCGCTTATCTTTTACATCAATATCGGCTAAAGTCCGCATAATTTATAACTCCTTCTCAATGAAAAACGGCTCTGAAAATTCAGAGCCGCCACTATATACCATCAAACTGATAATTTCACTTTTTCAACGACATTTTCAACCGTAAAGCCAAACTGCTCAAAAAGCTGTTCAGCAGGAGCAGAAGCACCAAACGTATCTAATCCAATAACGGTTCCTTTATCGCCAACAATTCCTTTCCAAAGCCCTGTAACGCCGGCTTCAACAGCAATTTTCACCAATCCTTTTGGCAAAACCTTTTCTTGATAAGATGGTTCTTGCGCTAAGAAAATATCTAAACACGGCATAGAAACGACTTGCACAGAAATCCCTTCTTTTTCTAAAGCCTCAGCCGCTTTCATGGCTAATTCTACTTCTGAACCACTAGCAACTAAGCAAGCCTTTGCATTCTCTGTTGCTTTTAAAATATAGCCACCTTTAGCAATATCAGTAATTTGTGCGTCATCACGTGCTAATACCGGCAAACCTTGGCGAGAAAGTGCTAAAGCACTTGGCGTTTCATTATTCAAAGCACTTTGCCAAGCAGCTAATGTTTCAACCCCATCACAAGGGCGCCAAACATTTAAATTAGGAATTAAGCGCAAAGATGATACCTGCTCAACAGGTTGATGCGTTGGTCCATCTTCTCCTAAACCAATTGAGTCATGCGTTAATACATAAACCGCTGGAATTTTCATTAACGCAGACATCCGCATACCATTACGCATATAGTCAGAGAAAACTAAGAATGTTCCTCCGTATGGACGAATGCCGCCATGGAGATACATGCCATTCATAATAGCCGCCATTGCAAATTCTCTCACCCCATAATGCACATAATTACCACCAAATTGATGCGGTAAAATAGATTTGCTAAGCGTACTTGCCGTTAAGTTAGAGCCTGTTAAATCCGCAGAACCGCCAACAAGTTCAGGTAATAATGGCGCTACAATATTTAGTGCATTTTCAGACGCTTTACGCGTTGCAACTTTTTCTGCTTTTGCTTGTAATTCTTTTAATGCTGATCGCATTTTATCGCTGAAATCTTTTGGCAAATCCCTTTTCATTACGCGACGATATTCACTGGCTAATTCAGGATGTGCCTTTTCATAAGCAGAAAACGCGTCTTGCCAATCTGCTTCCCACTGCTTACCTTTTTCAGACAAATCTGCTGCTTCTTTAGCCCCTTCTGGTAATTCAAAATCCCCACTTGGTAATCCTAGAGCAGATTTCGTTGCTGCAATTTCTTCTGCTCCTAAAGGCGCACCATGGCTTTTTTCACTGCCTGCTAAATGTGGAGAACCAAAACCAATGGTGGTTTTACAAATGATAATGGTAGGTTTATTCGTTTCAGATTTTGCCTGACGAATCGCTTGGTCAATGGCTTCACTATTATGGCCATCAATCTCGCCAATAACTTGCCAACCATAAGCATCAAAACGCTTAGCAACATCTTCACTAAACCACGGTTCTACTTCACCATCAATAGAAATACCATTAGAGTCATAAAAAACAATCAATTTTCCAAGCCCTAAAGTTCCTGCCAGTGAGCAAGCTTCATGAGAAATCCCTTCCATCAAGCAGCCATCGCCAAGAAAACAATAAGTGTAGTGATCAACAATTTTATGATTATCGCGGTTAAATTGCTCAGCAAGATGCGCTTCAGCAAGTGCAAAACCGACGGCATTAGCAATCCCTTGTCCGAGTGGACCGGTCGTTGTTTCTACTCCCGGTGTTTCATGAACTTCTGGATGCCCTGGAGTAATGCTATGTAATTGACGAAAATTCTTAATATCCTCTAAGCTAACGGCAAACCCTGTTAAATGCAGTAAAGAATATTGCAACATAGAGGCATGACCATTAGAAAGCACGAAGCGATCGCGGTTTTCCCATTTAGGATTATGAGGATTGACGCGCAAATGCTTTTGCCATAGAACAGTTGCCATATCCGCCATACCCATTGGTGCACCCGGATGACCTGATTTTGCTTTTTGCACTGCATCCATACTTAAAATGCGGATAGCATTTGCCATTAACGCATGAGTATTCATTCTTTCTCCTTTCCTAATTAAGCCGCGTTTTTATGTTCGGTTTTTGTAAGCTTCTCAATATAATTAAAGAAAATATTGAGCCCTTCATATAACCCAACATCTGGTACAAAAATCTCTTTATCTTCCTCATTATCAATTACTGCATTACGCTTTTTGATATCTTCTCGCCGTTTTTCATCAGAATGCAAAGCAGGAATATCTTTTTCCTGCGCTGCCTTATAATCTTCGGTATAGGATTTCCACTGACGATATTGCTGACGGCGCTCATCTAAATTTAATGACCAATCCGTTTTATTATTTTCTCGTTTAACACGATCCATATATTGCCCATAACGAACTAAGGCAGGACGCGTTTTCATACGCTGTAAATGTTGTTCTTGCAAGGACTTCACAATCTCTGCATTCACTAATTGATATGATTTAAAATCCGCAGACGGAACTTTTCGCCAAGGCAAAGCATGCGGCATACTTCTTTCCCCCACATCATCAATATGGCTACTAGAAGGAAGAACGACATCTGGAACTACTCCTTGTAATTGATTACTGCTGCCCGTAATTCGGTGAAACATTGAAATGGTTAGTTTCATCTCTCCTAATGCTGGAGAGTTCTTTGAAACAAAGCGATTTAAATCTATAACTGTCTGAACAGTTCCTTTCCCAAAAGAAGTACTGCCAATAATAATGCCACGGCGATAATCTTGGATAGCCGCTGCAAAAATTTCAGAAGCAGAAGCAGATTGATGATCAATCATCACCGCCAACGGTCCTTCCCATAGCGCGCCTTTATTAGTATCCCGCTCAACATTCATACTACCGTCTTCACTGCTAACCGTTACCACTGGTCCTTGGTCGATAAACAAACCAACCGTTTGAATGGCTTCGTATAAAGAGCCGCCACCGTCTCCGCGTAAGTCAATAATAATGCCATCAACTTTTTTCGCTTTCATTTCCTTAATCAACTTTGCCATATCTCGGCTAGTACTACGAAAATCCTTTTGATGTTTTTTAGCTCCTTCAAAATCCATATAGAAAGAAGGAAGCTGAATAACGCCAATTTTCTTTGTTATTCCATTTTCGGTAACCGTTTCAATTTTCCCACGCGCAGCTTGCTCTTCTAAATTGATTTTATCTCTCTCTATCAAAACTTCTTGCTCAGGTTCACTTGGATTACTGGGTTCAATTAACAAACGAACAAAAGTACCTTTTTTTCCTCGAATCAATCGAACAGCTTTATCCAAACGCATCCCAACAACATCTTGAATTTCGCCTTCCTTCCCTTGTCCAACCCCAATAATCCTGTCTTTTAAATGCAGCTTCCCACTTTTATAAGCTGGACCACCGGGAATCAGTTCATTAATCGTAATTTTATCGTCTTCAGACATTAATGTGGCGCCAATCCCTTCTAAAGACAAGGTCATACCAATATCAAAATCTTCAATATTACGTGGAGAAAGATAATTAGAATGTGGATCATAATTACCAGAAATCGCATTCATATAGACATCAAAAACATCTTCAATGGTCATTTGATTCAAGCGTTTTTGCAAATTTTGATAACGCTTTGTTAGCTTTTCAACTGCCTGCTTTTCATCCTTACCGGACAAACGAAGACGAATCAAAGCATCTTTTAACCGTTTTTCTTGATATTGATAAACTTCTGATAAAGACTTATGCCAAGGTAATTGCTGCTTGCGATTACGATAATCAGGGATATTGACGCTATCTTGCTTCTTTAAGTCAAACGGTTTTTTTAAGCGTTCCAAACTCCAGTTATTTAAATCTGTCGCTCGTTGGCGATAACGCTCAAATACATTCACCGCCGTAGTCAAATCTCCCCTTCTCACCGCTTTGGGCAAATCTTTTCTTAAAGGGGCAAATTCATCAATATCACTTTGTAAAAAATAAATATGTCCATAATCAAGTGCTTGTAAATAATCGTCAAATGCTGGTGCTGATACATCCTGTAAAGATAGCTTTCGATAGTGATGATTGCTTAATAAATTCATCCCCAGCATGAATGCACGTTTTTGAACATCAGTAACAACCATAGGAGCTGGTTTAGAAAAATCATTTGCTATTGTTTTAGTTTCAGCATGCACAATATCTATTGCAGCTAATCCCAATATAAATGCCCACTTTTTCAACATAGCATTCCGTCCACAAATAAAAGCGTCATGCTAGCACAAAGCCGCTCTTGCATATAGCGCCGTTCAGATTTCTGATCAGACAGAAAACCTCAATTTTTTCTTTATCAACTTTCAATCTCATTGAAATAAAACATCCTCAACCCAATATGAAACAGCTTCTGTCGCCTGACCATATACTCCTTCATCAAACAAACGCGACGCAGCTGTTTTTCCCAAATTGATTTCTACTGTTTTTGCACCATAGCATTTTGCCGTCTGCACAAATCCCGCGGCAGGATAGACAATGCTAGAAGTCCCGATAGCGACAAAAACATCAGCATTTAATAAAGCTGTTTCAATTTCCTCCATATAATAAGGCATTTCTCCAAACCAAACGATATCAGGACGTAAACACGCTTTCTGCCCACAATTTGGACAAGGAACATAACCATCCACATCCTCCTCCCAGAAACTCACCTCCCCACATGAAAGACATCTAATTTTCTTCAATTCACCATGCATATGAATGACTTCTGCCCCCGCACGCTCATGCAAATCATCCACATTCTGAGTAACCAATACCACTGAGTGTTGCTTGGCTTGTTGCAGCTTTGCAAGGGCAGTATGCGCAGCATTTGGTTTAACCGTCTTTAATTGCGCTCGGCGGGCATTATAGAATTGCTGTACCAATTCAGGATTTCTTAAAAACCCTTCGGGCGTTGCCACATCTTCTACACGATGATTTTCCCACAAGCCATCTGAAGCGCGAAACGTTTGAATACCAGACTCTGCAGAAATACCCGCCCCCGTTAAAACCACAATATTCATTTACGCCCCTCTCGCCACAACAAACCCATCAAGACCGCCCAACCCAATAAAAAACAGACGCCACCAATCGGTGTAATAAAACGCAAAGATGACCAACCCGTTACCAAGCTCATCAAATACAATGAACCACTAAAACACACTACTCCTGCAACCCAAAAATAAGCAACCCATAAAAACCTTGATGTTTGCGTTGCTGCTAACCACAATAAAGCCAAAACATGCACAATATGATAACGTTGTGCCTTTTCAAACCATGTTGCCTCTTGCCCCAAAAGCACACCATGTCCAGTCGCTGCGCCTAGCGTTACCCATAAAAAACCGCCAATTGCAGCGACAATTAGCCATCGTTTCATACCACTTACTCCTGTAATGTTAAAAACGTTTCCCAAATTTCACCAGCCTGCCAAATATGCATACAACTATTTTCCTCAGTCCCACCATGAACATGGCAATCTTTTTTCATACACGGATTAGCATGGGATAAATTCTTAGCATGTATCCCCATCATCCCAGTTAAAGTCGCATCCGTTGGACCAAAGATCCCTAAAACTGGTGCACCACAGGCAGCAGCTAAATGCCCCAATCCCGTATCTACAGAAATCACACCCGCACTACGATAAATTTCTTGTTGTAATTCTACTAAAGACAACTTAGGGAGAACTTTTGCACCGCTTCTTGCTAATCTTTCCGCACGTTCTCGCTCCTCTACATTCCCCCACGGTAAAACTACGTTAAATCCTGCATGATTAGCCAATTTAATCAATTCATGCCACGTTTTCTCTGGAAGCTGCTTACTCCGCCAAGTTGTTCCATGAAAAAATAACAATTGCTTTGTATCTGAAGGCTGCCATAAAGGTAAACCATAATCTGCTTGACCCTCTGGTTGATAATCAAAAGCGCCCCCCATCAATAATCGCATTCGCTCAACCGCATGTAACCCTTTTTCTACCCGAATACACTGATGATAAGCTAGTGCTGCTAAAGGTTCTCGCGCACTCACATTGTCGTATCCTATCCGCTCATCGGTTCGTATCATTCGCATTAACAATGCACTTTTTAATAACCCTTGCGCATCAACCACCTTAAAATATCGCTGCGTCCGTAATTGCTTGCGCATTTCTCGCCATTGCTTTGACCACCACCAACGCTTTTCTTTACGCAGCCTTCTCAGTGGCACTACTATCACATTTTTTACTAACGGATGAGCAGAGACCAAGTCCGCAAAAGCTTCCTCTACTACCCAACTGACCTTTACATCTGGCATCGCTTTTGCCAAATCGCCCAACATTGCAAAGCCATGTATCACATCTCCCAAAGAGGATAACTTTATCAATAGCAATTCACGCGACACCTCATTCCCCTAAAAACTTTGGAGCGCATATAATACCGCTTCAACCTCAAAAAGGCAGACAAACATGCACCATCATCTTCTAGAACTCCTCACTTTTGCAGAACATCTTGCTGACGAAGCAAGAAAAATTACTCAATATTATTTTCGTCAACCCTTATCCATTCAAAACAAAGTAGACCAAAGTCCTGTTACCATTGCTGACCAAAAAACAGAAGCTTATCTACGACAGCTTATTAAAGAAACCTACCCCACCCACGCCATTATTGGTGAAGAACACGGCAGCACAGGAAACTCTCCTTATCGTTGGATACTTGACCCTATTGACGGAACCAAAAGCTATATTAGTGGATTTCCTATCTATTGCACGCTCATTGCGCTACTCTATCAAGAGCAACCGCTGATTAGCCTTATTGATATGCCTGCCTTAAACGAACGATTTACGGCTACCGCGGAACAAACTACCCAACTGAATCAACAACCCATTCAAACCGCCCATACTCAAACGCTTTCAGAAAGTATTTGCTATACCACTAGTCTCGATATGTTTAGCGCAAAAGAGCTCCCTGCCTTCCAAGCCTTAAGCAATGCTGTTCGCCTACAACGCTATACTGGCGACGGCTATAACTATGCCATGCTAGCCGCTGGTTGGATTGATCTTGTCGTTGAATCTGATATGAAACCTTACGACTATCTACCGCTCATCCTTATTGTTAAAAAGGCCGGCGGAATGATCACAGACTGGCATGGCAATTCGCTTACCCTGAATAGCAAAGGAGACATCCTCGCCACTGCTAATCCGGCACTACACCAACAAGCCCTCAATTACCTTAATCAGGAATAATACAATAAGCTCTAAACTTAGCAGAAACAACCTGTTAGTCTAGAGTCATATTTTAATTATGCAAATAAATAATGATAGCGAAACCAATAATAATTAAACCTAGCATTGCAACGCAAAAAGATTTAGAAATGTAATCTTTCCATGTGGGCGGTGGCGGTAAAGAAAGATTTTGATAGTCAGGACACTTTGCTTGCCACTTATTCATCAACTCCTGTGCAACACCATCGCCATTCTTTAAATTCCCTATCAGTAAGCAAGCCTGAATAAGATTGTCATTGTTAAAAATACGCTCGGCTGGGTCATTCTTTTTGGGTAAAACGGGCAATAAAGCCTCATGCGGATAAGTAATCAGTAAAATATTGGTTTGCCACCAATGCCGCTTAGCCTCGTATTGCATTGCTCGGATATTTTCCCAACGCAAATAGCCACAAGGATACATGTAATACGGGAGTAAGGCTTTAGAAAAATAGAAACCTTTATCGGTTAACACTAGCGCTTTTCGGCTTTGATAAAACACTACCCAAACCGTGATTAAAATCACAAATAGTAAAAAACAAACGGCAAAGATTTGCCATGTATTGAGGAAAAGATTAACGCCACCCAAACCATTAAGCTATTGTGGCGTAATAATTTTATTGAATAAATCTTTTCCATTTTCTTAAAAATGGCGATATTTAAATCTTAAAAATAATGCTTAAAACTGACAGGAATAATCCGTTTTTAAGGCTTCTGCTTTAGCTAATACACTTTCTTTGCGGGTTAATTGATCGTGTGTTAAGGCTTCTCTTAAAGGGTTATCTGACATCGCCAACATTCTAAGCGCTAATAATCCCGCATTTTCTGCGCCATTTAAGGCAACAGTGGCAACTGGTACACCCGCAGGCATTTGTAAAATAGATAAAATACTGTCCCAACCATCAATAGAATTACGCGATAAAATGGGCACTCCAATTACTGGTAAAGCGGTTACCGATGCTAACATTCCAGGCAAATGGGCTGCACCACCGGCACCTGCAATAATCACGCGCAAACCTCTATCAGCAGCGGTTTTTCCGTATTGAATTAAGCGTTCTGGCGTACGATGCGCCGATACAATGGTTAGCTCATACGCCACAGAAAACTGCTCACACACATCCGCTGCTGCTTTCATCAAAGGTAAGTCGCTATCGCTTCCCATCACAATACCGATTTTTGGAAAAGATTGCTCATTCATGATTTCGCCTCCACGCTCAAAAAAGGTTTGATAGATTGTATCATTGTTGGTAATGCCGTGGATTGTTCTGCTGTTAGCGTTACATGCCCCATTTTACGCCCCGGCCGAACTTCATTTTTTCCATACCAATGAACATATACTCTAGGCTGACGTAATAAATCATCTAAATGTGAAAGCCTAGCCTCGCCTTGCTGACGCTTTCCGCCAACCAAATTTAGCATTGCTGCCGATGATAATGCGGTTGTTTCGCCTAATGGCTGCTGCGCTAATATCCGCCACATTTGTTCAAATTGAGAACAAACACAAGCCTCAATCGTCAAATGCCCACTGTTATGCACTCGACAAGCCGTTTCATTCACCCAAACTTCTCCAGATTGGGTAACAAACATTTCTACCGCATATAGCCCTTCTTTTCCAAAAGCGGTAGCGACTTTTAGCGCTAATCTTTCCGCTTCAGCAATTATTTCATCAGATAGCTGCACAGGCATTTGCACCACATCCACCAAATTTAAGGCTTCATCAAAAACCATCTCTACTAATGGATAAAGCTTTTGCTGCCCATTGGCATCAACCGCTACAATCGCTGCAATTTCTTTTTCAATTGGACACAGCGTTTCAATCACACTTGGCACATCCCATAATGATGACATATCGTCTGATTGGCGAATGACTTGCACGCCTTTGCCGTCATATCCGCCTTTACGCGTTTTTTGCACAAAAGGAGGGGCTATTTGAATATCTGCCGCCGTTTCCGCCAAAGAAAAAG
>NZ_LWHB01000093.1 GCF_001889065.1 Suttonella ornithocola | reverse complement strand
TAAAACTTTACGTAAATACTTTTAAGATTGCCCCACTGCTTTTCGATTAGATTTAACTCTGGCGAATAAGGTGATAAAGGCAAAACAACGTGACCAAATTTTTCGGCTAACGCTTTTAGAACCTTCATTCGATGAAATTGAGCATTATCCATAATAATCACTGATTTAACACTCAATGATGGTAATAAGTGTTCTTCAAACCATTTTTCAAAAAAGGCACTTGTCATGGTATTTTCGTAAGTCATTGGGGCAATGAGTTTATTGCCAATTTGACCTGCAACAACGGATATCCGTTTATATTTTTTGCCACTAATGGTGCTTTTAACAGTTTTCCCTTTGGATGACCTTGCAAAGGGTCGATGTAAGTAGGTATCTATACCCGTTTCATCAATATAAACCCTTTGATGGTCATTGAAGGTTGCAAGCTTGGTTAGATCGTTTTCTACTTTGATTGGGTCTTGTTCTTTGTAGGTCGTGGTCTTTTTTTAAGTGTCATACCGATTGATTTTAGTGCATAAAATATGCCTTGTGGTGTACAGGCAACGTGTTCTGCTATTTCAAATAAATAGGCATCATTGTGTTGTTCTGCATAGGTTTTAAGTTGTTCACGGTCTATTTTTCTTGGTTTTGTGCCTTGAGATTGGGCGCTAAGTTCACCTGTATCTCTTTGGAGTTTTTTCCAGCTGTATAGTGCTGAGCATGATATGCCATAGGCTTGTATTACTTGGTCAATGTCTTTGCATTTGTCCCAGTACGCCATTGCTTTTTGTCGGATTTCAATTGTATATGCCATTTTGTTAGTTTTCGCTATTTTTAGTCTTGTTTCTATTTTAAATTACTATATTTAACTGCAAAATTTTCCCAACTTTTAACGTCAATGCTAGGTAGTTTTAGTGCTGCTCCGTCATTAACTAAAACATCCTTACCATTTTTAGCTTCTTTTTTAAGCTTTTGGAAATCAACTGAGACTAATTTAATTCCTAAAATACTAGCATTTTTTTCTGGTGCTTTTTTATCATCAGCCCTAGCTGTTAAGTCGTTAAGGTCACCAATTTTTTCTTTTAATATGTCAATTTCTGCAGATGCCGCAGTCACACCATCTTTTGCAACTTTTTCATCAAGTGCTTGTTTTGCATTGGCATACTCATTAAGCGCCGTAACATATGGCTTAATTCCTTATAATGGCATCTTTAATTTCTTTGTCTAAGCCTTGTGTATTGCCAAAATCACCAAGACCACTATAGCGTCCATTTAGATAAGCATAGTCTTTCACTATTTTTTGAATGCTATCTTTATGATATTTTACATTTTCTGTTTGTAGACTTTCTTTATCTTTAAAGTTTTGTTTATTAGAACCTGCAAATTGCGCTATTTGGGTATTTTTTAAGTTACCTAATACAATGTTGGTCAAATGCGGGTTTTGTGATTCTAAAGGTAAGCTTACCATTGCTGTCGCTGCTGAATTCAAGCCTTGGTTTTCAGCATTGATGTTAAATTTAGAATCTTTTTGGCGAATATAAGTTAACTCACCAACGCTAGGCTTTTTATCCAATTCAAAAGCCACTACTACGTTATTCTGAGTAGGGTCAACAACGGTTAATTCTGGCTCTTGAGGCTTTTCTGGTTGAACAGGGTTCTGGTTGAACCGGTTTATTTGCGCCATCATCTGGCTTTGTATGGTCGCTGCCGCCACCACCGCCACAAGCGGTCAAGGCTAAGGCAGAAAGAATTGAGAGTGATAGGTGTGAAAGTTTCATATACATACCTTTGTCAGTTAAAAAATTCAGTCACGTTTGATGATAGTTAGCGCATTTGTTATTAGACTGTTGGTATTCCCTTTTTATTGTCGCTGAAGATTTGAAGATTTTTTTGCAACTCATTGAGGAGGCTTATGCCTGTCATCAGCATCCGCAATGATGGATACTAGAAGCACAGTAATTTTTCGCTTTTGTTTCTCTCGGGTACACTATATAGCCAACTCCCAAAAAATGCGTACAACGTTAACCCAATATCCACTTTTAGAACAGCATCCTATCTCCAAGTACGTATGCTTTTTTTGGGAGTCCTGCTATACAAGTGGTCTATCCATTTCAAGGAGAATATATGAATGATTTTGTAAAGGCGTATCGCGCAGCAACAAAAAAACTAGACTTGTCTGCTTATTCCACAAAAGATAAGCGCCTTGTTCCTGATAGTAAGGCAGATAGAAAAGCTAAAGCCGATGCTTTGGGAGAAAAGCTGAATGCTTTACAAGATGTGCTATACGGTCAAGGGAAACATCGGGTATTGGTTGTTTTGCAAGGCATGGATACTGCCGGAAAGGATGGGACAATTCGCCATGTGTTTCAGCATACGGATCCTTTGGGGATGCGTGTGCAGGCGTTTAAGGTGCTTAGCGAAGCAGAGCGTGCGCGCGATTATCTGTGGCGCGTGCATCAAGTGGTTCCCAAGGATGGAGAAATCGTGATTTTTAATCGCAGTCATTATGAGGATGTGCTAACGACTTTGGTGCATGATGTGATTGATGAGGCTGAATTTAAGCGACGCTTGGCACACATCAATGATTTTGAGCGGATGCTCAGCGAAACGGGGACAACAATTATCAAATTTTTCCTGCATATTTCTAAAGATGAGCAACGCGAACGTTTGCAAGCTCGTTTAGATAATCCGGATAAACATTGGAAATTCAACCCTAGTGATTTAAATGACCGCAAGTTATGGGATAAATTCCAACAAACGTATGCAGCCGCTATTTCTGCTACTGATAATGAACATGCGCCTTGGTACATTATTCCAGCGGATTCTAAATCGTCGCGCGATGTGATTATCTTAGAGATTTTATTAGCACATTTGCAAAAGCTAGATTTGGCTTATCCCGAAGTGGATAGCAGCAATTGGGTAAAAACGGTCGTCTAATGATTCGATTCTTTACTTTATGGTTTTTATTGACGCCACTGATAGCATTTACTGCGCCTGAGGTGATGCTTGCCAAAAATTATCAGCAGCAGGATGTTCGCGGCTGGTTAGCCAGCGAAAAGTTAGATGGTGTTCGTGGCTATTGGGATGGGAAGCAACTCTATTCTCGGCAAGGAAATCTTTTGCATCCACCTGCCCACTTTATCCAAAATTTTCCACCGTTTGCGATTGATGGTGAGCTGTATTTAGGACGAGGAAAATTTGCACAAACGGTTAGCACTATTCGTGGACAAGATTGGCAAGGTATTCGCCTACAGGTATTTGATGTTCCTCATGCACAAGGTGGCTTACTTACGCGCTTACGCACGCTGACGGAATGGCTAAATGCGCATCCTACTGACAAAATCGTTATCATCGAGCAAACACCGATTGCAGATATAAATGCTGCTTATCAGCGGCTTGCAGAAGTAGAAGCCAAAGGCGGTGAAGGTTTGATACTGCGACACCCTGATGCACCTTATTTGCGCACTCGAAGCGATATGATGCTTAAGCTCAAATCTGCTGAGGATGCAGAATGCATGGTCACTGCGCATTTCAACGGCAAAGGCAAATACGCGGCTACATTTGGGGCGTTAGAGTGTCGCGATGAGAACGGAAAAATTTTCCGTATTGGTTCTGGTTTTACCGATGCCGACCGCGCGAATCCGCCTGCTATTGGTAGCATAATTACTTATCAATTTCGCGGACGCACCAAAAATGGTAAACCGCGATTTCCTACTTATTTTCGACCTCGTAACGATCAAGATTTATGATGCAAACTTCTTTAACAATTACGCCCGACTCTGTACGCATAGAAAGCGGATGGAAAATCGCTCTAGCAGCGGAATTTTCTGCACCGTATTTTGCGCAAATTAAGCAAACTTTATTATCTGCCAAGGCAGCTGGTGAAACGGTTTATCCGCCAGGTAAACTTATTTTTAATGCTTTTGATACCACTCCTTTTGCGCAAACCAAAGTCGTGATTATTGGGCAAGACCCTTATCATGGTGCTGGACAAGCGATGGGCTTATCTTTCTCTGTTCCAAAAGGTGTTCGAGTGCCGCCATCTTTGCAAAATATTTATAAAGAACTTCAGCGTGAATATCCCGATTTTACGCGCCCACCGCATGGCGATTTAACGGCTTGGGCAAAACAAGGTGTGCTATTACTGAATGCTTCTTTAACGGTTTTAGCTGGAAAAGCCGGTAGTCATAGCAAAATTGGTTGGCAACAGTTTACTGATGCAGCAATTCGTGCGCTCAGTAAACAAAAGGAACATTTAGTCTTTATGCTTTGGGGAAATTTTGCCAAAGCAAAGGCAAATTTAATTGATACGCGCAAGCATTGCATTCTCACTGCGGTTCATCCCTCCCCTTTGGCTGGCGGTGCTTTTATCGGGTGTAATCATTTTTCTTTAGCAAATGACTATCTTCAATCGACAGGGCAAACGCCTATTGATTGGCGTATTGCTTAAATACTAACTTATTTTGATTATTTGCTTTTTTCTAAAACTATCATTGACAATATCGCAGAAAAGAAGATACCAAAGCTCACCGAAGCACCAAATCCAACAACAACTGGCGTGCTTGAAAACGCCAGTAAGCCAAAGGTTAGCAATGTTGTCGTCAGCGCCATTAGCATACCTGCTAGACGCTGTCTTTTTTCTAAACATAATGACTGATGGATGACAGATTTCAGCGTACTGCCATAAATGGCGTAATCTACGCCGATTGCCATTACCAGTAATAAGCCAAAAATACTAAAAGCCGAAAGCGCAATGCCTAACCATCCCAAACTCGCCACTGTGAATACCACCGCTGCTAATGGAATAGCGAGCATGGTTAAGGCGCGCTTCCATCCGACCCATAATGCTAATAGTAATGCCGCCAATCCGTAAGAAATACCTTTTAGCAAAAGCGATAATTGGCGCATATGATCAAATCCAGCGCTAATTTGTTGTCGAGGCGTAATCAGCTGCGCCCCTTGCATCTCTTTCAATACTGTTTGAATACCCGCTAAATCTTTTATCTCAGAAAGACGAATGACCGCTTGTTTATCATTTAGCAATAATGCCCGCCAAGGTTCTCCCAGTGGTTCATTTAGCGCTTCTGATAAAGCGGTAGGTGCTTTCACCGTGACCATTTTTAAAGCACGAGTAATCATTTCTGGCGCAATCCCCATTTCAACTAATGGCTGCCATTGTCTTAGATTTTGATGCTTTAGCGCTTGCCGAAGCGCGACTTGTTCATCTGTTGTCACAGCAAAATCACTGATGTTGACCATTCCGCCAAGTTTGCCTTGCTCAATGAATGGTTGTAGTTGCGCTTTAACCGCGCGATTTAAGCGAATGAGCGCATCTGAATTTTCCGCTTCCGTCAAAATAAATTCATGGTTAATGCTCTGACCGCTTAAGATTGAAACCTGTTTTAAATCATTTAGAAATACTGGATTAGGGCGCACCCAATCGGCAATATCTTCATGCCACCGCCCTTGCCAAATCCCGCCAATGATAAAGATGCCCAATCCTACCCAAAGCAGCGGACGTTTTATCTTTTTATTCAGCCAATCAATGCCTTTTTCAACGCCAGTGAGAAAGAGGTTAATTGGCAATCTTGGCGCAGGAATAAAGGATTGAAATAAAGAGGGTAGAAAAAAGAAAGCCACTAGCACGGCAACTGATAGCGCAACCGCGGAATAAATCGCGGTCTGTTGCAGAACCGGTAATGGTGCTGCCAATAATAATAAATAGCCAATTAAGGTAATCGCCGTACTAAAGAAAAAAGGTCGGCGCAATGCACGCATCGCTGTTTCAGGACAAAAATTGGGCATTACGAAAGATTTTGCTAACCAATGTAGCGGAACATCCAAGAGTAATCCCAATAAGCTCGTGCCAATAATTAAAGTCAATATATGAATTTGCCCAAAGCATAACAATACCGCTAGGATGCCAGAGAGCATTCCTAATACTGCTGGAATGATGAGTAGCAAAACACGCCAACGCCCAAAAACCAAAGCAAATAATAAAACCGTCGCCAGCAATCCAATGATAGACAACCATTTTCCTTCTTTCTCTCCCTGCACTTTGCCTTCTGCTTGAAATAAAGCCGGCGCAGCAATGGCAATCTTTGCTTGATGCTCGGCGATAAATTTTTTGGTATGTGCATACCATTGCAATAAGGCTTCAGAAGAAACGGTTCGCGCTAATTCTGCTCGTAAAGCTAACCAATAAGTTCCATCGACTTCGGTATAAACACTTCCTTCAGAAAAATCTTGAGATAGATTTCCCATTGTAGGTGCTTGATAAAATCGCGAAAAGCCCAACCAATCTTGGGATAATGGTAATAATGTTGCTGAAAACGGATTACTCATCTCTGCTGCCCATTGTGCAGCATATTGCTCGGGGGCGGCTATTATTTGCTGTCGCGCTGCTGACGTGAGCAAATAGCTGCCTAGCTTTTCAGCACTTTGTCGCCACGCTTCAATTTCACTGCCTATTTGCCATTGCGCTTGTCGGAAAACACCGCTATCTAAGCCTTGTTGACGTAGTTGTTCTGCTAATGCTTTTGCTGCTTCAAGGCTATTTGCCCCAATCATCATCAACACTTGTTGATTCGTGATTTGTTGCTGTTGTGCTAATGCTTTTCTGGTTTCAACTGAAAGTTGTTCACTTTCTGGCAAGAGTTGCTGTAAATCTGTCTGTAAAGTATTCGCTCGCCAAAGTGTCCACAAACTGCCTACTAATACAGCAAACAGTAACAAAATAATGGCATAAGAAAAAGCAGGACGACGCATGATAGACTCATTTGATATTTTTATTCACCGAGTATCATACCGTTAAATCCTTCTTTGGAGATTGAATAAGTTATCCTCATCTGCCACAGACTAAAAAAGATAATCTAAAGATTACCCGCGCTAAAATAGGTTTTTAGTCTGCCTTTTCAGAAAGATAGTGATATAACGATAATAATTCTTCGTGAATACCCGGCAATGCCATCAGATAAGGTTCGCCTTTTAGCAAGGTAACGGCGCTGCCATCTGGTTGACTAAATTTTGCACCAATTTCCGTCAAAATTGCCATTGGTGCTGCCGCATCCCAAGGCATTTGCTGCCGTGTAATAAAAGCACCGACACTGGCTTGCGCTAGCATTCCAGTAACAATTGCAGATGCGCCCACCATTCTCGCACTTAGACATTGCGCTAATGCGGCTAAAGTGAGTTTATCTCCTGCACGAATGGCGCCACCCTCAATAATAATCAGACTATCTTGTAAAGAAACTTGTGGCAAAAGCGGTAATCTTTGCTGATTTAAATAAGCACCCTGCCCTGATAAAGCGCTATAAAGCTCATCCCGCATCACATCATAAACGATACCGATTTGTGGTTGTCCATCCACATAGAGCGCCAACATAATGCCAAAATCACGATGTTGCTTAACAAAATTCATCGTGCCATCAATAGGGTCAATAAACCAAACCGCCCCTGATAAATCTGACAATTTTTCGCTTTCACCAGCACTTTGGCTTTCTTCCCCACAAATGCAATGCGTTGGATAATGCTCACGCAAACGAGCAGTTAAAAATTTTTCCGTTGCCACATCTAATTGCGTCACCAAATCGCGTCGGCTGCTTTTGGTTTGCACACTTAAAGGCTTACGCATTTCACCGCGAATATGCTCACCAGCTTCTTTTACCCAACTCAGCGCCTGTAAATAAGCAGGAAACCACGAATTCATCTCTACCCTCCTCTATTGAGCAGCATCAATCGCTGCGCGAATATCCACTTCTGAACAATCGGAACAGATTTGACAATTGCCTAAAGCAGAGAAAACAATCAAGCGCAATTTTCCTGCCCGAACTTTTTTATCTAAAAACATGGCTTGATAAATATCATCGCTGCTGTATGTATTTTCTATGCGGATGGGTAACCCTGCGGCGAGCAACAAATTTTTTATCCGTTCACCATCTTGCGTTGAGATTTTTCCTTCTATTACCGCTAATTCTGCGGCAATACGAATACCAATCGCCACCGCTTCTCCATGTTTCCAGCGTTTATAATGACTTAAAGATTCTAGCGCATGCCCAAAAGTATGCCCTAAGTTCAGCAAAGCGCGTACACCGTGTTCGCGTTCATCAGCTTTCACCACATCTGCTTTATTTTGACAACAATGGCGAATGGTTTGCGTCAATAAATCGGCTTCTTTATTCATTAACGCTTGAATATTGGCTTCTAAATGTTCAAAAAACGGCAAATCGTTAATCAAACCATATTTAATCACCTCTGCCATCCCTGCAGAAAACTCTCTTGGCGGAAGTGTCGATAAAGTATCGGTATCAATAATTACCGCTTGTGGCTGATGAAAAGCACCAATCATATTTTTACCCAATGGATGATTAACGCCCGTTTTTCCGCCAACAGATGAATCAACTTGCGCCAATAACGTCGTTGGTAATTGAACAAACGCGGTTCCACGCTGATACGTCGCAGACACAAAGCCTGTTAAATCCCCAACAACGCCACCACCTAATGCGACAATTACGCCATCTCGACCAAATCGAGCTTTCATTAAAGCATCCATCACCATCGCGTATTGCGCTAAATTCTTATATTGTTCACCATCGGGAATTTGCACCGCCAATACCTGCTTACCTTCTGCGCGCAAATGCTGTTGCACCCGTTCTAAATAGAGAGGTGCCACCGTTTCATTGCTGACAATGCACACTTGCTTTTGCCAAATTGCCTCGTTTAATAATTCGCGATGATTTAATAAACCGCTGCCAATATGAATAGGATAAGCCGTAGAGGCAGTTGAAGGAAAAGACAAATTAAGCGTTTGATAGGTCATAATCATTCCAGATAATTCAGGTTAACAATACTCAAGCGACATTGAGGTATTGCGTGGATAAAAAAGCCTAAAAACCGACGTCGCACTCGCACACCAAAAATATTCACTACCCGAAAAGTGAGTAAATCAGCGCATTCCTGAGCATTTTCCGCGATTGATAATGTGGTTTCAACTTATGCGTCAATAAATACAAACTGAATGGTGCTACCCGCTTTCATCTGCGCCAATCGTGAGCGCGCCTCGCCCGTTAGCACGCCAATTTTGGGATACCCCCCAATCGATTGCGCATCTTTTTGTAACACAATCGGCATCCCATTATTACTAATCTGCACCGCACCAGCAATAATCCCTTCTGAAAGCAGCTCTCCACCTTGCCATTGAACAGGATTAGATGCTGATAATAGCGTCCCCATTCTATCGCTGCTTTGCACCCGCCACTTTTGCTCGATAAAGGCTTGTTTTGCTGCTTCGGTAAAATCGTCGTATTGATAAGCGGGAATGACTTCAATTTTTGCTTCCGTTCGATTCGGCTGGGCTTGCCAACGAACCCCCTGCTCACTAGGAAACTCGGTAAACGTTTCGCCAAATAATAAACTTCCCCGCCCAAGCCGTTGAGGATAAAGTTCTAAGCGCGCGCATGTAGATAAACTGCCTAAAATAGGAGTTGCCTGAAATCCGCCTTGCACCGCTAAATAGCTATATTGCCCTTGCTTGGGATATCCCATTTTTAGCTGCTGCCCTGCTTGAACACGATAACTGTGATAATTCACTAATGGTTTACCGTCTACAGTTGGCATCGCATAAGCCCCCGCTATCGCTATCATACAATCCGCAAGCACTTCTAAAGCCAATCCACCCGGTGCAATTTCTAATTGCGCGGCATTCTCTGAATTATCGAGTAGCTGATTATTTAAACGAAAACTGGTTTCATCCATTGCGCCACTCACAGAAATCCCACGATGCAACTGCCCAAAGCGTCCTAAATCTTGTAATTGCGTCAAAATCGCAGGCTGAAGAATTTTAAATAATGGCGTCATCAAACCTCTCCCGCTTCAAGTGCTAAAAATTCCTCAGCGCTAATGGCGATAAATTGCACCTTATCTCCCGCACTAAATTCCCCAAAATGCCCTTGCTCTGGCGCATAAAGCACTTTTGGCGTCCGACCAATAATTTGCCATCCACCGGGAGAATTAAGCGGATAACAGCCTGTTTGTCGTCCAGCAATGCCAACGCTACCAGCTTGCACAGGCTTAGGCGTTAAATGGCGCGGCATTTCAATCCGCGCATCAACATAGCCTAAAAAAGCAAAACCCGGAATAAATCCGACAGCAAACACGTCGTAACGTTTACCCGTATGCAACGCGACCACTTCTTCAACCGCCAATCCTTTCGCTTTTGCTAAAGTCGCTAAATCTGGGGCATATTGCGCGTCATAACAAACGGGAATTTCAATACAACGCGGCGCTACTATGGTCTGCTGACAAACCGTATCTAAAATCATTTGCGCGCAGCTCAACAATTCTGGTAACGATACTTTAACGCCACAGACCAACAAACTGGCATAAGCGGGCACCACATCCACTATCTCAGGAAACGCTTTCTTTAAGCCTTCCCCTAAAGCAGATAACCAAGCGGGATAGCTTGCTTGCGCAGGTTCGGGCAAATACAAAATGACCTCCTGCTCGCCGGCGCATTTAGCCGTTAACGTTAATGACGCGCTGCCCATTGCCGCACCGCTTCCACTGATAAAGCATGATCTCCATGCACACAAATCGTTCGACCTTCCGAAACCTCCAAGTCCGACCCATCAACCGCACGAATTTTTCCTTCCGCCATAATCCGCTCAATTTGTGTCACAATCTTATCGGCACTATCGTGCATCGCATCGGCATATTTTCGTGGGCGCAACAAACCGCTTGGCTCATACGCTCTATCTGCAAAGACTTCCCACCAAATCGTTAACCCATATTCCGCTGCAATTTTCTCTTGCTGCTCTGAATGCGCATTGGTGGGTACCATCAGTGCTAAACGCTCACTCACCCCCGCCACCGCCGCACAAATGGCAGAAAAAATCGCCTCTGATTGCAACATATCATGGTTCATCGCACCATGCGGTTTCACATAATAAACGGGAATTTGCTGCGCTTTTGCTGCTTCCATCAATGCTAAAATTTGCTCGCGCACACTTTGCGTTAACGCATCAAATGTCATCGGAACGCTGATGCGCCCAAAATTATCCCTATCGGCATAGCCCGGATGCGCACCAACCATCACACCATGCATTTTCGCAAGCGCAAGCGTTTCCTGCATCACCGCTTCACCGCCTGCATGCGCACCACAACAAATATTGGCACAGTCTAAATACGGCATGATAAGGCTGTCATCGCAACCTTCCCCTACATCCGCGTTTAATAACCATTTTTTCATTACGCCACCTATTTATAGAGGCTTTTCAAAATTATTGTTGTCATAAAGACCACGACGACTAACAACGTCATTGATGAGAGCACAAAAATCATCCTGCTTCACCAAAGTTCGTCCCGCCGTTACCCAAGAGCTTTCTGGTTTAATTGTCTGCGCCTTTTGGTAACACATTTCATAAGCCTTCACAAACGCATCATCATCATTTTTATAGCGCGCAATTTCTGCTTCGCGTTTATCCCCTAATACCCTATGGAATGCGCTACAAATGCGATTAACCAAAATATCGCTGCTATAGCCTTCTTCGCAATAATCACTCCCCTTATTTAACAGGGTTAAATAATCTGTCTTTGCAAATGTATTTTTTGCTGACCCTAACAACGCTTCTTGCCAAATACCGCAAGGCGTATCTCTTTCCGTGCTTAATTTACACAAAGTATTTTTTTGCTTGATAAGTTCATCAAAATTCGTGTTTTCAAAATCTGCTTTTGCTGTATCTATCATTTGTTTATGGTGTTCTTGCATAACATAGCAATAAGCACTTTCTTCTGTAAGAGAAAGCATCCATTTCTGACTACACTCTGATTGTCGATATGCCGATAAATAGGCTTTTAAATCCATATTGCCATATTCTTTTTGGAATTGTGCTTCGGCTTTTGCTAGCATTTCTTTTCTTGCTTGCTCCTCTGCGGCTTTTTCCGCAGCTCGTTGTTTTTCGCGCAAAATGCGACGTGCATTATCTGCCGCCTGACATTCTGCATCGGTTCTAATTTTTTCGACCTTTTCTCTGTCTTTATTCATCGCCGCTTGCATCAAATTTTCTTTGCATTGATTGATTTTTTCCTCTGCTTTTTCAGGATGCGCTTCATAATAGGCTTGGTCTTTTTCTCCACAAGCGCTTAATAGCAGCGTTAATACACTCAAAGTTAAAATTTTTGTTTTCATCTGGTTTCCTTTTTATAAGAAATCAATTCATTTCCCGCATCGTGGTGGGTAACCAAGTGGCTAATTCTGGGAATATCCACAGTAATACTACCGCCAGCGCCAGTAAGAAGAAAAATGGCATGGTATAACGCGCGACTTTTAACAAATCTTTCCCCGTTAAAGCTTGCAAAACAAATAAATTAAACCCAACAGGCGGGGTAATTTGTGCCATTTCTACGATGATAATCAGATAAATGCCAAACCATAGCTTATCAATGCCTGCTGCTTCTATCATTGGCATAATCGTCGCGGTAGTCAATAAAATCACCGATATCCCATCTAAGAAACACCCTAAAATCACAAATAACAGTGACAATGCCAAAATCAACCACCCTGCGGAAAGGTTGAGCGATTGCACAAATTCTGCTAATTGACGCGGTAAGCCAATAAAGCCCATGGCATTGGTTAGCACAGTTGCGGTAACGATGATTAACATCAACATAGATGTGGTTCTCACCGTTGCCATCAGCCCTTCCCAAAAGATTCGCCAAGTCAGGCTGCGTTCTAATAACGTTAAAATCAGCGCGCCAAGCACGCCTACCGCAGAGGCTTCATTTGGAGAGGCAATCCCAACATAAATAGAGCCTAACACGGCAATAATCAGTGCGACGACGGGGAGTAATTTGATGGTTGCTCGCCATTTACTTTCCGTCGCTGCTTCTGTTCGTGGCGGTGCGACATCATGATGAATAAGGCTATAGATGGTGGTATAGCCCATAAAGAGCATAATCAATAAAATTCCTGGAATAACCCCAGCCATAAATAAACGGGAAATAGAAACTTGCGCTGCCACGCCATAAATAATCATCATAATGGAGGGCGGTATAAGCAGCCCTAGTGTCCCAGAACCACCTAGTGAACCAATGGCAAAAGATTCTTGATAGCCCATGCGCTTAAGCTGAGGCAAAGTGATGTTACCTACAGTTGCCACTGTGGCAGCTGATGATCCGCACACGGCAGCAAATAAGCCGCTAGAAAGCACATTCACATGAAATAATCGTCCCGGAACCCGATTAAGCCAAACGGATAATCCTTCAAATAAATTTTTCGATAATCCCGAACGAAAAAGAATTTCGCCCATCCAAATAAACATAGGCAGTGGCGCTAAGCTTTCACCAATAGCGCCCCAAGAAATCGTGGCAATGACATTGCCCCACGAACCTGTATCGGATAGTACATACCCAACAGCAGAAACCAGTAGCAAAGAGAGGGCGACCCATAAACCACCGGCTAAAGACGCAAATAAAACGGTTAATAAAATAATGGCAATAACTGTTGAATTCATGAACCATCCCCAATCAACTCATCGCTATCATGTGCGCGTGGATTAAAAATTTCTGTTAACGTGTAATCAATGAGCGATAGCGTAAATAGAATAGCGCCAATCAATACAGGCAACTGAACCCAGCCCAAAGGCAAAGCAATTTCACCTTCTGTCACATCTTGATATTCAAAAGATTCCATGATTAGTTGATAAAAAAACCAGACAAATCCACTCATCATAACGGTTGCAACTACCCCCGCCCCCACGTTCCACCAACGGCGCATCGGTGTCGTTAATCGACTAATAAATAATGACACTCGAATATGCGCTTGGCAGTTCATAGTATAAGCAAGTCCAAAAAAAGCTGACCATACGGTAAGTAAGCGAATAAAATCTCCTGAAGACGGAATATGCGTATGAAATTGTCTCGCAACCATTTGCGCCACAATAAGCACCGCCACACCGATTAAACAAAGCGCTGCGATTGCGCCCGCGAATAAATAGACGGCGTTCAAAGAACGCCGTAATACCGATTGTTTCACCATCATTTATTGCGCTGCACGGTAAGCATCAAGAATTTTCTGACCTTCTTCGCCAGTTTCTTTTACCCACTCATTGGCCAATTTCTCACCAATTTTTTCTAATCCTGCTTTCACTTCTGGCGTTGGCTGCGCAATATTCATTTTATGCTCTGCCAAGATGGATAGATTTTCCTTATTTGCTGCTTCAGATTCTTCCCAACCGCGTTTTTCGGCTTTTTCAGCCGCGGCAAGCACTTTTTCTTGCGTGTCTTTATCTAATTTATTCCAAACACGCTTACTGACAAAAATCATATTTTTTGGTAACCACGCATTGACTTCCGTGTAGTTTTTCACATAATCCCATGCCTGCGTACTCACACCAGTAATCGGGGAAGTAATCATGGCTTCGATTTGACCCGTTGAAAAAGCTTGTGCAACATCAGAAGCTTCAACGGTTACTGGCGACGCATCTAAAGCTTTTGCAATCTGAGTCGTCAATACATTGTAAGCCCGCATTTTCTTACCTTTGAAATAATCTAAATTTTCAAAAGGCGCTTTGGTATAGAAATTTTGTCCCGGCCAAGCAATCACATATAAAAGCACCACGCCTTTCTCATCGAGCTTTTTCGCCACAACGTCTTTAGAAACCGACCATAGTTTTTGAGATTGCGGATAAGTGGTTGCTAAAAAAGGCAGCGTATCTACCTTAAAAACGGGATCATCATTGCTCAAAGCAGAAATCAGTAACTCACCCATCTGGACTTGATTAGCGCGCACCGCCTTAAAAATTTCTGGCGCTTTATAAAGCGAAGCACCGCTATGCAAAGTAATTTTAATTTTGCCATCGGTGGCGGCTTCTACGTCCTTAATGAATTCTTTAATATTAAGCGTATGAAATTCATTATCAGGATAAGGCGTTGCCATATTCCAAGTATCTGCATTCGCGCTAAACGCTCCAAAAGCAATCGCTAAAGCCAAGATAGATTTTTTCATCGACAGTCCTCTCTACTCAAAAAATACCGTATTGCTTACAATAAAAGGGGAAAAATATTTCTTAAGAAATATTTTCCACTGTTAAGCAAACTTTTTATATCTTGGCAATAAAATGACTTTATTGCAATAATGTTGATGCACTATTTTGTGAAACAAATCCGTCAGCAAATTGTCCATTTGCTCGTTGCCAGGCTTGAAAGGCTTTGCGCGTATTAGCGCCTAAAATGCCGTCTGTGCCTTTTGTATCATAGCCTTGCGCGCTTAGTCTTTGTTGTAACAAACGAATTTGCTCAGTAGATAAAGGACGTTCATCACGAGGCCAAGGCGTTTTTAACCCAGCTTTTCCTTTTAAAGCCTCACCCAATAATGCCACTGCTAGCGCATAATTTGAGGAATTGTTATACACCTTAATCACACGAAAATTATCGCTCAATAACAGTGCTGGTCCATGAATACCGGCAGGTAACCACAATTCTGCCATTGCATTGGCAGGCAAACTGCCTGATACTGCGCGTAGTCCTAAGCGTTGCCAATCTGCAAACGTATGCTTTTCGCCAATCCAATTCGCATCAGCTTGTGCAGGTAATTGAACTTCTACTCCCCAAGGTAAATTACGCTTCCAACCACTACGCGCTAAATAATTCGCAGTAGAAGCCAAAGCATCAGCTTTATCCCAAGGGTTACGAATTCCATCGCCATTCGCATCAACACCATAATTTAACCATGTTTCAGGAATAAATTGCGTGTGCCCCATTCCGCCTGCCCAAGAACCTGTCAAAGGCTGCCAAGGCACATCGCCTGTTGATAATAAACGCGCCAAAGCCATTAACTGTTGCTCAGCAAATTCGCGTCGGCGTCCTTCATAAGCCAAGGTTGCTAATGCATTAACCAAATTGCTTTTTCCTGTTGCTGCACCGTAACTGGTTTCCATTCCCCAAATAGCCGCAATGATTTGCGCTGGAACACCAGTTTGTGCTTCTAAAGATTGTAGCAGTGCAGATTGTTCACGTATTTTTTTACGTCCGCTATCAATTCGTGTTTGTGAGACAGCGCTAGATAAATATTCCCACGGCATTTTGGCAAATTCAGGCTGCTTGCGATCTAAAGCAACGATTTGCGGATTTTCTTGCACATTGTCCAATAATTGATGAAGTGTCTGCTCATCTATTCCTTGCTTTAACGCTTTTTGATAAAAATGCGCTCGCCAATCCTCAAAACGATTTATTGGCAGTTCTGCTGATGAAATAGCCTCTTGAGCAGCAGATACAATCACAGGTTGCCGCTGATAAACACTACATGCCGTTAACGCCGTAACCAATACCGCTGACCATAACACTTGAGAAAACATTTTGCCTCCGTTAAAAACCTTGAATACCTTACTTTTGCTGTAAACTTTGTCGCGATTTTAACTGTAAATACGTCAAATACGCATAAAGCGCCCGAAACCATTGCTTGCGTTCTCTAAGATAATTTGCAGCAAACTTAAAATAATAATAATTCTTAGGAATTTTAGGGGGAAGTGCGGTTTCTGGCGCGTCCCACTGAGAAAGCTTTGCATACTTGCGCCATTCAGATATCAATGGCGAAACTTCTAGCGCAACCTTCCACGGCTTTATTCGCCCAACAAAATGTAAAATAACGCTCTCTTTTCCTGCTAACCGTTGCCGACCAGCTTCATCATTATATTGACGTGGTAAATAAGTGATATCACCATCCAACGCCATGTTAATAATATCTTGGTCATGTCCGATAAACATTTTGGTTGGTTTGCCTCGAAAAGCAAATACTTTTTCTGTATAGCCTTTTTCTATCCAACGCTTGGCATCTACCAACATAATACCGGCATTGATGGTCATGCCAGATTTTAAATTCCAAAAATTGGCAAAATATGTTCGATGCGCCTGCTCATCTGAAATGGGCGCACCGGCAATTGTTTTATCTTGCATATCCCAATCAATCAATGGTGCAAGCTTGCCAATCACCAAAATATCCGCATCTAAATATAGATATTTTGGCGCATAATCAATCATTACCTCTGGCATATATAAGCGCGCAAAAGCCACTCAACTATAATGATGGTGATGAATATGAAAGCCTTGAAATGGCGCCATATTTAAAAAATACAGATGAATAGTGCGTTGATAATGCTTAGCTGTCGCTTTAACCCTTTCAAGATCTGCTTGATCAACACTGTCTGTAAATAAATGAACTTCTGTAACAATATTGCGATTATTTTCAAATAACGAGGTTAACATCACCCCAGCAGGTAAATAAAATTGCGCATCAAAATTCGCTGCAATATGCAAATCAGCTGGTCGATCAGCGTATGAAAACACTTGATGCGATTTAATATAAAAATCCATAAATCATCGAATATTGGCAAAGAGAGGATTATAGCGTTAAATTATCTAAAAAACAGAACGCAATTTATCCCAAAAGTACCATATGAGATATATAGAATATTCTGTTTTTTAGCTGATTTGACTATATAAGTACTTCTAAACTTTACGCACGAACTTGCCAATATTCAAAGGTTTTCGTTTAATAGTGATTCGGTATGAATATTTTATTCATTAAAAAACTTCTGATTGGTTTGAACCTTATTTTTAGAAAACAAACTTTCTAGAAACTTATAATGATTTTTAATCAACCTATTGTTTTAAAATATATAATTTTGTATTGTGCGATGAATAAACTTCTACCGTTACCCAATTACCTTAGGAACGTCTATCTAAACAGACTATTTCATCTCTATTTTTTAGGAAAACTTATGCGTTTTTTAAGAACTCTTTCAGCTTTTGTAGGCGCGACTTTTGCCCTTTGGGCAGTTTTGATTTCCCTATTGGGATATTTCTCACCTGCGCCTTTTAATAACTGGGCAAGTTATTTACTCCCTGTTTTGGGCTTGATTATGTTTGGCATGGGACTAACGCTAGAGCCTTCAGATTTTAGCGAAATTTTAAAGCGCCCTTTACCCATTATTCTTGGCATTGCGGCACAGTTTATACTCATGCCACTGCTCGCCTTTTTACTAATAAAAATATTTTCCGTCGAACCCGCCATTGCTTTAGGACTCATTCTTGTGGGCTGTTGTCCGGGCGGCACTTCTAGCAACGTGATTACTTATCTATCTCGTGGCGATGTTGCTCTTAGCGTTACCATTACCGCATTTTCTACCTTGCTTTCGCCTTTCGTAACGCCTTTTTTACTCGAATTTTATGCAGGCAGTATTATAGAAATTCCCGCAAAAGCGATGATGATTAACATTGCTCAAATTGTGCTATTACCGATTATTGCTGGAGTGGTGATTCATAAATTATTAGGGGAACGTTTACGTCCTGTATTTGATGTCCTACCGCTAATTTCAACATCTGGAATCTTGTTCATCTTGGTCGTAGTGGTTGCGCGTTCTCAACCCAAAATTGCAGAAATTGGACTCATGGGAATTGCTTTCTGGTTCTTCCTAGTCGCCTTGCATAACTTACTAGGTTACTTAAGTGGATATCTTGTTGCGCGTGCCTGTGGCTTTTCTCAAGCTCAGCGCCGAGCCATTATGATAGAAGTAGGTATGCAAAACAGCGGATTAGGTGCCTCATTGGCTGCTAAATTCTTTACCCCAGAAACCGCATTGCCAAGCGTATTCTTTAGCTTATGGCATAACGTTAGTGGCGCAATTTTAGCCAATATTTGTCGTCTAATAGACAGTCGAAAAGCAAAAAACTAAGCTTTTAAAAAAGGGATTTTTGTAGAGGCAAAAATCCCTTTCATTCTTTAATTCAACATTGAAGCAGCTTTAATTAAAGCGCCCAATTTATTAAGCGTTTCCTGCCATTCATCTTCTGGTTTACTATCATAAACAATCCCCCCGCCTGCTTGCACATAAAGCTTTTCATCTTTAATCAGTCCGGTACGAATAGCGATTGCTAAATCCATATTGCCTTTCCATGACCAATAGCCAACAGCACCGCCATAAATCCCTCTGCGAGAGGTTTCCAACTCATCAATCACTTCCATCGCGCGAACCTTAGACGCGCCTGATAAAGTCCCCGCTGGGAACGTTGCCTTAAACACATCAATCGCCGTTTTATTGTCTGCTAACTTTCCTTCAACATTCGATACAATATGCATCACATGACTATAGCGCTCAATCGCCATTTTCTTGGTAACCTTGACCGTCCCAATTTCACACACACGCCCAATATCATTTCTGCCTAAATCAATTAGCATTGTATGTTCTGCCAACTCTTTTTCATCGGCGAGTAATTCTTTTTCTAACGCTAAATCCTCTTCCAATGTTTGTCCGCGACGACGTGTTCCAGCAATTGGGCGAACGGTAACCGTCTTTTGCTCGACTCTCGCTAAAATTTCAGGCGAAGAACCAACAATCTGATGATTCCCCATGTCTAATAAATACATATAAGGCGACGGATTGGTAATACGCAAAGCACGATACAAATCCAGCGCTGGACGCGTATAACTCACACTCATTCGCTGTGATGGCACCACCTGCATTACATCACCAGCGACAACATATTCCTTAATCTTTTCTACCGCTGATTTATAGCCCACTTCACCCATTTCATATTCTGGACAGAACTTTGACACATCTGGCGCAGCTAAATGTAACGCTTCTATTTGCTGTGGCGCAAAAAGTGCCTTTTCCATCTCCTCTAAACGCTGTTCAGCTTTTTCTAATCCTTGTGGTGAAGACAAATCGGCGGTAACTAATAAATTTGCCTCCCCACGCAAATTATCCATCACCACAACGGCTTCCGATAAACAAAACAATACATCTGGAATATTAACCACATCATGCGCTGGACGTTTCGCCAAGCGCTGTTCGATATAACCAATACAATCATAGCCAAAATAGCCTACTAAACCACCGGCAAAAGGCAAATCTTCTGGAATATCCGCAACCTTTCTTGAAGCATGAAAAGCTTCCAAATAATCTAGCGGATTGGTTTCTACTGATTCAATACACTGTTCCCCTTTCCAATGCTCTACCTTGCCATCTTTAGCAACAATTCGCTCAGCTGCTGGCAAACCGACCACTGAAAATCGCGCCCAACGTTCACCACCCTCTACAGATTCTAATAAATAAGAATAAGGCTGTTGCCCTAATCGCTGATAAATCGCAACAGGCGTTAACGTATCGGCTAAAACCTTTCGACGTAAAATTTTGTGGGTAAAACTCATGCTTTCACTCCTGCTAACTGCGCTCGCATCTCTTTAATCACACTGGCATAATCTGGCGCATTAAAAATAGCAGAACCTGCTACAAACATATCCGCCCCTGCCGCTTTAATCGCAGCAATATTATCAACCTTAACGCCACCATCTACTTCTAAACGCACTTCTAATCCGCGAGCATCAATCCAAGCTCTTGCTTCACGCAACTTATCCAGCGCCGTTGGAATAAATTGCTGCCCACCGAATCCAGGATTTACTGACATAATCAAAATTAAATCAATCTTATCCGCTACATAATCCAATACCGATAGTGACGTTGCAGGATTAAATACTAACCCTGCTTTACAGCCAGTCGAACGAATTAACTGCAAAGAACGATCAATATGCTTACTCGCCTCAGGATGAAAAGAAATATAACGCGCACCCGCATCGGCAAATTGCGTAATCAAACTATCTACAGGCTCTGCCATTAAATGCACATCAATCGGTACTTTAATTCCATAATCGACCAAAGCCTTACAAACCATTGAGCCCACCGTTAAGTTTGGCACAAAATGATTATCCATTACATCAAAATGCACCACATCCGCACCAGCGCCTAAAACCTTTTCAACCTCCTCTCCCAAACGCGCAAAATCTGCTGACAAAATAGACGGTGCAATCCAATCGGGTAAACGTGCCATAATCACTCCTAAGACTTATAATAAAGCACCATTCTAAACAAAGCCCCCGTCCTATGCCACAACAAGCACATCACTATCATTTTGCAACACTTGACAGCACACAACGATTTCTCATTGACCATTCCATTACCGAACGTCCTATATTTTGCCGAGCTAACCAACAAACTGCTGGTATTGGACAACGTGGTGCACACTGGCAATCACCTATAGGAGGACTTTATTTTTCCCTTCGTTACCAACTGGATATGCCACCTGCTGCACAAGGCGGACTTGCTCAATATATCGCTTTAACTCTTGCACAAACTATTGACCCTAATGCCAAAATATTACGCTTAAAATGGCCAAACGACCTTTATATCGAAAAGAAAAAACTTGGCGGCATCCTCATTGATACCTTACCTCACCAAGAACAAACCATTGCCATTATCGGTATTGGTATTAACCTTTATTCTAGTCCTGAGACAGATAGCAACCTCGCCTATTACAGCGACTACTTCGCACAAACAGAGACTCTCTATGAAAGCCTTTGCGAACAACTCCTACCGGCGCTCGAATACTGGAATACGCATCCCTATTTACCCACCGATCACCGTTGGGATGACTATGATCGCTTTCATGGTCAAATGCTATCGTTAGAAACCCATCACGAACCTGTTGAAAATATCGGAATTGATCAAAAAGGACGGCTTATTATTCGCGATCAACAGTCTAAAATCGCTTTCTTAGACAATACACGCATCAAGAACTAAGCTTCTTTACTTAAGCTAAAAAAAGATTGACTATCCCCATATAGCTGAATGAGTTTAGCTTTCATACAAGCTGATGAGGCGCAGGTAGCGAACATTAGTAAAGAAAAACAAACCAACGTTGTATATGAGTTAAAGATGTTTAGCTATATAACCAACTTCCCAAAAAATGTATACGACGTTAACCCAATATACACTGAGACTTTTGCAAAAAAACATAAAATAGAGAAATTTCAAATTTTGAAAATATATTAAAATCATAGTGTTAATTTTTCTACTGGTAGCAAAAATTCGTGTAAAACGGAATTTTGCAAAGGTCTCGGTATGCATTTTTCAGGAACCCTGCTATAGATAACCTTTACCGTTTTACAAAAAGATTTTTCTATCAGACTTGTTATTCGTAAAGCAATGAGTATCATCCGGCTATTTACTAAAAACTCAAAAATATTATCCGATTGCTATGCTTGCTTTCTCTTCTACTCGCACCCAATACATTTCTATTCTATTACTACTCCTTATCGGAATACTTTTAAACCAATATTTTTTACCGCATCATCCAACGCTTTATCTTCTATTAACGGTCATTTGCCTTACACTATCTTTAATCATTCCAAGCAATAAAAAACTGTTTATATTTCTAAGCATTATTACTATCGGGATTTGGCGTGCAGATAATACCTTTCCAATTAACCATCAAGAATTCCAATGCTCTGGCATCTGGCAAATTTATGACTTTCCCAAGAAAAACTTTCCTACGGGAGAACAAATTTCTCTTAAATTGATAGAGGGAAACTGCCCAAGCTTAAATGACAATTTCGTGAACGCAACAAGCTATCAATCTGGTCATGCACTTGGACAAAGCTACCAAGCAACACTTCTCATCAAAGCTCACAAAACCAAATACTATGCCAACTTACTGCCAAATGCTACTAAAACCTTCATACCACTACCTTGGACACTGCATTACCGCGCGCTTATTCAAAGTAAAATTGAACAAATTTATCCAAACTCAGCTAAATGGGTTAGCGCCCTGCTCATCGGCAATAGAAGTCAGTTAGAACATCAAGATAAAGTCATTCTAAAACGGACAGGTACTAATCATTTACTCGCTATTAGTGGACTTCATCTTGGTATCATCATTGCCATTTTTTATATAATAACAAAATACATATGGGCATACTTTCCTTATCTTAGTAAGCGCATTGAACCAAGAACAATCGCATTATTTATTTCCCTTCTCGCAGGAATAATATTTGTTTTTATTAGTGGTTCTTATCCACCTGTCATACGCGCATGGATAATGTTTGCCTGTCTATTGATTACTTGGCTTATTCCCTATCATTTAGGCGATAGCCTATCTTCCCTAATGATTGCTGCTATTCTTATTCTCCTATTAGAGCCTATCGCAGTATATGAGCTAAGCGCTTGGCTATCATTTTTAGCAACCGCAATTATTATTCTTATCTACCAACGAATAAAACATAAAATGCCACTAATACAATGGGTAATATTACAACTCGGCATCACACCTTTTTTAACTATTTTAAGCTGGGCAATTTTTGGCGGTATCTCTATCATTGCACCACTGATTAACTTGATTATTATTCCATGGGTAGGATTGCTTCTATTAGCACTCATCTTAGGACTATATATTCCTATCTCGGCAACATTCGCAGAAAACCTTTTAACCATTATTCTGAACCTTCTTTCTACTAGCGCTAAAAATAGCCACAGCTATTTTGAACCAAACTATCAACCAAGTCTTTTAGCCGCTGCCTTACTATATTTATATGGATATTATCTACTCAAACGCCAATACCGACGCAGCTACTTAAGTCTAGGACTTGCAAGCATCAGTGCAATCACGCCGATCTTTAATCACCAACCTATAACCTTATCTTCATCAAAAATTACAATCTACTATCCCAGTTTAGGAGAAGCTATTATTATCAATACTGGTTACACTTATCATTCAAAAAACCAAGCCCGATACCAAATTCTTCCCGCCTTACGACATCGAGCTGCAAAACCGATTGCCATTATTCTTACCGAGAATAACCTTAGAGCAACAACGGGACTAAAAACCTTACTTCATCACTATCCTAATACCCCCATTTATAGCACCATTCCAATACCTAATTTACCTTTTCCATATCAATACTGCCCCAATACATCTCCAATACCCTAACCTAAGCTTTAAACGCGATAAAAAATGCATTTTAGAGCTACATCCTTAGCCCCTTGCCCATACCGATAGAATCACTTTATTAAAGGCTCTAGACTAGCAGGAACAACCCGAGACCTTTACAAAATTCCGTTTTACACGAATTTTTGCTACTAGTAGAAAAATTAACACCATGATTTTAATATATTTTCAAAATTTGGAAAGATGAAGTGATTTTTCCAAACTTTGCTAGTCTAGAGCCTATTAACTTAAGCAAAATACTCATCTTAATAAAATACTACGTATAAAAAATGAGCAATAATTAAAAAATAGAATATCATAAGTAAGTTAAACCATTTATCCACATAGTTTCCATAATTCCATTCACACAAAACGTGTAAAACTTAGCACTGACCTGTGGATAACTCTGGGGATAAAAAAATAAGGAATAAAATCAATCTAATCAAAAATCTCTACATATTTTTTATCTTAAATAAAACTACATAAATAACAATATATTAGCTAATTCTTACACATAGAATCCCCATAAATCCTCATTTTATTCAAAAAACTTTTTGCACCATATTGTGGAAAACTTTTTTGCATAAAAAATCTCCATAGATTCATCAAACTAAAAAGCGTTCAAAAAATAACCCATGCTGTAAAAATACAAATCTTAAAAAACCATCCACACCTTACTCCCAAGCTATTAGACAAATATAGTGAAAGACCATAGCATGGCATTCCAAAAAATGCATACAACATTAACTTAATATCTAACTCGAAAACAGCAAATTAACCATAAATACTGTATGTATTTTTCGGGAGCCATGCTATACAAGATGAATAAAGTAAGCACACATACTATTACTTGGATAGCGATCTAATTTCTGTGACTCTTTTATTACCTTTTGACTATATTTAGAAAAAATAAAAAGTTGACTTATTTGAATATAAGAGTAGAATTTATCAATTCACCCATCGCCCGCGATCCTCCGAAGCATAGGCTTCTCTCTGATTGTTGCCGATGATTTTTCTGCTTTGGCAGCTTCTGGCAACCGCTATATAAAACTCGTTCCCCTAATACAATTAGGGATAGCTTTGTCATTTCATGAGAAAACCCATGACAACCTTTTCTGAATTAAATCTCCCTAAAAATATAATTGATACCCTAACTGCTAGTGGGTATGAAACACCCACCCCCATACAAGCACAAGCCATTCCATACGCAATGGCAGGGCGTGATTTACTGCTCTCTGCTCAAACAGGTTCAGGGAAAACCGCGGCATTTGTTTTGCCGATACTTGCTAAACTTTCTCAAAAACCTGTTAAAACCAAAGCCCCTCGTGCACTCATTCTAACGCCGACACGTGAACTTGCTCAACAAGTACAAGACAGCGTAAGAAAATATGCAAAAGGAATGGATTGGCTATTTTCTGTTTCACTTGTTGGTGGCTCACCTTACGGTAACCAAATTCGCGCCTTAAAAAAAGGCGTATCGGTCGTCATTGCAACACCGGGACGCTTACTTGACCATCTCCGTGAAGGCACTCTAAACCTTTCATCGCTAGAATATCTCGTATTAGACGAAGCAGACAGAATGCTAGACATGGGGTTTACTGATGATATCAATGCAATTATTCATCAATGCCCAACAAACCGCCAAACAATCATGAGCTCCGCCACTTGGGACGGAAAAGTAGGCAAAATCGCTCAAGGATATACAAAGAACCCAGAAAAAATCATCATTGAGCGTGAACATAAACACATTGATGAAACCGTATATTTTACCGATAATCAAACCCATAAAAATGACATCTTAGACCAACTCGTTAGTCATCCTGAAATGGGACAAATCATTATCTTTACTGCAACCAAACGCGCTAGCGAAGAAATCGCAGAATTATTATGCGCTAACGGACATCGCGCAAAATATTTACACGGCGACTTACCACAACAAAAACGCAATCGCATTATTCAAGACCTACGAAAAGGAAAAACAGATATTCTTGTAGCAACAGACGTTGCTGCTCGTGGAATAGATATTCCGGCAATTAGCCATGTCATTAACTACGACTTACCCCGCCAAAGTGAAGACTATATCCATCGTATTGGTCGCAGTGGACGTGCAGGAAGAACAGGAATAGCTTACTCATTGGTTAGTCTTACTGACCGCGTTATTCTTTCACAACTTCAGCGATACCTTAACCGTGATATTAAAACGGATCAGCTAGAAGGCTTAGAACCAACAAAAATTGTCCTCCCTAGTAAAACAAAACCGAAAAAAGCTTTTCGTAGTAAGCCTCATAAAGCCTATGGTAAAAGCAAACGCCCTCAAGCAAATGAAGGTAAAGCCTATATGAGTAAAAAGAAAACAGATAAGCGTAAAGCTAAACGTGCTTAATTGATTTTACTTAAGGAATAAGTAAATTAAGACCTTCGCAAAAAATATAAAATAGAGAAATTTCAATTTTTTAAATTTTGAAAATATATTAAAATCATAGTGTTAATTTTTCTACTAGTAGCAAAAATTAGTATAAAACAGAATTTTGCAAAGGTCTCGGTACACATTTTTTGGGGACCTGCTAAAAAGCACATTTAATCTTAATTAAATGTGCTTTTTCTTTAATCAAGAATAAAACTTCTAACCCCTAGTAATAATTCATTAAAGATAAAAAATGACTTTTTTCTTGTTACTCCCACTCAATCGTAGCTGGCGGTTTACCAGAAATATCATAGACTACGCGGGAAATACCATTGATACCATTGATAATGCCACGAGAAACTTCATCTAAAAAGTCATAAGGCAGATGTGCCCAACGCGCACTCATAAAATCCACCGTCTCAACGGCTCGTAAAGCGATGACATAATCATATCGACGACCGTCCCCCATGACTCCTACTGAACGAACAGGTAAAAAAACCGCAAATGCCTGACTCACTTTGTCATACAAATCATATTCTCTTAATTTGCGAATAAAAATATCATCCGCACGGCGCAATAGTTCAGCATACTCTGCCTTGACTTCGCCCAAAATTCTCACCCCCAAACCCGGTCCCGGGAAAGGATGACGATAAAGCATTGCTGGCGGTAACCCAAGCGCAATACCTAAAGTCCGCACCTCATCTTTAAAGAGTTCGCGCAAAGGCTCAAGCAATTTAAGCGTCATGTTTTCAGGTAAACCACCTACATTATGATGCGATTTAATCACATGCGCTTTACCCGTTTTACTTCCCGCCGATTCAATCACATCGGGATAAATTGTCCCTTGTGCCAACCATTTAACGCCATCAATCTTCGTTGCTTCTTCATCAAAAATTTCAACGAATAAACGACCAATAATTTTGCGCTTCTCTTCAGGATCAGTTACGCCTTTTAAAGCTGAAAAATAACGTTCTGCGGCATTTACACGGATGACATTGACGCCCATATTATCGGCAAAAGTCTTCATCACTTCATCGCCTTCATTTAAGCGTAGCAATCCTGTATCAACAAAAACACAAGTGAGCTGTTCACCAATCGCTTCGTGCAACAATGCAGCAACTACCGAAGAATCAACGCCGCCAGACAAAGCTAATACCACACGATCCTGCCCAATTTGCTCACGAATAGCAGCTACATTTTCTTCAATAAACTTATCTGTTGTCCAATTCGCAGTACATCCACAAATCTCTCGCACAAATTGGGCAATCATCGCGCCACCATTTGGCGTATGCGTTACTTCTGGATGAAACTGTACACCATAAATTCTTCTCGAATTATTCGCAAAAGCAGCTATTGGTGCATTTTCACTCGAGGCAATTCTTTCAAAACCAACAGGTATTTCACTAACATGATCCCCATGACTCATCCATACCTCTCCCATATCTAACCCCTTAAAGAGCGGAGAGTTTGCCTCATAGTTCATTTCAGCATAGCCAAACTCTTGCTTACCGGTATTTTCTACCTTACCCCCAAACTGTTTCGCCAACGCTTGCATTCCATAGCAAATCCCTAAAATTGGCACACCCAATTCAAAAACCACCTTAGGAATACTCGGCGAGCCTTCAACCGTTGTGCTTTCAGGACCGCCCGACAGAATAATGCCATTTGCTGCAAAATCTTCAATCGCTTGCGCATCTGCATCCCAAGCATAAATTTCACTATAAACGCCTGCTTCACGCACCCGTCTTGCAATCAGCTGAGTTACCTGAGAACCAAAATCTAAAATTAAAATCTTATGATGATGTAAATCTTGTCCTGACATAACAGCTCCTTAACGACGGTAATTAGGTGGTTCTTTCGTAATCGTTACGTCATGCACATGCGACTCTTGCATCCCCGCGTTGCTGATCTTCACAAAGCGTGGTTTCTCACGCATCTCTGCCAAATCATGACAACCGACATATCCCATTGACGATCGTAGCCCCCCCATTAACTGCGCAATCACACCAGAAACTAATCCTTTATATGGTACGCGTCCTTCAATGCCTTCTGGCACAAACTTTTCCGCTTTTTGACCGCCTTGGAAATAACGATCTGCTGAACCCGCATTCATCGCACCAATCGAGCCCATTCCACGATAAGACTTATAAGAACGCCCTTGATACAACTCTACCTCGCCCGGCGACTCTTCTGTCCCCGCTAATAAACCACCGACCATTACCGCATGAGCCCCAGCGGCGATTGCTTTTGCAATATCGCCAGAATAACGCAAGCCACCGTCAGCAATCACCGTTACCCCACGCGCTTTCATCGCTTTTGCCACATTACTCACTGCGGAAATTTGCGGCACGCCAACGCCTGCCACAATCCGCGTTGTGCAAATTGAACCCGGTCCAATACCAACTTTTACCACATCAGCTCCTGCATCTGCTAAAGCAATCGCGGCTTCTGGTGTCGCGATATTGCCACCAACAATCGCTAACTCTGGATGCGTTCGACGCAAATCTCGCACCCGCTCAATTACGCCTTTTGAATGACCATGTGCCGTATCTACCACAATCAAATCTACACCTACCGCGGTTAATTGCTCAATCCGCTCGTCAGCATCTCCACCCGGCCCAATTGCTGCGCCTACTCGTAAACTCTCATTCGCATCCTTAGCCGCCATAGGATAATCGCGCGCACTACGCAAATCCTTAACCGTTACCAAACCTTTTAAACAAAAATCATCATCAACCAATAACACCTTTTCAATACGGTGTTCTTGCAACAATGCCTTAATTTCCTCTTTTGGCGTATTTTCCTTTGCTGTCACTAATCGTTCTTGTGGTGTCATCACCTCTCTGACAGAACGATTATCATCGGCATAGCGCACATCACGTCGCGTTACAATCCCAACCAACCTACCATTTTCCAAAACAGGCAGACCAGAAAATCCATGATTACGAGTAATCTCTCTCACTTCACCAACAGAAGCCGAGGGTACCGTGGTTAACGGTTCACGAATCACCCCAGACTCAAAACGTTTCACCTTACGTACTTCTGCCGCCTGCTCCGCAGGTGTCATATTCTTATGAATCACCGCCATTCCGCCCATTTGCGCAAGCGCAATCGCCAAGCGTGCTTCAGATACGGTATCCATTGCAGCAGAAAATAATGGAATATTTAACCTAATATCGCGGGCTATATTGACAGACAAATCCACCTCTCGCGGCAGAACATCCGAAAAATCCGGCACCAGCAACACATCATCAAACGTCAAAGCTTCTTCGATAATTCGCATATTTGCCTCCGAAATAAAAATTGATGCATTTTACCGCATCCCATGACGAGATAAAAAAATATCTACCACTAACACAATATTCTCTATGCAAACCGCATCAAAAAATAAAATAAAAATTTTGCTGTATTGCAACATGCGATAAAAATCTGTAAATGATTTTAAAATCACTTTATAGGCATCTATTTTTAAGGTGAAAATACAATTACCAAAACGCAATAAAAATATTTTATTAAAAACTTGACGCATCGCAACAAGCTACCTATAATGCACCCAACATCATCGATGTTATCTCCTCTATATCCTCCTTTGGTGGTTGTTAGCTGAGTCATTTGACTCAGCTTTTTTTTTGCATTTTTTTAGCAAAAACATTCCAATCTGTAGTCAATTTTAAACGCAAGTCAATAATAAACCTCTGTTGTAAAATAATTTTTTTATCTACATATCAATAGCTTATTCAGAATTACAAATAGAATTTGCTTATCTATATCTCAATACTGCCTATAGACACTCCTATTACACTCTGTTTATAATTTTTTCTTTACTACAAAAATAATAGGAGAACTTGATGAAAAAAACGCTGTTTACACTGGCTTCAATTGCTGTGCTAGGAGCAAGTCATAGTTTCGCTGCCGATAAAGAATATATCTTAGCTACTGCCACCACTGGCGGAACCTATTATCCTGTCGGTGTAGCGCTTTCTACGCTTTCAAAAGTCAAAATTGAACCGCAACACCATTTTAGTTTATCGGCAATTAGCTCTGGCGGTTCGGATGAAAATATTCGCTTACTGGCTAATAAAGAAGTGCAATTTGCCATTTTGCAAGGACTGTATGGCTATTACGCATGGACAGGCACAGGTCCCATGCAAGCCGCAGGCAAACAAGATAAGCTCCGCTCTATCTCAATGCTTTGGCAAAACGTGGAACACTTCCTCATTGACGGCAAAAAAGTTGATAAAGGTAGCGTATCAGATTATATCGGCTTAAAAGGCGACCGCATGGCAATGGGCACACGCAACTCTGGAACTATTGGTTCTAACGAAGCCCTTCTTTCTGGATTAGGCATTGATATCAATAAAGATTATAATCTCATGTATGGTGGTTATGGTCCTAGCGCAGACGCTCTACAAAACAAACAAGTTGCCGGTGCATCTATTCCCGCAGGCGCTCCAGCAGGTGCGGTGACAAAATTATTTGCAGCTGTTGGTGACCAAGTTACTATTTTAAACGTTAGCGATGAAGAACTCGCCAAGATGGATAACGGACGTAATCTTTGGACGCGTTATGTCATTCCTAAAGGCACTTATGTTTCAGTTGATCGCGATATACAAACCATTGCTCAGCCTAATTTACTAGCAACAACAACTGATATGAGCAATGATGAAGTATATGAACTCACTAAAGCCATTTATGAAAACCTACCTTTTCTACAAGGCATCCATTCTGCTACCAAAGCCATGTCTTTAGAAAAAGCCATTGAAGGCTTACCGATGCCTTTACATCCCGGCGCCGCACGTTATTACAAAGAACAAGGCATTAGTATTCCTGAGCGATTACTGGTCGAT
>NZ_LWHB01000092.1 GCF_001889065.1 Suttonella ornithocola | reverse complement strand
CTTTATCAATAGGAGTGGTATCAAGATAGTGAGAGAGCTCTTTGACAAGAATTTCATCATAGCAACTTCCATCGTGGCATAAGGGAGAAGATGTCTTGTTCGGAAAATTCTGAACATTTGTCATACGATCGCAAGTGCCTTGACAGCCACTATCATTATCTAACCATAGAATGCTTACCCCAGTTTTTTGAAGGATATCAAGAATGTTACTTTGATTTAGCGCTTCTTTACGTTCAAAATTTTTATGTTTTTGGGAAGAAAGCATACATGGAACACTCTGCGCTGTCGATGTTCCGCAGCTGGTGCCTGCTAACCGCCAAAGCGGTAAATCTTCTGTAAATGGTGTTGTATTTCTTGTATATCCGTAAAAAGGATAGTTTTGCGCTCGGGCGGTTTCGCCTATGACTAGAATAAATAGTCTAGGTTTATCATTGGATTGTCTATGCATATCCTCTCCTAAAACTTTAAAAGGCGGTTTTGGGTGTAACGTTTTTTGAATATATTTAAAGCTAGAAGACATCCAGTAACTAGGAACTAAATATTGTCTAACAACTCTATTGTTGCGACCAAAAGCCGCATAATCGATATATTGACTATAAATCAGCCCACCAGCGATGCTAAGAGAAGCAATAATGATAAGGATTTTTTTTAGAAAAAAATGTCTTGATACTTCCATAAGAAATACGAATCATCCAAAGAAAGACTACAGGCAAAACGCCTGTTAGTAGAAACCAACTAATACTACTGAAATTTATGTACATGCTAGTTTCAACGGGATTGGTATTGAGTAAATTATCAATCATTGAGTGATCAAAAACCGCCTGATAGCGTAGACCACCGTAAGCGACAAGTGAAGAAATAAGAATAATAATACTTGTAAAAGGGCGAAACCAATAAGGCCATGCGCATAATAAAGAAAAAATTGCCCATAGTAATAAAAAAAGCGATAAGCTAAAGTTCCCAATGAATAGCCAATTAGAAAAATAGCTAGTATTTTGATATTGGAAAAGAATTTGAAAAGAGCGGATGTTAAATACGCAAACAAAATAGAGTGCGCATATAGCCGTAACAAAATGAATGCTTAATATTGGTCGGAAGAGCTTCATCAAAGTTCCAAAAAAAAAATAAAAGTATAATTATAAAGCTATCTAGATGATAAAAATAATTACTTTCTCATTTTAAAGTGATAAGTCTTTTTCAAAATTCGTGTCTCTGCTGCTAGGATGGGGGTGGTAGATAAGTTGATATTGGAAATTCAGCTGTAATTCAGGGTATTTGCTTTGTGAACCGCTGATGTAGTACAAATAAGTAGTTACCAAATTTGGGTGCTGCTCTGATAGAATATTCTATTATTTATATTTGGATACGCCATTTTGCAAAGATTGATAGTTTCCTTTTATTTTACGCTTTTTTCTTTATCACTTTGGGCAGCACAATGCGCTATTGATCCATTAGCTGCCTATACGACATTAGGGGGAGATGCGAGTGATTCTCGTCTACATGTGGTAGCTGACAGTTCAGAGGGTGACTTTAATCAGGCAGTCTTTACTGGAGAGGTAAGTGTTCAAAAAGGCGATAAGCATTTATTTGCACCTAAAGTTGATTATTCACACCAAGAGGCAACCTTAATTGCTCAAAAAGGGATTGTATTAGGAATGCCTTCAGCAGCCATTCGTGGAGAAGAAGGGAAGTATGAAATCAGTAATCAGATAATTACTTTTGGTCAATCAGACTATTATCTTTCTCCCAAAGCAAACAATGGCGAAGGATCAAAAGGAACAGCTAAAAACGCCGTTTTCAATCAAAGAACACATATTGATCAATTTCAGGATGTGAGTTGGACAACATGTAATCGAGATAAGCCTGTTTGGCAGATTAAAGCTAATGCAATGACATTAGACCACAATACCAATCGTGGCGTTGCCCGGGACATGACGTTTAATATAGCGAATACGCCGATTTTTTGGCTACCATATTTTAGCTTTCCAATTACTGATGCAAGAGCAACAGGATTTTTAATGCCTTCTTTTGCTTCTTCAGAAGCGCGTGGGATAGAAGCAGTTTTTCCGTTTTATTGGAATATTGCGCCAAATCAAGATGCAACTTTTGCGTTACACCCGATGACTAAACGCGGCATCATGGTGGATGCAGAATATCGTTTTATGACAGAAAAACAATATGGTCTGCTTAGGGGCGCTTGGTTACCGCAAGATAGAGAACACAAATATAAATCTCGTTGGCAGATAGGTCTTGAGCATGATTATCAGTTTAATCCGAGCTGGAAGACAGAGATTCGTTATCAACAAGTTTCAGATATTAACTATTTGGAAGATATTGATAATGGATTGACTTTATATGATGAGTGGTATTTGGATCGTTATGCCAAAATTTTAGGGAATGGAAACTGGGGTAATCTCATGGTGCAGCTGCAAAGTTATGAACGTGTTAGCCCAGAAGTTGATGAGGCTAATACCCCTTATGATCGACTTCCCCAAATCGTTTATCACAAAGACTGGCAAACGGGTCAATTTCACTATGGTATTACAACCGAAGCAGTGCGCTTTTATAAATCTAGTGAAGGTAACGCTAATCGCTTTTCTGCTAATGCAGAAGTAAATTACCGTTTATCAAAGTCTTATGGGTATTTAGAGCCTAAATTAACGGTGAATGCTCGTCGTTATGACTTTCATCCGGATAATCATGCTTTTAGAGAGGGACAAAAAACTTTAGTGATTCCAAGCTTAAGTTTAGATGGCTCTCTTATCTTTGAGCGAGGAATAAATATTGAGGGAAGTAGTTTTACTCAGACACTAGAGCCTAGACTATTTTATTTATATACTCCTTATAAAGCACAAAGCGATATTCCTTTATTTGATACAGCAGATTTAAGTAAATCTTGGCATTGGCTATTTGCGCGCAATCGGTTTTCGGGTGGTGATCGTATTGGTGATGCTAACCAGTTAACAACGGCGGTTACAACGCGTTTTTATCGCAATAGTGACGGACAAGAAAAACTCCGGCTCTCTCTAGGGCAAATACAGTATTTTGCAGATAGAAAACTCCAGTTATATGGAAATGCTGTCACAAATACGAGCAAATCCGTTATCGTTACGGAGGGAAATTACCAAATTGATCGTCATTGGTCGCTTTATGGCTTATCTTTTTGGGATCCCAATAAACATCGTAATGATAGAAATGTTTTAGATTTACGGTATCATTTAGATACTAATCGTTATCTTCAATTAGGACACTATTATAATCGTGATGATTATAACCAGTTAAGTTTGGGTATTGGTTGGCGGCTAAACCCTAATTGGCGAGTCTTTGCGAGACAAGATTATTCTCTACGAGAACGACAAGGTTTTAATACAATGGCTGCCATAGAATACAATGATTGTTGTTGGGCTTGGCGCTTAGCCGGACGGCATTATCGTAATAAACCTGAAGATCAAACTAAACATAATGCTGTCTATTTAGAATTTATTTTTAAAGGATTGGGTAATATGGGTAGCTCTACCGGAAGTTTATTAAAAAATCAGCTTAACCAGTTTACCCCTCTGCCACAGGAGAGAACTCTATGACACATAGATTACTTTTTCTTGCGATATTTCCGCTATTTGCAAATGCTCAAAATACTTTGCAATTTGGACCAGCAAGTGAACAAGGACAGCTACAAAATATCAATGATATTGCATTAATTATCAATGAGGAAGCAATTAGTCGAAGTCAATTAGCAAATGAATTGAATGCAGCACAAGCTACTTTGCCTAAAGAGGTTAGGTTACCTGAGCAAGAAAAAGGCAAAGTCTTGCTAGAGCGAGTTATTATGCAGCATCTTGTCAAGCAATTAGCAGAAAAAGCCAAATTAAATTTGACTGCTGAAGAGATTGATAAAGCACTTGCCAATATTGCCGCACAAAATGGTGTAAGTATTTCTCAATTGTTGGTAAGAGTAAAACGCGATACAGGGATGAATGAAGCGCAATATCGTGATTTGTTGCGTGAACAACTTGTACAAGCACAGTTAAAGGAACGTGTTGTAGGAGATAGTATCAATATTACTTCATCACAAATTGATGACCAACTAGCACAAATCGCTCGACAACGAGGAAGTGTGCTGCATTTGCAAGATTTATTGATGCCAATACCGAATCTGCCTATAAATGAACGAGGTCCAGCAATTGATAAAAACTTCTCTGCGCTTTCTAATGCGTTAAAAAATAATGATGATGATCTTGCTCAAGCAGCTGTAAGCATTGGAGCACAATTCAAAGATTTAGGAGAAGTGAATATTGCAAAAATTCCGCCACAGTTTGCTAGAGCGATTGTTGGCTTGAGTGCTGGAGAAATGCTTTCTACACCAGTAATTGATGCAGACGGAATGCACTTTCTGAAAGTAGTGAGCAAAACAGCACAGGGACAGCAAGGATATGTCGTTCCAGAAGCAAAGTTGGCGCATATTTTAATTCGTCGTCATTCGCAAAATCCTTTAGCGGCGAAAAGAGAAATTGATCAAATTTATTCAGCGTTGCAGCATGGTGCTAATTTTGCAGATTTAGCCCGCCAATATTCTCAAGATCCAGCTTCAGCCGCAAAAGGAGGAGAGTTAGGTTGGATGAGTGCTGATAGTGTTGATCCACGGTTTGCTAAGCAATTAGAAAATGTCCCTGTAGGACAGCTCTCAGCACCTTTTGAGTCTACTTTTGGGTGGCATATTATCTATGTAGAGGATAGACGGAATGTTGATCGTAGCGAAGCGCGTATACGTGAGCAAATTCGTGAGACGTTATATCAAACGGCTTTAGAAGATGCGTGGACACAGCGTTTATTAGAATTGCGTGAAAGCGCTTATGTTGAAATCCGATAATGGCAGAGATTCGAGCGGCAAAACATCTTGGGCAACATTTTTTAACTGATGAATCGGTTATCTCAAAAATGTTGTCTGCTATTTATCCAAAAATTGGCGATAACATCTTAGAGATAGGACCCGGTTTAGGGGCATTAACGTTGCCTGTTCTATCACAATCAAAAATCATGACTGCGATTGAATATGACCGTAGAGTAATCCCGTTTTTGGCTGAAAAAGCTAAAAAAATAGGGGAGTTGAATTTAATTGAAGCAGATGTATTAACTATTGCGTTTGACAAAATAGCGAAACCACCAGTTCGGGTAATTGGTAATTTACCTTATAACCTATCATCGCCGATTCTCTTTCATTGCCTGTCTCAGCGTAATAGTATTATTGATATGCATTTTATGCTGCAAAGAGAAGTCGTTGAAAGGATTACCGCAGCACCGGGTAATAAAAATTATGGTCGTTTAACGATTATGCTTTCGCAATATTTGGAGAGTGAAAACTTATTCGATATTCCACCTACCGCATTTGATCCTCCTCCAAAAGTTGATAGTGCTGTGGTTCGATTGATACCGCTAAAAACGACTCGTTGGGAAATTTTTTCTTCATCTCTTTTTGAAGAAATTGTCCGAGTTGCATTTGGACAGCGGAGAAAAATGCTTCGTAAAAGTTTATCCAACTATTTAGATAGTCAGGCACTAGAGTCTCTTGAAATTTTGCCTACCATTCGCCCTGAAATGCTAGGCGGTGAGGATTTTGCAAAAATAGCCAATTATCTGTGGGAGCGAAAAAATTCTTTATGAGTGAGAAAGTTATTATCACGGGGCATAGTAGCGGATTAGGATTAGCATTAGCTGTCTGTTGGCTAGAATGTGAAGCAAATGTACATGGTTTATCGCGTAGAGCCAATCATGTCTTGCAAGTGGCTTATCCTAACTTATTTAGCGAAACTATGATTGATTTAGCAGATTTTTCTCAGCTCCAATCATTGTTGTTGGGAGAGGAATATCAAACGTTTTGTCAAGGTGCAGAACGATTATGGTTATTTAATTGTGCTGGCGTTCAATCCCCAGCACATGAATTAGGTGACCAAGAAGCAAAGCTTATTGATAAAGCAGTTAGACTTAATGTTAGCGCACCATTTATTTTAAGTGATGCATTAGTTAAATATGCGCGTGAGCAAGGGCGATTGCCGGTCAATATTGTTCATATTAGTAGTGGTGCGGCGCACAAAGCCTATCCCGGCTGGAGTATTTATGGGGCAACTAAAGCAGCATTAGATCAACATGCACGCTGTGGAGCAGCGGAACAGCAGTCGAATGTAAAAATTGTGAGTTTAGCTCCCGGAGTGATAGATACGCCGATGCAAGCAGAAATTCGCCAAAATCTATACTTTCCTAATCGTAAGCGGTTTTTACAGTTACATGAAAGCGGCGAGTTGCAAAGTGCAGAAGAAACTGCTGTTAAAATTTTATCGTATTGCTTGAGCCAAAACTTTGGCAGTCAACCTGTAGTTGATATTCGTAATTTAAATAGCTTTTAGAAGAGCGTTCTAGATAAAGTTTACTTGTTCAAACAAAATGAATTGTATCGTAATCTTAAAAAATATTTTGATATATCTTGAGACCTTTGCAAAAAAACATAAAATAGAGAAATTTCAATTTTTCAAATTTTGAAAATATATTGAAATCATAATGTTAATTTTTCTACTAGTAGCAAAAATTAGTGTAAAACGGAATTTTGCAAAGGTCTCATTCTATCTAAAAAATAGAGCATTATTTATCGCTATAGTGAAAGGCTACTAGAATAGTTACAGTGTTAAGATAGATGAATAAAGTAAGCACACATACTATTACTGGAATAGCGATCTAATTTCTGTGACTCTTTTATTAGCCTTTTGCTATAGAAGTGCTGGTAAGATTTATAGAAAGCGCTGTTTTTAGCTGATTTGACTATGACGGAAAATGTTTACCGGAGAGAAAAATTGAAAAAAATATTTCTGTTAGTAGGGTTATCCATATTTGGAATCCCGCTTTTATTTGCACAGACAGTGTTGCCGGCAGAGGAAGCTACTCCCGAAGAGCCACCCCAAGCTGTTTCGGTAACAGCAGTAGCCGCTGATGATGATATCGCTACGCGAATTAGAGAAATTTTGAAGGCAACTGATTGGTATAAGAATGTAAAGGTTTCTGTACGAGATGGCGTGGTCTTTTTAGACGGTATTGCCGGTAGCGATGAGCAGAAACAATGGGCGCGTAACTTAGCAGCCAAAACACAAGATGTTGTTGCAGTCGTGAATCGCTTGCAGGTGGATGCCTCTCCTGATTGGTCATTTACGCCAGCTTTCAATGAGATGAAACGATTATTGGCAAAGTTTGTCCGGTCTTTACCGTTGATTGTTTTAGCATTGGTGATTATTCCATTGGCATGGATGTTAGCTAAGACAATTTATCGATTAAGTCAGCGTTTTTTTAATCGACGGTTGCGCTCAGCATTGTTAGCCGATATTGTCGCAAAAGTAGTCGCATTACCAGCAATATTGGTAGCGCTCTATGTTGTACTACAAGTTGCGGGACTCACTGGTATTGCGTTGTCATTATTAGGTGGTGCTGGTGTTGTAGGTATCGTGTTGGGTTTTGCTTTCCAAGATATTGCGGAGAACTTTTTAGCAAGTTTATTGCTCAGTCTGCGTCATCCGTTTAGTGCGGGTGATACGATTGAAGTGGCAGGACAAACGGGAATTGTGCAAAGTATGAATACAAGAAGCACAGTTTTACTCTCGCCAGAAGGTAATCATATTCAAATTCCTAACTCTATGGTATTTAAAAGCATTATTTATAACTATTCTACAGCACCAGCAAGAAGGAATATTCTGTCTGTTGGTATTGGTTATGATGCGTCTATTAGTACAGCACAGCAGCTAATTATGTCGGTTTTACAAGCACATGAGGCAGTAACAAAAGAACCTAAACCATTGGTATTGGTTGATGAGCTTGCAGCTGCAACCGTTAATTTAAAAATATATAGTGCAATCATCTAAAACCCAACCCAATCCAAAGCAGATAAAAGAATAAAGTATCAATACAATCCATCCGCCATTCTTTGCTATTTGCTTAATCCAAGCCCACATCTTTTCAATGGGATTTAAGTCTGGACTATAAGGGGGTAACCAAACTATCTCATGCCCATGCTCTTCAATGATTGCTTGAAT
>NZ_LWHB01000091.1 GCF_001889065.1 Suttonella ornithocola | reverse complement strand
AATTTTTTAAATAAATTGTTAGTAGTGTTTGAAAAGTATGCTAACCATACTCTTACAAAAAATATTTCTTTTAATATATTGATATTTAAATATTTAACTACCATTGGATTATTTGATAAAATTCCAGCATACTTTTCAAACCACTACCAATTTTGTAACATTTTATTTTTGGTTAAGTTTTTTATGCATATCATTGGCAAGTTGTTCATATTCTGCTTTTTGCTTTTCTTGAATACGTTTGATGAATTTTGTTGCAGAAAAATGATAAAAAGGCTTAGGACAAAATTGTCTAGAAATAACCGATGCGGTAATGGTGCAAACGAGCATCCAAAATAGAAGGTTTTGTGTTGCAGTCATTTCCATAACGACAACGCTTGCAGTCAAAGGAGATTGTGTTGCGGCCGCTAAAAAAGCTGCGGTGCATAATAAGACTAATATATCAGAAGGAATGGAGAAATGAGTCAGTTCGGCAATGCTTTGCCCAATGATTGCACCAATGGTTAAACAAGGTGTAAAAATACCACCGGGAATACCTGCCCAGTAGGAGGCAATGGTACTTAGCCATTTGCCAATAGAGAGGCTGCCAAAATGTAAACTCGGATCACCTCTTAAGGATTCTGCAACGGTGTAATAACCCGTTCCATAGGTTTGTCCATGATAGTAGGTTCCTAGAGCAGCTAAAATGAGTCCGCATATTCCTGCTGTTATTAAAGGGTAGTTTGCAGGTAGCTGCCTCCATTTTTTAGGAATAAAAGCGCCCGCTCCAATACTGAGCGCTCGTCCAAATAATCCGCCCGCAATACCGCAAACAATGGCACAAATGCTAATCCATAACAATGGATAAGAAAAATTACTTCTATGGTAAATAAGTGGAAAATAAGGACTATTGCCTTCTATGGATATGAGGAATAATCCTGAAGCAACCACGCCAATTAAGATACCTCTTTCCCAACGCAAGGCTTTTCCTCGTCCAAGTTCTTCGATTGCAAAAATAACACCTGCAAGAGGCGCATTAAAAGCTGCTGCCAATCCGCCAGCAGCACCGATATAGCTAGAAGGTTATTTTCTTCCAGTCCTTTAAATGCTAAGTTCCTTTTTTTACACCACTTTCCCCATGAAACCATAACGGCAGCACCTACTTGTACTGATGGACCTTCTCTACCAATTGAAGCACCACAGAGCATTCCTAAAAAAGTTAGTGGTATTTTTAGCAAAGTTTCTTTTAATTGAACCAATCGAGTTTTATGTGAACTATAAGGGAGGTGGATAGCGGCAATTACTTGTGGAATGCCACTACCAGATGTATAAGGGGCATAAGAACGAGTAAGATAGTTAATGAACATCATTCCAAAAGGAAGAATAATCCATGCGGCTAATGGAAAGTGTTGGACAAATTTTGCATTCATTTCTAATGCAAAATCAGCAGTTTTTGCAAATAGTAATGCACAAAGCGCTACTAGTCCTGCGCCAATAATAAGGAAAAGGGTTTCAAAGGTATGCTTGGATAGACGTTTAGTTTGGGCGGTTTTATGCGCGATTTTTGCTCGTAATCTTGTATTTGGGTGCATATGATTATTTAGCAGAAAAGTAATAAAACACGCAATTCTTAACTGCGTGTTTTATTACTAGTTTATGATAAAAAGTTAGAATATTTTACTGAAAAATTGTTCCAAAAGAAATTGTTTCCGCTTTCTTTTAATGGATTATTTCACCGTAAATTTTCCATTCTCATTCTTAGGTAATGTCTTTTTCGAAGTTTCAGTAGTAGATGAGCGAATGGTATTTTTAGCATATTGCTTGGTTGTATAAGAGGTATTTAGTGGTAAAACTCTACGCGCCCCAGCATAACGTTTTTGCCAATTTGGTTTTTGTATGCTTTCAATACGCACATGTTCACCAGTTTGTGGTGAGTGAAGCATTTTACCGTCCCCAATATAAAGTCCAACGTGTGTAATTTTACCTCCACGACGGAAAAAAACGAGATCGCCGGGTTGTGGATTTTCAATCGGTGTCAGCGCTTTAAACTGTTCTTGACTACTACGAGGCAGTTGATAGCCTTTTTGCTGATAAAGATAGTGAACAAAACCTGAGCAATCAAATCCTTTAGGTGTCGTTCCCCCCCAACGATAAGGAGTGCCAATAAGGTTTTTACCAGTAGCAATCAGAGATTGACGTATGGTTAGTTTTGATTTGGAAGTGTTTTCCACTTTTTGTTTATTTACAGAAGATTGTTGGCGATTGCTTTTAAATTGTAACGCGCTTAATGGCGTAGCTGTGGAATTTAAAGCAACAAAGCTCAGTATGAATAAGATAGGTTTTAACATGGTGGTTTCAATCAATAATTAGTTTAAAGCTGTGGATTGCTTCAGATTAAAGATTGTAAAGCTTTTATTAAGCTTTGTCACGATTTGATTGGTGGCGAATGTCTTTCCCTTCTTGAGCAAAAATAATTGCTTCGGCAATATTGATACAGTGGTCTCCAATACGCTCTAGTGCTTTAGCTGCCATAAGAACATCAATACTTTGCGTGATAATAGAAGCATCTTCAATCATATAACTAGCAATTAGGCGAGCTGTGCTATGATAGGTTTCATCTAGTTCAGCATCGTCATTAATGAGTAAATAAGCAGCTTCAGCATCAGAGCGAGCCAGCATATCAATAGTTCGAGTAAGTAAGTTTTTGGCTAAACGTGTTACCGCACCAATTTCTCGCCAAACTCGAATTTGTGGATTGACCTGTTCTTTTCGTAGAAAACGTCCAATTTTACAACACTCATCTCCAATTCGTTCCAGGTCTGTTACGATACGGAATGTCGCACTGATATATCTTAAGTCAATCGCAACTGGCGCACGTTTGGCAATGAGCCGAGTGGCTTCTAAGTTAATATCTACATGATAGCGGTCAATTTTATCGTCAAGTGTTTCTATTTCTTGCAATACATTTAATGGTATTTCATCTTTAAGAAATCGACGAATGATGTGAAGCTGACTTTCACAGAGTTTTGCCATTTCCATAGTCATGTTATGAAGATTATGTAGTTCTTCGTCGAAGCGTGAGCTAGTATGTCTTTCCATCATTATTCCGTAAGTTACAATTAGATAAATATTAGCGAGCTTTTATGTCTGTTTTATTTCAAGAGTATTTGGGTGTGGATAAATATTGATTTTTACCCACCGACTTTCGCCGGTATTTGTATCTAATTCGATAATTTTTCCATATAAGGACTGATGTTCTTGAAGAAGATTTTTTAGACATTTGGCATGGCTACTAGGAATATAACCGATTTTATTACGTAGCCAAAAAACCATAATAGCATCAGGGTCATGAGGGTTGTTAGGTTTATGCTCAAAGCTGAGTTCATCACCTTGATGCATAAGTGTTGAGAGTTCAGCCGCGCGATAATATTGCAAACCTGCAATAGGAACGTGCGCAATGATTGGTTTAGGCGAAAAAGAAGTTAACCATTGTTTGAGCTTTTTAAACATATTAGTATCTATACTTGAATAGTAGTGATTCCACCCATATAAGGATGTAATACTTCTGGTATAACAATGCTGCCATCTGTTTGTTGATAATTTTCTAGTACAGCCACTAAGGTACGGCCAACTGCTAAACCTGAACCATTTAAAGTATGAACTAATTGAGGTTTTTTTTGCCCTTCTACACGATATCTCGCGCCCATTCTTCTGGCTTGGAAGTCACCACAATTACTACAAGAGGAAATTTCACGATATTTTCCTTGACCGGGTAGCCAAACTTCTAGGTCATAGGTTTTTTGTGCGCTAAATCCCATATCTCCAGTGCAAAGCGCCATTACACGGTAAGGAAGATTAAGTTTTTGTAAAATGGCTTCGGCATGATTGGTTAGTCTTTCTAGCGCAGTCGCTGAATCTTCAGGCGTTGTAATGTGTACCATTTCAACTTTATCAAATTGATGTTGGCGAATCATTCCCCTTACATCACGCCCAGCGCTTCCAGCTTCTGAACGAAAGCAAGGGGTATGAGAAACCAATTGAAGTGGTAAATCCGCTTCGTTAAGAATGGTATCGGCTACTAAATTAGTTAGCTGTACTTCAGCGGTTGGGATTAAGTAAAAATCGCGTTCACCTAATTGCGTTTTAAATAGATCTTCTTCGAATTTTGGCAGCTGCCCTGTGCCATATAGGGTTTGTGCATTTGCTAAATAAGGAAGATAGGTTTCTTGATAATCATGTTCTGCAGTATGGGTATCAATCATAAATTGCGCAAGTGCGCGGTGTAAGCGAGCTAAGGCACCACGTAGTACAGTAAATCTTGCACCAGCTAATTTAGTACCACTTTCAAAGTCTAGTCCAATATTTTCTAAGTCGGCATGCTCTTTAGGCGTGAAGTCAAAAACGCGAGGTTCACCCCAACGACGAATTTCTACATTTTCTTCTTCGCTTTCGCCAATTGGGGTATCTTGAGCAGGAAGGTTAGGAACGCTTGAGAGAAGTGCATCTAAAGCATTTTGCGATTCGTTAAAAATTTTATCTGCAGTTGCTTGTTCATCGTCTAAAGCGGCAACTTGCTTCATCAACTCATCAGTAGATTCTCCTTTGGCTTTTGCTTTGCCAATAGCTTGAGAGAGTTTCTTACGTTCGCTTTGAAGTTGTTCACTTTTAACTTGTCCTTCTTTTCTTGAGCGTTCTAGCGCTTCGTATTGCTCAATAGGGAAGTCATAGCCGCGAGTCTTTAAGGCAGCAGCAACAGCGGCGATGTCACTGCGTAAAAGTTTACTGTCTAACATAATTATTTATTTTCAATTATTAGGGGATTTTCTCGGACACTGGTTACTACTCCATTGGTATATTGAATAGTAAGGCTACGACGATAAAGTCGATTGGTTGATCCGCTTTTGAAAGTAAAAATATAGTTATCTATATTTGCATGAAAAGGATCGTTTACTGCCGGTGTACCTAAAATTTGATGCACCAATTCTCGATTCATACCGAGTTGAATTTGTGCGGCTTGTTCAGAAGTGTAGATATTTCCTTGCTGGATATCCGTTTTATAAAGAAAGGGGGAATAGCTACAAGCACTTAATATAAATGCTAGGAAAAGACTAGAAAAAATAGTAGTCAACCGTTTCATAAATAGCTTTCTCATCGATGAAAATAATGGATTATTATAGCTGCTTCTTGATGAATGTCATTATCATTGATAGTGTAAGTTGAAGTTATTTTTTGACTGAATAATAGAAAAAAATCCCCAAAGTAGAAGCCAGTTAATAAGTAATGCTAAAAGCACGGATGCTGCTAAATCTGATGGTGTATGCATCCCTAAAAGTACTCGGCTAGCCATAACTAAGGCTGCCCATATAATCACAAAATAGCTAATTTTTTTACGCGGTAAAAGTGCGATAAATAAAAATGCCCAACTCGCAACAAAAATAGTATGTCCAGAGGGAAAACGATACGCCACCTCTTTAATTCGATGCTGAGTTAATAAGTGTGGAATTTTATGGTCAAAATGAAGATAGTAGGTAGCAACTTCTTGCTGTTGTTGAGTTTTATTGCTCATATAAAATTTTTTGATAGCAGTTTTATCATATTGATGCATAGCCGCAATATAAGGACGAGGTTCTGCAAAATGATTCTTTAAGAGGCTTTTAGTGATTTGAGTGGTTGTCATTGAGATGATTGATAAGGCAAGAATTAACCAAGTATGGTGTTTGCCAAGTTTCCGCCATAAGCAAAAGGTTAGTAGAAAACTAATAATTACAGCAGTAGGAATGCTCCCTGTTTCTGTTATAAAATAGAGTATTATCAATATAGTATAACTGAATTCACTATCATTTTTCCAATACCAACCACTTAGATAAAAAGCAAAAGGTATCAATAACAACAAAAATGCTGTTGAGATAAGACGAATATTTAAGTGCATGTATTTAAATCCTTCGAAAAATGATTTGGCGAATATTTGAAAAAGACTCTAGATTAACAGATTGTTCCTGCTAGTCTAGCGTCTTTTTAATGTATTAATCAGAAGCTTTTATAGAAAAATATTAAAAATTAGGATTTTTTTAAGTTAATTAATTAATGCTTGTAAAGCATCAATTGTAGCTTGTTTCTGTAATAATAATTCATCTTTACCTGTGAAAACAAAAACATTGAATTTTATTTTTTCAAAGGAAATATTAAATATCTATTTGTTATAAGTATATCCCCAAAATATGGGTAATAGTTTAAAAAGCTAGTGCATTAAATCTAGATATAACTAATACAGCCGTTATTATGAATGCTTCGAAACGTTGCTTATCGTTTTATTTCTTGGATGCATACTTTTTTAACCACTACTATTATTTATTTAATATCAAGAATGGATATATATTCTGTTGGTACTGCTTTGGTTAGCCAGACTTTATTTTCTGCTTGATAGAATATATGCCCACTATTGCACATTTTTTCTGTATCAATTTTGAGAATTACAGGTTTACCATAACGCATGCCTACTTTCTTAGCGATTTCTGTGTTATCAGATAAATGGACGTATTGTCTAGAACCTGGCTTTAATCCTTCTCTAAAAATAGCATCAATATTTCTGCTCGCAGTGCCATGATAGAGCGTTTTAGGTGGCGTTTTTTCAGCAAAAGTAATGTCAACGGTATTTGTGGAATGTCCCTGAACGGCTCTTATATATTGTCTATCTTCAGATAATGCAAATCTTTTTTTATCATTTGTCGCAACAATTTCATAAATGCATTCAGTATTTAAGTGATAGCCTTTTCTTTCTGCGCCCGCAATGAGTTCACTAATTTTTGCCCAACCTTCACTGTTTAACTGTAATCCAATTTCTTCTGGTTTGTGTCGTAGGACGTAGCTTAAAAATTTACTGATTTTGGTTAAGTTTTGTTTGTTCATATTTTTAAAGTTAAGGATAAGATTAGATATAGACTATCGTAATTTATTTTGCTTTCTCAATAAATGTATTGGGCATCAATTAAACAGAAAAGAAGCGCTTATCATTCAATTTTTTTCCGCTATACTGACATTTTTTTGACAATAAGAGGCAGAATGAAGCGCGTAAATATCGGTATTCTTGGCTATGGCACAGTAGGTCAAGGTGTAGTAGAAGTGCTTAAGGCAAACGCTAAAGAAATTGAGCGGCGTTGTGGCTATGAGATTAGCGTAAAAACGGTTGTTAAACGAGATTGGTCAGGCATTGATACCAGTGCGTTACCGTTTGAATGTATTACCGATGCAATGCAATTGGTAACCGATCCGGAGATTGCGATTGTCATGGAACTAATGGGTGGAGAAGAACCTGCTAAAACACTTATTGAAACGGCTTTGAAACATGATAAGCATGTGATTACTGCCAATAAAGCGTTAATTGCTAAGCATGGGCAAGCGTTGTTTAAGTTAGCCAGAGATCGTGGGTTAGAATTATCTTTTGAAGCTTCGGTAGCAGGTGGGGTACCTGTGATTAAGGTATTACGTGAAAGTATGAGCGGTAATGCGATTCAATCGGTCGCTGGTATTATCAATGGAACGGGAAATTTTATTTTAACGGCGATGACAGAGCAGGGAAGAGCGTTTGCTGATGTTTTAGCGGAAGCGCAAGCGCTGGGCTATGCGGAAGCCGACCCGGCTTTTGATATTAATGGCACGGATGCGGCGCATAAGATTACGATTTTGGCGTCTTTGGCATTCGGTATTCCTTTGCAATTTGATCGTGTTTATATGGAAGGAATTGATACGATTACGCCAGCAGATATTGAAAATGCTGCGGAGTTAGGTTTTGTTATTAAGCATTTAGGACTGGCGATTCGTCGTGAAAATGGGGTTGAAATTCGAGTGCATCCGACGTTAATTCCTAGCGATAATATGTTGGCAAGTGTGAAGGGTGTGATGAATGCGGTGCAGGTGCAAGGCAATGCGGTGGGCAATAGTTTGTATTATGGTCCCGGTGCTGGACGATTGCCGACGGCTTCTGCGGTGGTCGCGGATTTGATTGATGCTGTTCGTGAGTTAAATTTAGACAGTGAAAGTCGGTTGGCAGAGTTTGGCTTTGCTAAGGTTTTAGATACTCAAGCGTTACCAGTGTTATCGCCGAAAAATTTTCGTTCTGCGTATTATTTGCGGATTGCGGTGGAAGACGAGGTTGGTGTTTTAGCAGAAATGACTAAGATTTTGGCAGAAAATGCGATTTCGATTGAGTCAATTGTGCAAAAAACGGAAGCAAAAGTGAACAATGTGGTTCCGCTAATTGTGTTAACGGATGAGGTTAATGAGAGTCGGTTGGATAATGCTTTGTCTGCGATTGAAGCGATGAAGGCGGTTCGCGAACCCGTCCGTCGTATTCGTGTGGAATATTTTGATTACTGATGCCAAAAATTTGTTTACGCCCTAAGTTGTCTTCACCAGAGGACTTTTCTCAGGAATGGCATCCTTTGGTGCGAGAAATTTATGCGGCGCGTTTACAGAATGCGCAGGAAGTGGAAAAACATTTAAAGAGGCTATTACCACCAGAGGGCATTCCTGATATTTATGTGGCGGCACGTCGATTAAGTGAAGCAATTGATAAAGGCGAGCAGGTTTTAATTTATGGCGATTATGATGTTGATGGGGCAAACTCAACAGCATTGATGGTTCGGGTGTTAAAACAGCTAGGCGCAAAAGTGTCGTTTTTTATTCCTAATCGACTGGTGCATGGTTATGGCTTGAGCCTTTCTGGGATTGAAGCTTTAACCGCCGTACCAGATTTGCTGATTACCGTCGATAATGGAATTCGCTCGCATTCTGCGGTAGAGCAATTGGTCAAGCAAGGCGTAGATGTGATTGTGACGGATCATCATGAACCAGATACTACTTTGCCTAATGCTTTTGCAGTTGTTAACCCAAAACGGCAAGATAGCCAGTTTGGCTCTCCTAATTTATCTGGAGTCGGTGTTGTATTTTATCTATTGCTGGCATTACGACAATTTAGAAGAGAACAGCAACAGGCATTTCCTTGTGAATTAACAGAGTATTTAGACTTGGTGGCTTTGGGAACGATAGCCGATATTGTCCCTTTAGATTATAACAATCGAATTTTAACGCAAGCAGGTTTACGCCGTTTACAAAGCGGGCAAGGAAATATTGGCATTAGGGCATTATGTGCCGTTGCAGGTCTTTCTATTGATACGTTATCTCCAAGCGATATTGGCTTTGCGGTTGCGCCAAGATTAAATGCAGTTGGGCGTTTAGAGGATATGCAAGAGGGCGTTTGTCTGTTATTAACAGATGATTGGGCAACAGCAAATGATTATGCACATTTATTAGATGAACTTAACAGAGACCGTAAAGCATTAGAAAATGAGATGGTGATAAAAGCTAGTGCGACGGTAGATTCTAGTCAAGCCATTGCCAGCGCATATTTGCCACAAGGTCATGAAGGGGTGATTGGTATTGTGGCTTCTCGTTTAAAAAGTCGCTACCAGCGCCCGGCGTTGGTGGCTACAGATACGGCGGATGGTCAGCAAATTAAAGCTTCTTTACGCTCTATCAATGGCGTCAATATTCATCAATTATTAGAGAAGGCAGCTACTCAGCTTCCTGAAGCTAGTTTACATTTTGGCGGTCATGCAATGGCTGCTGGGCTAACGGTGGATAAAAATTATTACGTCCCATTAGTACAAGCTTTAAATCAAACGTTTGTCCAAGAGATTGGGCATATTCCTGAAGAACCGCTATATATTGATGGCGAATTGCCCGAACATTTGTTAGATGTGAATTGGGCACGCTATTTAGAACAATTAGAGCCTTGGGGAGCGGGCTTGCCTATCCCAACTTTTTGTAATACTTTTACCGTTACTGAATGTCGAAAACTAGGCGCACAGCATACGCGCTTAATGTTACGACATCCTCAAAGCGGTAAATCACTACCTGCAACATGGTTTTTTCATAGTGTTGATTGGCAATATGGAGAAACGATTCGGGCGGTTTATCAGGTGCAAGTGAATCGCTTTTATGGTGACGAGCGATTAAATTTGCTTATTACTTATGCCGAATCTCCCCATTATCATTTATTATCTTAAGGAAGTTTATGCAGTATCAATCTACTCGTAGTCGTCAATCACTTGGGCAATTTAGCGATGTGTTGCTGACAGGATTAGCACCAGATGGCGGATTAGCTATGCCAGAAAGTATTCCACAAATTTCAATGGAAACTTTAGAAAAATGGCGTCCTTTAAGCTATCAAGATTTAGCTTTTGAGATTATGCGTCTTTATATTACAGATATCCCAGAAGCGGACTTACGGGCGATTATTGAGCGTAGCTATACTGAAGAGAAGTTTCATCATAAGGAGATTACGCCATTAACCCGCTTAGGAGAGAGTAACTTATATTTACTAGAGCTTTCTAATGGTCCTTCATTAGCCTTTAAAGATATTGCTATGCAGTTCTTAGGTGAAATGTTTGAATATGTTTTAGCTAAACGTGGCGAAACTCTAAATATTTTAGGGGCAACTTCTGGGGATACAGGCTCAGCTGCTGAATATGCAATGCTTGGTAAGCAAAATGTTAATGTTTTTATGCTATCGCCTCAAGGCCGTATGAGTGTTTTTCAACAAGCACAAATGTATAGTTTAGATGAGCCTAATATTTATAATCTTGCGGTTGAGGGCGTATTTGATGACTGCCAAGATTTGGTTAAAGCCGTTAATGCAGATGCTGCGTTTAAGGAAAAATACCATATTGGTGCGGTAAACTCTATCAACTGGGCACGTGTTTTAGCACAGTGTGTGTATTATTTTAAAGCCTATTTTGCTTTACCAATCTCTATCGGAGAGCCCGTTGATTTTACGGTTCCAAGTGGTAATTTTGGTAATGTTTTTGCAGGTTATTTAGCAAAGGCGATGGGATTGTCCATTCGTCGATTGATTGTCGCCACTAATGAAAATGATGTGCTTTATGAGTTTTTTACAACGGGTAAATATCGCGTTCGACCAGGTAAAGATGTTGCGAAAACCTCTAGTCCATCAATGGACATTGGTAAAGCCTCAAATTTTGAACGCTATATTTATTTAATGAGTGGTGAAAATCCTGAACAAATCGCACATTGGTGGGAAGAAATTGCTAATGGTGATATTCCTGCGATTGATGCACATAATGCTTGGGAAGCGGTGAAAATCAGCGGTTTTTCAGCAGGGCGCTCAACACATCAAGATCGTTTACAAACTATTAAAACTATCAACGAAACGTATCATCGCTTGATTGATCCACATACTGCGGACGGCGTATTGATTGGTCAGCAGAGAGCTGAATCAGGGATTCCAATGATATGTTTAGAAACAGCATTGCCTGCCAAATTTGAAGAAACAGTGATTGAAGCAGTAGGACATCAGCCTACTCGTCCTGAGCGGTTTAATGATATTGAGCAGAAAGAACGACATTGCGATGAAATTAAAAATAATGTAGATGTTTTAAAAAAATATATTGAAAAAAGATTGTCGAATAAATAATTAAGAGAATATTTCGCTTTTAATTATTTGATTTATAAAATTGTATTTTAATTGGTAAGTTTTATTGAATTAAAATAGGTATTCGTTTCGAAAATAAAATATCTTTTTAAATTAAGGATGGATAGAAAATGATTTAAGATTGTTTTCTATCCATCTTTCTTTTTGTTAACTTTTTATATATATTTTTTAAGCTTTAAAAATACTTTGATAGGTATTCTTATTTTAATTTATTGTTTTTTAGGAGAAAGATAGATGATGATAGCGGTTCTCGCTTTGGTTATTGCTTTTATTGTTTTTGCGACGGCAAAATTAAAATGGCATCCGTTTTTAGTATTGATTTTGGCTTCATTTATCACAGCTTTTTGCTTTCGTTTACCGCTGGATGAAATTGCCAATATTATTGGAAAGGGATTTGGTGGTATTTTAGGCTATATTGGCTTAGTTATTGTTTTTGGTACGATAATTGGTTTGGTCTTAGAAAAAACAGGTGCAGCAATTGTTATGGCTGAATCGGTTATTCGTTTAATTGGCGATAGATTTCCAACTTTAGCAATGTCAATTGTTGGTGCGATTGTTTCTGTTCCAGTCTTTTGTGATTCTGGTTTTGTTATTTTAAATTCATTGAAAGAGTCGTTAGCAGGGCGCTTAAAAGTTTCTAGTGTGGCGATGAGTGTTGCATTAGCGACAGGGTTATAGTGAAATCATCTAAAACCCAATCCAAGCCAAAGCAGATAAAAGAATAAAGTATCAATACAATCCATCCGCCATTCTTTGCGGATTTACTTAATCCAAGCCCACATCTTTTCAATGGGATTTAAGTCTGGACTATAAGGGGGTAACCAAACTATTTCATGCCCATGCTCTTCAATGATTGCTTGAATATCACTGCGTTTATGAAAAGCGGCATTGTCCATGACAATTACACTGTTTTTAGGTAACTCAGGTAACAGTGCTTCTCTCACC
>NZ_LWHB01000090.1 GCF_001889065.1 Suttonella ornithocola | reverse complement strand
TAATAAAAAATTTCCTGATATTTTTCTACATAATATGAGATTTATTGAAAATAAAGATGATTCAAATTGGTACACTATCGATACGAAACATTGGGCACCAAATAACATTAGCAAACAAGAATTAAAAAACTATAGCGATGAAATGAAAGAATTCTTATTTGGCAATAAAAACATCTCACAATGCCCACCCAAAGAAGACAATGCACAAAATGAAAAAGCTGGAGAAAGCTGCCTTATACTAGAAAATCGCTTTAAAACAGAAGAAAAATATAATCGTTTTTACGGATATATGGCTTGGAATTTAGGCGATATAAAAGTTTTCTGTCCTTATGGCTATGAAACTCAGAGAACTCAGCTTGGTAATAATGAAGAGATAAAGCAATCACAGCAAAATACCGATGAAGCAGTGAATCACATAGAAACCAATGTTCATTACAAATGCCTACAAATATCAGCAGAACATATTAAAGCTTATTACTAGTTAAATTTACTTAGAAACTTAACGAGTTCAAGCAGTATCTATCATCGGTATCCTCGCTGCGATTGCTATCCCACAATACCAAAACTATATCGTTCGTAGCCAGGTAACTCGTGCAATGGGCGAAGCAGGCAACTTAAAAACCGTTGTTGAAACTTGTACTTTAGATGGTAAAAAAGAAGTTGGTGCTGACGATGGTAAATGCCAAATCGGTGCCACTGGTTCTAGTATCTTAAATGGTGCTGCACAAGATGGCACAACTATTGAAACTGGCACTGGTGTTCCTCAAGTTACACTCCCACAAAATGCTGGCGATACAGGAACTATCGTTGCAACTTTCGGTAACAAAGCTGCTACCAAAATTGATGCCCAAACTTTAACTTGGACTCGTAGCGCTGATGGCACTTGGACTTGTAAAACTAGTGTTGATGTTAAATTCGCACCTGCTGGTTGCCCACATTCTAACTAATTCTTTTAAGCAATTAAAAGCCATGAAGCCCCACATCATTATGGGGCTTTTTTTATCGGAGAAATTGTCTTATGGACGCTAAAAAAATGCGTGGGTTCACATTGATAGAGCTGATGATTGTCATTGCTATTATTGGTATTTTGGCAGCAATCGCTATTCCGCAATATCAGAATTATGTGGTTCGTAGCCAAGTTACGCGTGTAATGAGCGAAGCAGCGCATTTGCGCGAAATTGTCGAAGAATGTATCAATAATGGTAAAACAGAAATTGATACCACAGGCACAGATGGTAATAAATGCCAAATGACCTCTACCGGCTCAACTATCCAAACCGGCGGTAATACTTCTACCAGTATTACTTTATTAGCAGGTTTAGGTGTTCCTGAAGTAACAATTAGTGATAATGAAAGCACAATTATTGCGACTTTTGGCAATCACGCATCTCCCGCAATTACGAATCAAAAGCTCAAATGGCTACGCGATACAGATGGCAGCTGGCGTTGTCAAACAACGGTCGAGCAAAAATATATTCCTGCTGGATGTAAAAAAGAGTAGTTCGGTCTTAATCCATATTTAAGGCAGTAAATTAGAAAAGTTCTATTTTTTATCATCATTGTTATAGAAATAGAGTATTTCTGATGGATTTATAGAAAATCTAATGTTGTAGAAGTTTCGCCCAGACTGCCATAAACCTGAAACGCAGCATCAACAGCTATCCAATCTGTTTTATAACTTCCTACCACTCTCACAATGTATAGAGGTATTTGGGGATATCGATTTTTAAGCCTTGCCAATACCTCTTTTTGCGATTGATTAAGCATTTTTTGAACGGTCTCTTGGCTTCTTATGACTTCATCAATCATCATATCGGGCGCAACTAAGCCATAATTATCAGATTTTCTCTGATTGTCATAGGTCGCCATAGGAATAGCCGTAACTTTAGGAAAAGCGCTTAAATCGGCATTGGGAATATTCTCAGCATACGCTTTTTGAGTAACCGTTTCAGCAATTGAGCCTGGATAAAGTAATAATAACATTGGCTTCTGCTGCCATATGGTATGAAAGCCATAAATTAAAGCAGAAAGCTGAACCAAAGCGATTAGGCTTAAATCACTGATCTTCTCTTTTTTAGGTTTGCTCGGATTAAACACTAAAAAAGTTAACAGTGGTCCTAACACAATATCAATAAAAAACATAATCCTCGTGCCTTGCCATCCGCCATTAATCCAAAAATGGATAGAAGGGAAATACCAATGAATTAGTAGAAAAATAGTGAATGCAAACAGGCAAGCAGAGAGAGAAAGATGAATGCTAGCCATTTTTAATCTGGCGCTAAAAGAATTAAAAATCGACATAAAATCTCTTGAAAAGAAAAAGCATTAGACCTTCCATTGCCTAATGCAAAACAAATATCTGCTCATCATAGTGCGTATTAACCATTAAAATGCAATCACACTACAACTTAACAACCAACATTATCTTTGAGCCCACGCTTAGGATTACAGATAGTTCCTTCTATTTTCCATGAGGCATTAGCCTTACCATCAGACCATACGGGCGTAAATTTAAACGTCAGATTATCGCCATTTTCTCCCGTAGCGCCGCTCGTTCCCTCAATTACCCCATTGGTAATACTACTGATACCAATAATATTTTTGGTTTGATTGATAGCGCTTAAGGGTGGGACGCCATTTTGCCCAGCATCGCAGCCATTTGCACTTCCTAAAACATGCACACAAACCAACACCTCGCGCTTAACCGCATCCAATTCTTCAAGCGTCGCCGTTGCGCGTGCGCGGGAAGTGTAGTCGCTATACATTGGCAAAGCGATTGCCACAAGAATGCCGATAATGGCAATCACAATCATCAGTTCAATAAGCGTAAAACCTTTTTGAGTTTTTCGTCGCCACATCATGAACTCCTTAAAATACTGCCTAATAAAAAGCCGAGTAAATAACTCGGCTTTTTATGAAATAACTAGCATAGCCAACTATTATGCACAGCCACCTGCACCAGATTTCAAACCACGTTTTGCATTACAGATTGTGCCAGTAGTGGTCCATTTCATATTTGCTTTTTGGTCTGGTTGTGTTGGAGTCATAACAAATTCTAAATTAGTACCTGAAGTATCAGTAGCACCAGAAGTTCCCGTAATTACACCATCTTTAATACTTGCAATTGCTGTAGTATTTTTAGTAACTTCAAAGTCTGTAGTAGCAGGGACACCTTTTTGACCTGCGTCACAACCCGCCAATTTGCCTTCCTCAGAAGCGCACATCGTTACAGCAGTGCGTAAAGAAGCAGTTTCAGCAACCGTACCAGCCGCACGAGTCCGAGAAGTATAGTCTGAATACATTGGAATCGCGATAGCAGCGAGGATACCGATGATAGCGATAACAATCATTAATTCGATAAGGGTGAAACCTTTTTGAATTTTTTTCATAAATAATTCCTTAAATATTTTTTGTAGCTAGGCTACGGTTAACTTCGTATTTCAAGTCAGTTACCTGACGAACTGATATATGCTTTCGTTGTGCCATAGTAATTATTATTATAAAAATCAATATAATAAATGATATTTTTAGCTTCTAATTGGTATGGTTTTGGTTTTTAGATTTTATTTTTTTAGACGTAGTCATTTTTTAGAGCGACATTTTTTTGTCACTCTTGCACATTTATGGTAATAGGAACTGATGTGCTGCTTTATTCGCGTAGGCAGCGGTATTGATGGCTTATGACATTTGATGTAGCGCAGGGTTAAAAGGTTCGTTATTGCGGATAACTGCATAGGCGATGCTTAACAGTTTGCGCATAAGCGCAATCACGATTGCTTTTCTCTTTTTGCCATTAGCTTCTAAGCGCGTGGCAAATGGACTAAATTTTGCATATTTACCAAATCCAACTGCAATCGCTGGCATAAAAAGTGCCGACCGAATGGTGCTATCACCTGCTCGCCCAATTTGGCTTTTTCCGCGAACGCTACTTCCCGATTGATGATGCCTTGGCGCAAGCCCAACGAAACTAATCAATTTTTTTACATCGCTAAATTTTGATGTATCGCCTAATAGTCCAAGTAAGTAAGGAATAGTTCTTTCACCAATGCCAGGAATGGTTTGTAGTAGTTGTCTGCGTTGTGAAAGCTCAGGATGCTCAAGAATTAAGGTTTGAATTTCTTTTTGCAATAACTACTGTTCTTGCTTTAAAAATTCAACGCTTTTTCGAACATGTTCGCGAATGATGGGATGAACGGTTTGTAGGCGTGAGCGTTCTGCTGCTAGCCTTTCGCTAATATGTTCTAGCTGACGAATGAGCATTTCTAATATTTGTTGGGCTTCTTGTTTTGGCTGCCAATACTGGGGATGCTCTTTTTCCCCAAAACGCGCGAGAAGAAAAGCATCTAATTTATCCGTTTTGCTTCGTTGTCCGATACTTTTAGCATAGGCTTTTATTTGCAGGGGATTGATAACGCTAATATGCCATTTTTTTGCATAAGCCCAATTTGCTAATGCCATCCAATAATTGCCCGTCGCTTCCATAATCAGATGAATAGGGCATTTTTGCTGACTTAACCAATGATTTAATAGGCGAAAACCTTTGACATTGTTTTCAAAAACACCATGATGTTTTTTGCCTTGCGCATCTGTATATGCCGCATCAAACTTTTTTTTGCAATATCAATTCCTACAACCAAAACCATACTCAACCTCGCAATGACAGGCTTGAAAACCTAGGATACCGTCCGAGTTTTTATCTCGGTTGCAGATAAAGAACTGCAATGCGAATTATAGTGAATTATTTATCTTTAAAGTTATTTTGAACTTTTTATCATCGGTATCCTCGCTGCTTTCGCGATTCCTGCTTACCAAGATTACTTAGTTCGTACTCGTGTATCTGAAGGTTTAAACTTAGCTGAGCCTGCTAAATTAGCGATCGGCACTGATGTTGCTTCAACAAATGATTTGTCTCGTGTAGCAACTACTTGGAATGCACAAGCAGGTGGCGCAGGTGCAACTTCTAAATATGTAAATTCAGTCGCACTTGACGGTAGTACTGGACTAATTACAATTACTTATAATGGTAGTGAAGTAGGTCTTAGCGCTAACCAAACAATAACTTTAACTCCATGGGTGCGCACTGCATCATCTGGTGGTGTAGCTTTAGCAACTGCCTTAGCTAGTGATGATACTGGAGTTTTAGATTGGGGATGCTCATCTGAAACCAACGCAGCTGCTACCGCCCAAGGTATTACAATTGCAACGGCAGGTAGTGTTCCATCTCGCTTTGCTCCTGCTTCTTGCCGTTAATTGTAATTGCTAACATAAGCAATTTCACAATGCTAAGCGCACCTAATGGTGCGCTTTTTTTATCTTCATTTTAATCTTATAGTAGCAAATAAATGTTTTCCTATAACCCAAAAGCTAAAGGCTTTACCCTCATTGAGTTAATGATTGTTATCGCTATCATCGGCATACTCGCCGCTTTTGCTATCCCCGCTTATCGCGATTATTTGGTCAGAACGCGTATTTCTGAAGGCTTAGCACTTGCCGAACCAGCAAAGCTCGAAGTAGTCGGAACTGCCTCTTCTATTCAAAATCTTCCAAATACTGCTAATACTTTTAACGCTCAAAATACCCATTCAAAATATGTACAAAATATCCATATCAATTCGCAAAATGCCATGATTACTATTACTTACAATGCTAATAGTGTTGGCGTATCTGCTACCCAGAATACTTTGACTTTAACCCCTTGGGTAAGAAGCAATGCAACGGGAGAAAGCTTTGTATCCGCCGTGTCTAGTGGTAACAGCGGAAGTATTGATTGGGGATGTGCTAGCCAAACAGCAGCGGTAGCAACTGAAACATCTATTCAACCTATTGCTTTAGGCACATTACTGCCAGAATATGCGCCTGCGCAGTGCCGATAATTTATCTAGTATTATTTACTCCTCCTATTACTTTAGAGTAAATACCTATTTACACTATTTTAGGCTCATAAAATGATAGAATAAAAATTAAATTCATACATCTCTAGTAACTCATTTATTATTTGAGGATTATATTTATGCATCGCTTTCTATTTGCCTCAAAGGTAGCTATTTTTCATTTATTAGGTTCTATAACCATAGCTGCCATTTTAGCTTTTTTGGTTTTTAAGGTTTGGTATCCTTACCCACTTAGTGAAGTTACTGGTAGCTTTGAACTTTTTTGGCTAGTTGTTGGGATAGATGTCATTTGTGGTCCTTTATTAACACTTTTATTGGCTTCGCCAAAAAAATCAAAACGTGAAATGATTGTGGATTTAAGTCTTATTATCCTTATTCAATTATCTGCTTTTTGCTATGGGATGTATCATGTTTTTGAGGCAAGACCCGTTGTAGTTGCTTTTGAAGTGGATAGATTACGTGTTTTAACGCCTGAAGATATTGATAAAAGCGAATTATCTAAAGCACCAGAAGGCTATCAACAGTTGCCCAAATTTTCTCATTTTTTTGTAGGCACTCGGAGTGCTCGCGATGGAGATGATACTTTAGATGCAATCTCTAAGTCTCTTGTTGGCTTTGATGTTGGACAGAGGCCTAGTTGGTGGGTACCCTATAAAGACGAAATAAGCACGATTAAAAGCAGAAGTTTATCTATAAAAAGTTTATCTCAATATTTAAATAAAGATCAAAAAGCACTTTTAGAAAAATCTGTAGAAAAAACAGGGGTATCATCCGAAGAGCTTTTCGCGATTCCATTAACCACTCCTAAATCTACAGACTGGACCGCTTTATTAGATCAAAAAATGCAATTAGTTGGTATTGCCCCAATTGATATGTTCAAGATACAAGATAGCATCAAAAAAGATGATAACAAAAAATAGTTTAGATAAATATGCTAGCAATCCTTTATTCAAGCAAGCCAATGATGCTTATAGCCTCTGTTTTTTAGGGCTATTTTTATCTTATTTCACAATATTGCTGGCGGTTGGGTTTGCAATTGTTGGCTTAAGTAAGGATAAAGAAAGAAAATACCGCTCTCATTTCATTTATATTTTATGTGGCTGTGTGTATTACACACTTTATTTCGCGATTTGCTTAGGTATGCTTTATTGGACGTATCAGCAGCATTTTATCGGTCAAGGAAATCTATGGACACCTTTATTTCTTTATCTGTTTTTCGGACTTTCCCCGTTTATTTGGTGGGTGGCGCGATTTGTAACCGGTTGGCGATTGCTAAAAAATGGGAAAGAGGTATGTTGCCCTTATACGCTTTGGCTCGCTAGATGATTAAAAAAGCGATTATTTTATTGATTGGATTATTTTTCTTCAGTATTTCTGCCATTATTTTTTGTTATTTATGGGTGGAATACGCTAGCAAGCCTTATCTTTATGATGACGAGGAAAAAATGCCTAAGCAGCCGGTAGCGGTTGTGTTGGGAACGTCAAAATTTGTCAGCAAAGGAAGAGTCAATTTATTTTATCGCACGCGTATTGAGGCAGCCGCAAAGCTCTATCATGCCGGTAAAGTAAGGTATTTTATTGTTAGTGGCGCTAATCCAAGTGCGAATTATAATGAGCCACAGGAGATGCGACGCGATTTGATTGCCGCTGGTGTGCCTGCGGAGAATATTCAGCCAGACTATGCGGGATTGCGGACGTTGGACAGCGTGATGCGCGCAGATAAGGTATTTGGTAATCAGAAGTTTGTGATTGTTTCTCAGCCGTTTCATAATGCGCGCGCGATATTTTTAGCGCGCCATCGCGGATTAGAAGCGATTGCTTTTAATGCACGCGATCCCGTGGCGTTTAAATATAGCGTAAAAACGCGATTGCGAGAATTTGGTGCGCGCGTGAAAGCCGTGATTGATTTATTTTTTACCAATAAGCAGGCGAAGTTTTATGGGGATAAGATTCCCTTTCCGCCAAAACAGGAGTAAGCAGAATGACGCAATTAGCGGATATCTATCGACAAAAAGTGGCAGAAAAGGGTTATAGCGAAGATGCGGCACAACTAGCCGTCATTGCTGAGATGCAACGAATAGCAGACGCTTTAGAGAAAAGAGATGCCGTTATTCCAGAAGAACCTACGCAAAAGTCGGGCTTTTTCAGCCGCTTATTTGGTCAAACAAAGGAAGCTGAAGCGCCAACTTGGATTTCGGGCTTATATTGCTGGGGCGGAGTGGGACGCGGCAAGACGTTCATGATGGATTTATTTATGACGTATTTACCCACCACGCGTAAACGCCGCCGCCATTTTCACCGTTTTATGCTAGAAATCAATGATGCTTTAAATCGTTTGGAACAAGTGCAAAACCCGATGGATACGGTGGTTCGGGAAATGGCGTCTGAAATTGATATTTTATGTTTGGATGAGTTTTTCGTATCTGACATTACCCATGCGATGATGCTAGACCGATTGTTAAATGCGATGAAAAAATATGGCGTTACGATTGTCACAACTTCTAATATCCCACCTCCTGACTTGTATAAGAATGGTTTACAACGCGAACGCTTTTTACCGGCAATCGCTTGGATAGAGCAAAATCTTTCTGTTCATCATATTGATGAGGGAGAAGATTTTCGCAAACGCCATTTTAATATGGCGAATGTTTTCCGCACACCAGATAATGCACAAGCACGAGCCGCTATCCGAGAGGATTTAGCAGAGTTAACGGGCTGTGAACAAGCAATAGATGAGCCCATTTTTCACGCAGGCTCACGCGAAATTCCTTTAGTGTGGCGAAATTCGGATAGTATTGTTTTTGATTTCGAGGTGCTTTGCCGTGGCAATTATTCTCAAAAGGATTATATTGAGATTGCCAAGCGTTTTGAATATGTGGCGGTTGTGGGCGTGCCAGTGATGGATGAATATTTAGAAGATGCGGCAAGACGATTTTTATTATTGATTGATGAATTTTATGATCGCCGAGTAAAGCTCTTGTTAACAACTGCGCAAGCGATTGAGCATATTTATACGGGCAAGAAAATGGTTTTTGAATTTGACCGCCTGCAAAGCCGTTTGTTTGAAATGCAAAGCGAGGCATATTGGGAGGAAGTTCATCTTCCATAGCGTATTAAAAAAGCCCGCCTAAGCGGGCTTTATTTTTATCGTTGGCTTATTTTTGCTCAACACTTTCTTTAATGTTATCAGTAGCTTTTTCTGTTTCTGCTTTGACTGTATCGGCTGCATTTTCAGTCTTTTCAGCAACGCTATCTGCGGCTGCCTTAATTTTATCGCTGGCTTGCTCAGCAGTATTTTCTATATCTTTAGCGGCTTCATCAGCTGTTTTTTTCGCTTCTTCAGCAGCAGCTTCGGTTTTATCTGCGACTTTATCCGCGGCAGCTTTGGTTTCTACTTCTGCTTTATCTGCTAATTTTTCTGCTTTTTCAACAACCAGATTGGCTTTATCTTCTTTCGCATCATTCAATGCGGGAACGCTTCCGTCTTGTTCAGCAGGAATCACTTTTTCTAAGGTAACATCAAAGACTAATGCCGCGCCCGGTAAGATACCTGCTCCCGGCTGACCAAATTCGCCATAAGCCAAATCCGCGGGGATATAGAAAGTGTATTCTCCCCCTTCTTTCATCAGCTGAATGCCTTCTACCCACCCTGGAATCACTTGTTGGATATTAAATTCAACAGGTTGACCGCCATGCTGTTTTGAGCTATCAAAGACAGTACCGTCAATTAAGCGACCTTCGTATTGAACACTAACGGTATCGTTTGGACCCGGTTGCTTACCTGTGCCTTCTTTAATCACTTTATACTGTAAGCCTGAGTCTGTCGTTTTGACACCGTCTTTTTTGGCATTTTCTTTTAGGAATTTTTCACTATCTGCTTTACTGTCTTCAATCATTTTCTCAGCTTGTGTGCGCATTTCTTTTTGACGCTCTTCAGCAAAGGTTTTCATGACGCTTTCCATTTCTTCATCGGTCATCGCAAGTTTACGCTTTTCATAAGCATCGCGTAAGCCAACGACTAAAGCATTAAAATCAATATTGTCTTTACCGTCGGCATTCATATCCGCAAAGGTTGAACCAATATCGGTTCCAATGGCATAGCCGACTTTTTGCGCTTGGGTTTTTAACTCGACATCTGCATGAGCGAAGCCAACAGCAGCCATTGCGAGAACAAGAGTAAGACGTTTCATTTGCACTCCTAGGTTTTTTCTAATGAAATTCATAATTAGTATGCCATAGTATTTGGCTATGAGCAGCGGGATTGACGCATGTTAATTACGCGGGCGGTAGGTCAACAAAATGCCATTCTTTGTAATACCATGATTTTCAAGCCAATCTCTCGCTTCCAATCCGTCGCCTTTTAACCACTGATAAACGCTGCCTTCTCGATAGCTATAGCCCCAAGTAGTCATATCTTTAAGCATTTGTTCACGCCCGATATCTTCAAGCGCTTCGGCAAGCAAGATTTGCAACCAATTTACCGCACATTCTTCCATTACTGTTCCACCGGCATCGGTATGAAGCTGTTCTCGACGATTTTGATCCATACAAATCCAATGGGAAGCTTCATGAAGGGCGGAATGTGTGGGAGTATCATTTCTAAGATAAAGCGTCTGTCCGATGAGTCCTGCTTCTGGCGCCCCCCAAAAGCTACCCGGAATTTCTGCATTTTCTGCTACGATTTGAATAGTTAAGCCATAGCGAGATAAAAGCGCCGCAAAAGCGGCGCTATCAATATCAGCCAAAGTTTGTACCGTCATACTGGTTTTCCTAGGCGAACAACTAAGACATCACATTCCACTGCGGGTAAAATATCATCTGCCGTCGCGCCTAATAAGGATGCTAAGCCACTACGTTTATGCCGACCAATAACGATTAAGTCTGGCTTAACGGTTTCAGCATAATCTAAGATACCCCGACGAGTAGAAAGTGCGGTATCAATGTGGATTTGACCTTGTAAGCCATGTTTATCTAATAAAGCTTTAAGTTTTTTTTGGGCTTGCGAGGTAAGCTCACTTTCATCGCCCACTGGAACGATAGGAACAATTTCATAACCTGCGGTAAGAACGGTTTCTTCGACGATGTGCAATACGCTAAGATGCGTATCTGCATTATCTAGCATTTGTTTGGCAGCCTCGGCAACGATGCCGCAATCTTCGCGCAAATCTGTTACCAGTAAGATATGTTTATAGCCAGACATAAATTGCTCCTCGCTTCGTATATCTACAAATTAGTGTAACATATTTATGAATAGTAAATTTAGGAAATTAGATGCTTTCTATACAAACACTTTGGCATGACCAATGGCAAAAACGCGGACGCCCTTCATGGCGATGGATACGTTTTTATCCTTTTGCATTGGTGCGCGCTTATTTAAAAGAACATATTCCTGAAGATGCGCAATCTTTAGTTTACGTAACATTATTAACACTCGTTCCTTTATTGGCTGTGGCTTTTTCTTTATTACACGGTTTTGGGGTAGAGGGCGTGATTGAGCCATGGCTAAAAGATATTTTTTCCCCAATGGGGCAAGCGGGGCAAGAAGTAACGCTCTATATTTTACAGTTTGTTAACCAAACCAAAGCTGATAATCTCGGGCTAATTGGCGTAGTATTTTTGTTTTTTTCTGTCATCAATATTGCTCAACGCATTGAAACGACTTTAAATGAAATCTGGCGAGTAGAAGATACACGCTCTTTAAAATCGCGTTTAACGGGCTATTTCACTGCCGTCTTACTGGCACCTTTGCTGATTGCAGCCCTCATGTCAATGATGCTAGGCATGAAAAATGCTGCATGGCTACAACCTTATTTAAAATTTCCGGGTGTAGATGTCATCTTTAATCTACTCACCAGTATGCTACCGACAGCAATCGTTTTTGTGATGATTGCCTGTGTTTACGCTTGGATTCCAAATCGCAAAGTGAGTTGGAAAGCAGCATTTGCTGGTGCAGGATTTTTCTTATTATTATGGTATCCCGTTTCATGGATCTTTAGCGTTTTTATCGCTGGTAGTAAAAACTATTCCGTCATCTATTCAAGCTTTGCGACCATTATTATTTTGCTTTTCTGGTTAAACTTTTTATGGCTAATTTTCTTACTCGGTGCAAAAGTCGCTAGCTTAGTTCAATTGCCACATACTTTGGCCCCTGATAATGCAGATAATTGGTATGCGGATGAGCAATTAAAACTAGGGATTGCAATTAGTGCTTTAGTGGAAGAGCGCTTTATCAATGCACAAACCGCACCAGATATGAATGTCTTTACCGAATATTTTATTCAATCGCCGCAAAAAATTCGCTTTATCCTAGACCAATTATTAAATGCAGAACTTATTATTGAAAGCCGTCATGAACCGCCAAGATATCTCCCAAGCAAAGCCTTAACGCATTATTCATTGGTAGAAATCTATAATGCGCTAGCGATGCCTAATGATCCTTTTGAAGTACTACATGATGATTTTTCACGCTTAGATAAACGTTTACGTCGCTTATTAGATAAACCTCTGCGAAATTGGGCAGAGCAACTTACGGATTCTCCACCCGATTATGAAGACCAGCGATAAGCGCTAATCCCAAATTTCTCACCCAATTCAGCTTTCATCCGCGTAACTGCTGCTTGTAGCGGTTCTTCTACTACACGCATATGATAACCATTAGCATGAATAATGGTTTGATTACCACTTGCAATCATCACATGTCCCGGCACAAAAATTAAATCACCTGCGATCAACTCTGCGGCACGCACTTTTTGATGATGCAAATCCATATAAATACGCTGTAAATCAGAATCGCGAGGTAATTCATGTCCCGCAAAACGATAGCATAATTGTGCTAATGCTGAACAATCTAGTCCAGCCATGGCGCGTCCACCCCAAACATAGCTTCGATAAAGTTGCTCGCGAGCGATTGCCACAATATCGAACCGAGCATCCATTGGCACGACATGGCGACGATGTATCCACCCCTTATCTACAATATGTAAATATTCGCCCGATTCCGATTGGGCATCTAAATACAACAAAGAATCTGCCGCTAAATAAGACAATAATGGACTTTTCATATCCGGCTCTCTAGTTACCGACGCGACGGCACACGTTCTCCATTTCGCTTGTTCTGGCAATGCTTCTACTTGCTTAAGGAAGCTACCATGTATCCAACCGCAATAATTATCTCTCTGACTTTGCACAAAATAAAATTGCTCACTTTGTTCATATACCTTAAGCGGTTCGCCATAGAGAAATTGGGTTAAACGTGCCGACGTTGCGTCTGGTGCTTGGAAAAGCCAAGCATCCGTCGCTAACATTAAGGCATACGCCCCAACGGGTAAATCGGTATAGATTCTCGAATCGTGTGCAGTTACCTCGTCAAACTCAAACATTTTTTATCCTTACAATAATCCTTCAATTGCATTTTCAATTTCTGCAGGCGAAGTACTTGGTGCATAACGCGCAACCACGTCTCCTTCTCTGTTAATTAAAAACTTTGTGAAATTCCATTTAATATCGCTACCCTCGCGTTTTTCGCCTAGGCTTGCAAGCTTAATAAGAAAATCTTTAAAAATTGCGCCACCTTCATCTTCTGGCTTTTCTTGCTTAAGCCATTTATACAAAGACGCCTGTCCAATACCATTCACATCAATTTTTTGAAAACGCGGGAACGTTGTTTGGTAATTGGTCTCACAAAATTGTTGAATTTCTGCATCATTTTCCGGTGCTTGTTCGCGGAATTGATTACAAGGAAAATCTAGAATAGTAAACCCTCTATCGTGATAAGTTTGATAAAGCGATTGTAGCGCTTCATATTGTGGCGTTAAGCCACAGCGCGTTGCTGTATTAACAATTAAAACCACTTGCCCTTTAAATATTTCTAATGAAACAGGCTCACCTTTACCATTATAAACCGTGAAATCATATAAAGTTGTCATCAGCTTCTCTCCTTAAAAAGGCAACAGTCTACCCTTTTCCGCCTTACCTGCAATGACTATATTTACGATTGTTGCTCAATTACCTCACATCGCAAACTTCCCTTTGCCAAACAAACCGTTATTTCGCTACGAAGCTCAACCTCTGTTGATTGCTTAATCACTTTATCGTTTTCATCTAACGCTAAAGCATAACCTCTTGATAAAATCGCTAAAGGATTTAATAACATAAACCGTCCCGCCAAGTCTGAAATGTTTTTTCTCTGCGCTATTATTAAACGCTTCATCACCATAGAGAGTCGCTTACTTTGTTGTTCAAAAGCCGTTTGTGCGACTAAATGCTTTTTCTCTAAAGAGAAAGCGGAAAAACGCTGTGTATTGCTTAACAATCTCTCTTGTGCATACTTTTGTTTAGCAAAGAAAGCTTTGTTTAATTGTCGTTGTAAAGCTTCTAATTGCTGGTGCTTTGCCAATAATTGGCGCTTAGGTGATTGTAGCTGCCAACGCTTTTCCAAACCCTGAACGTGTATTTGCGCATATTGCAATTTGCTTTGAAGCGCTTTAACCAATCGCAACTGACACTCATCCAACCGCTGAACATGCACTTGCCATTGTCGTAAAGGTGATTGAAGCGCTAAACGACGTTCAAATGCCAATAATTGTTGCGAACTTCGTCGGATAAAACTTTGGAATTGCGTTTGTGTGGCAATAGAGCGTTGAGAAAGTTGCAACAATATCTCTGCCAGCACAGGGCTAACCGTTTCTGCCGCTGCTGTTGGCGTTGGCGCACGATAATCCGCCGCAAAATCAGTCAACGTTACATCTGTTTCGTGTCCAACACCGCTCACAATGGGAATATCACTATTGGCAACGGCCCGCGCCACCGCCTCATCATTAAATGCCCATAAATCTTCTAAACTGCCACCGCCTCTAACAACCAATAAGACTTCACATTCTGCACGACGATTAGCCATTTCTAATGCGTGTAAAATTTCAGCGGGCGCTTGTACTCCTTGGACCAAACAAGGATAAATAATAATCTTTAATGCAGGATTCCGACGCTTAAGCGTGGAGAGGACATCGCGAATGGCAGCGCCAGTGGGAGAAGTTATCACGCCAATCGTAAGCGCACGTTGCGGAATGACTCGTTTACGCTCTGCTGAAAAAATCCCTTCTGCTTGCAAACGAGCTAACCGCTCTTGGAATGCTTGTTCTAATGCGCCCTGCCCCGCCGCTTCCATGCTATCGACAATCAGCTGAAACTGTCCACGCGGCGCATATAAACTGGCTTTTCCAGACACGCGTACCAATAAGCCATTTTCAATCTCTCCCCAAGGCACTTTTACTCGAAAACGACTCCCCTTAAACAACGCACAACTCACAGATGCGCCGCTATCTTTGAGCGAGAAATACAAATGCCCAGAAGACGGCTTAGCAAGATTAGAAATCTCTCCCTCTACCCATACCTTTGCCAATCCGCTTTCTAATAACTCACGTGCGACCGAATTAAATTCGGTAACACTAAAGACAGGCATTTCCATGCTTATCGCTCCTCAAAGCTATTTTATCTCTGCTGATAATATTCGCGATACCACTTAGCAAACTTCTCAACGCCCTCACTTAAAGCTATTTGTGGGCGAAAGCCAGTTGCTTGAAATAATGCCTCGCTATCTGCCCAAGTCGCATAGACATCTCCCGCTTGCATCGGTACAAACTGCTTTTCTGCGACTACGCCAAGCGCTTTTTCTAACGCTTGCACAAAGTCTAATAATCCAACAGGTTGACCATTGCCAATATTATACAAACGATAAGGCGCGCTACTTCGTGCCGGACTGTCTGTTTCAGGCGTCCAATGTGATAAAGGTGTTGGGATAACCTCCATAATCCGCACAATACCCTCAACGATATCATCGATATAGGTAAAATCACGCTGCATATTGCCGTGATTATAAATTTCAATCGGTTTACCGGCAAGAATCTTACCTGCAAACTTTTGTAATGCCATATCTGGTCGTCCCCAAGGTCCATAGACGGTAAAAAAGCGTAAGCCCGTGGTTGGTAAACCGTATAAATGCGCATAGCTATGGCTCATTAATTCATCGGCTTTTTTCGTTGCGGCATATAAACTCACAGGATGATCCACGCTATCCTCTACCGAAAAAGGCATTTTTTGATTGAGTCCATACACCGAACTAGACGAAGCATAAATCAAATGAGGCACTTGCTGATGTCGGCACCCCTCCAAAATATTCAGATGCCCGACAAGATTACTGTCAATATAGGCATGGGGATTTTCTAAAGAATATCTCACGCCTGCCTGCGCTGCTAAATGAATAACGCGTTCAAAAGTATGCTGGGCAAACAATTTCTCCATTGCTGCACGGTCTGCAATATCCATTTGGATAAACTGGAAATTGGAATGTGCAATATGCTTTAAGCGATCAAGCTTTAATTGCACTTCATAATAATCATTCAAATTATCAATACCAATCACTTGATGCTCTTGGGCGCATAATCGCTCAACAGTCGCTGCACCAATAAATCCGGCTGCACCGGTTACTAATATCTTCATGATTTCCACAACGAACGAAAAAACGTCCTTTTATCATCAACTGTAAAGTTCCTAAAACCAATCCTGCAATCGCTAAAGTAGAAAAAACCAACATAGGTATTGCCAATATTCCAATGCCTTCTCCGTTGGTTTGTTCATATAAACGCACGGCACATCCCGCCATAGAGGCTAAGCCGAATGAAAAGCCCCAAAAAGACATATTAAATCCTTCTTGTGCAATCCAAGGCAATAAACGAATTAAATAAAGCAACTGCAACAAACCATAGCCCATCAACATTTTTGCAACCGTATCAATATGCCCACCATTAACCGCCAAATACGCTCCACAACCGACAAATGCTGGCGCTAATTGAATCCCAATCAAGCCTCGAAACTTAGCTTCAACTTCTGGTAAATCGCGTAAACGCGATAAAATTGCTGGCTCTAAGCTCAACCAAGAAAATACCCCTGCGCCCCAAAAAATCAATCCCCAATCGGAATATCCCATCAACCCGAGCGAACTGGCGGTCACAAAATTTGCTGCAACTGCGGGAAGATACACAACTGGCAACGTAGCTTTTTGACTATGCACCCCACGCCACAAGCCAGGCACTCGATAAGCAGAAAAAAGTAATTGCGCTGGAATAGCCACCGCAAAGAGTAAAATCGCCACAAAACGGCTATAAGGCATGACTGTCATCCCCATTAGCATCGTCGTAATAGGAATTAAGCTTAAGAAACAGCACATCACCAAATTTTGCAAATCAGCTTTCACTTGCTCTGGCACCGTCCATGCCTTATAAACATAGGCTAATATCAGCAATAACCAAATCATGCCCGAAGCGATTAGTAAACTTTCTCCAATGAAAGGGAAAATATGGAAAACATGCGTGGCATAACGCCAAGATAACCCTAAGCCCGATAGTCCTAAAATCATACTGAAATAGTTCACGGGAATAGGAAAAGGTTTTTGTGTTGTCATAACAATTATCCTAATTGTGCAAAGATTTTTTCTAATCTTGCTAAATATTGTTCATCATACAGCCGCTCAATGGATTGTTTTACGGCTTCTGGATGATATGGATGCCGAATAGCGGCTTCTAAAGCCGCCGTTAATCCCTCAATATCTTTTGGTGGATACAAATAGCCATTATGCCCTTGTTGAATAATATCTGCTGGTCCTGTTGGGCAATCAGCGCTCACACAAATCAAGCCTCTTGCCATTGCCTCACACAATACCATTGGAAAACCTTCCTGCTGCGAGGTCAATACACACGCTGTTAATTTAGGTAAATGCTGAGAAACATACTGCCAAGCATTTTCTTGCCAACCATGCCAAACAAGATTTTCTAAAATGCCTTTTTCAGCAGCTAATTGCTTAAGTGCCTGTATATCTTTTTCTTTGCCCTCGCCGACTAAGTGTAAGCGAAAGGGTGTCGCTAAACCGGCTAGTCCTCTCAACAATTCTTGTAGATTTTTTTGCCCTTCAAACGTTATCCGACCTAAAAAAAGAAATTCGGGAGATGAAACATCTGTGGGCAGGAAAACATCATTACTACGGGTCACGGGATTATAAATAGGAAAAATTTTCTCTCGCGCAATGCCTAAAGCTTCCATATCAGATATGCCAGCATCGCTAATAGAAAAATGATAATCAGCTTCCCGAACCAAACGATAATTGCGCGGACGCAACGTCTGTAAACCAAAATGCCGCCAATAACACAAGGGTGGATGCGTTCGCTGTCCAAAAAAGGCATAACGAGCGACCTTTAATCCATTATGGTCAAAAGCAATAATCAGCTTAGGTGGATGATTCTTTAGCTGTTTCTTCAATAAAAATACAGCAGAAAATAATTCCGCGGCTCGAAATGGCAGAGGTCTTGTAGAAAACTGATGGGGAATATTCTCTAACCATTCATGATGATTACGTGGGTTCTTTGCTCGAACGAACAAAATTTCCACTTGATATTTCCCTGTTGACGCTAGCAAAGAAGCAAACTTTTTGAAAACAGTTTCCATTCCGCCCCGACCTTTTGTTCGGTTTCCAATCAGAAGAATTCTCTCCATGTCTTAGCGTTCCTGCTGAAGATATTTGGAAAGCGTTTTTGTCGTTGAAAAACCGTCAACATAAGACAGAATTTTTACTTCTCCACCTTGTTCTAACACCCATTGCGCACCGGGAATATTTTCAATTTGATTATCGCCCCCTTTAACCAACACATCAGGATTAACCGCCTCAATCAAAGCCGCTGGCGTATCTTCTTCAAAAGCCACCACCCAATCGACACTTTGCAAAGCTGCTAAGACTTGCGCTCGACTTTCTAAGGTATTTGCCGGTCGGTCTGCACCTTTTAATCGACGAACTGATTCATCGGTATTGACCGCAACCACTAAACGATCGCCCAAAGCTTTTGCTTCTTCTAAGTAAGTCACATGTCCTGCATGCAAAATATCAAAGCACCCATTGGTCATGACAATTTTTTGTCCGCGCGCTCGTGCACTGTCTAATAACTCGCTCAATTCCGATTGGCTGACAAAGCCATGACTTCTCGCACGCTCTGGTTCTAAAGCGGCACGCAATTCTAATGGGCTAACCGTTGCTGTCCCTAATTTTCCAACCGCCACTCCGGCTGCTGCATTGGCAAAATGAATTGCTGTTTCTAACGGATATTGTGCCGACAAAGCAGCGGCAACCGTCGCAATTACCGTATCGCCTGCCCCCGTAACATCAAACACTTCTCGTGCAGTTGCGGGCAAAGTTTGCACTTGATGCGCATCAATGTAGCACATGCCCTTTTCGCTTAATGTAACTAGCAGCGCTTTTACACCAATTTCTAATAAACATTGACGCGCTTTCTCCACTAAATTGTCTTCTGTCACACAACCAACAATCGCTTCTAGCTCACTTCGATTCGGTGTCAGTAAATCTGCGCCTTGATAACGATGAAAATCTTGTCCCTTAGGGTCAACTAAAATTGTTTTACCGGCAGCTTTTGCCAACGCAATCATCGAGGAAATTCGCGCGAGCGCGCCTTTTGCATAATCTGAAAAGACGACGATATCGTGTGTTTCAAGTGCTTGATGAAAGCTTGGCAGCAATTGTTCAGAAAAATTCGCATAAGCTTTGCTTTCAAAATCTAAACGAATGAGCTGTTGATGGCGAGATAAAACTCTTAATTTGGTTATCGTCGGTAAGGTAATCGTATGGAGCAAATCACCAATTGCGGCTAACTTTAAGAATTGACGGATATTTGCCCCCGCCTCATCTTCTCCAATCAAACCACAAAGGCTGACTTGTCCGCCCAAAGTGGCAATATTCATCGCAACATTTGCTGCACCGCCCAACGTATCGCAACACGTTTCTATATTGACGACAGGAACAGGCGCTTCTGGGGAAATTCGCTGAGCCGCACCACTCCAGTTGCGATCCAGCATCACATCGCCGACCACTAACACACGGGCGGCTTTAAAATCAGGGGTTATTCGTTGTTTTGACATGAATAGGCTAAAATAGAAACCTTTCACTAGTTTAGCACCCCTGATGCTCAATAAAGAAGACAAAGCACGTTATCTACGTTTACTCAGCTATATTCATCCACTGTGGAAAGTGGTGGTTTTAGCCATTATTGCCACCGCTATTTATGGCGCAACCGAACCCTTATTTCCTTGGATTGTCAATCAGTTAATTGACAGAGGATTTAATGTTGATGGCGAGCGAAACTTTACCGCTATCTACCAAATTATTATCATTATGGTGGTAGGCTTTTTTATTCGCGGCACTGCAAATTTCGCTTCAAGTTATTCAACCACTTGGTTAGCACAAAAAGTTGTTTATACCCTACGCGCTCAGCTTTTTGAAAAAATGCAGCATTTACCAATGCGCTATTTCGATGCGCATACACAAGGCAGCATTGTGAGTAAATTTACTTACGATGTCACCCAACTAATGTCTGCAACCACCGATACCCTAATTAGCTTTTTAAGAGATAGCGTCACCATTTTGGCGTTAATCATTTACCTATTTATCCTTGATTGGAAAATGGCGCTTATTCTGATGACCGCTGCGCCTTTTGTCTCATGGTTTATCGTCTATGTTTCCAAACGTCTGCGCAAAATGGCATCCGCTTTGCAAGCCGATATGGGCGGTATTAACCATGTTGTGGATGAAGCTTTACGCGGACGCGCGATTGTGCGAATTTACAACGGTTTTCAACATGAATACCAACGCTTTGACCAACAAGCTGGAAACGTAGAAGCACACGCTTTAGCCAGTAAACGTATCTCCGCCATGATTTCACCAGCTATCGAACTGATTATTGTGCTTTCTCTGTCTGCTGTCATTATCATTGCTGCACATCAAGATAGCAGTAATGGCATGACTATCGGTAAATTCATGAGCTTTCTCACTGCTATGGGAATGCTTTTTTCTCCCGTAAAACGCTTAGGTCGTTTAAACGAATCCCTACAACGCGGACTCGCTGCGATGCAAAGCATTTTTGATTTTCTTGATGAACCCGTTGAACAAGAAAAATACTATCCACCTAAAACCATTAGCAAAGGTAATATCACCTTTCACCAACTCAGCTTTCAATATGCCGATGAACCCGTCTTAAAAAACTTCAACCTCAGCATAAAAGCTGGGGAAACCGTTGCACTTGTGGGCGAGTCTGGCTCTGGAAAATCCACCTTAGCCGCGCTACTGGCTGGATTCTATCCACCCGATGACGGAACCATTTTTATTGATGACATAGATATTGCGACCATAAATCTCAGTGACCGACGCCAAGCTATGGCTTATGTATCACAAGATACCGTTCTCTTTTCGGGGACAGTGGCAGAAAATATTGCCTATGCCGATACTGCGCCGAATCGTGAACGCATCATTGCTGCTGCAAAATCTGCCAATGCAGATGATTTTATCCAAGCCTTACCACAAGGCTATGATAGCGATATCGGTCAACAAGGCGGCAAACTCTCGGGCGGACAAAAACAACGTTTAGCCATTGCCCGTGCGCTTTACAAAGACGCCCCCATTTTGATTTTAGATGAAGCGACTTCAGCGCTAGATAATCGCAGCGAACAAAAAGTCCAAGAAGCGATTGAACATTTACGCAAAAACCGAACCGCCATTATCATCGCGCATCGCTTATCTACGATTGAAAATGCCGACCGCATCGTCGTTCTCAATCAAGGCGAAATTATCGAAGAAGGCAATCACCAAACGCTCATCGAAAAAAATGGCTTTTATGCTAAACTCCTCAATCGCCATGTAAGCTAATCTTTTTTATCTTAATTCTAACTTTAATTTAACAATATTTACCCTATGAAAGACTTATCACTTGCCATTTCCTCCCTACTTGCCCTAGGCATTGCCGCACAATGGTTAGGCTGGTTCTTTAAAAAGCCTGCGATTATTTTTCTACTCGCAGCAGGCATTCTACTTGGTCCAACCTTTCACCTCTTCAACCCTGATGAAATGCTTGGTGAATTACTGTTTCCCCTCATTTCACTCGGCGTTGCGATTATCCTCTTTGAAGGCGCGCTCACGCTCAATCTACAAGAAATTAAAAACCATGGTCGGGTGGTGACTAATCTTGTCAGCATCGGCGTCATCATTACCATTGCCATTACCACCCTAGCAGCGCGTTGGATAATGGATTTATCTTGGCAAGTTTCTATGCTCTTTGGTGCGCTGGTGTGCGTAACAGGTCCAACTGTTATCGTACCATTACTGCGCAGCGTGCGACCTAATCGTACCATTAGTAACATCTTGCGTTGGGAAGGCATTATCATTGACCCCATTGGTGCCTTATTAGTCGTACTTATCTATGAATGGATTATTGCCGGACATTCCCCAATCATCTTTGCAACCATTATTCTACTCGGTCTAACCTTAGGTATTGCTTCTGCTTTCTTTACCGCCCTTTTGCTTAAGCGCCAGTGGGTACCAGAATATTTACACAACGTTTTTACCTTGGCAGTTGTTCTATTTGTCTTTAGCGTTTCTAACGCCATTGAAGAAGAGTCGGGTTTACTTACCGTTACCGTTATGGGAATGGTCATGGCAAACGTCAAACGCCTACACACTGAAGACATCTTAGACTTTAAAGAAAGTCTTTCTATCCTCATCATCTCCATGCTTTTCATCATCCTATCCGCGCGTATTCAATTTTCTGGATTTATCGAAATGGGCATTGGTGGGCTCGGTGTATTGATTGTCGTGATGTTTATTGCTCGTCCTTTATCTGTCTGGATATCTTCGATTGGTTCTCCTTTATCCACTAATGAAAAACTACTGATTAGTTGGATTGCGCCTCGCGGTATCGTCGCTGCTGCGGTTTCCTCTCTTTTCGTCTTAAAATTGCAAGAAAGCCAAACCAGTGGCGCAGACATTCTCGTACCAATGGTTTTTACCATTATCATCGGCACCGTTATGCTACAAAGCCTTACTGCCAAATCTCTAGCAAATTTCTTAGGCGTAGCTGATCCTAATCCAAATGGAGTATTGATTAGCAGCGGTGGTGATTTTGCCATTCTGCTCGGCAACGCTCTAAAAGACAACGGCTTTGATGTCATCGTTTCTAACACTAGTTATAGCCAAACTCGAAAAGCGCGCATGACCGGACTTTCTGCCTATTATGGCAATATCGTTTCTGAACATGCTGATAGACATTTAAACCTCGTTGGCTTAGGTCATTTATTGGCGCTACACTCTCGCGAAGAAGAAAATCTGCTTGCCGTTCTCCGCTATCGTACTGAATTTGGTTCAGATAAAGTCTATCAACTTAAAATTACTGAAAATAGCGACCAAAACGAACGCGGGCGTGCGACAAAAGGTTGGTTAAGCGATTGGCTATTTGGCAAAGACATTACCTATCAGCAACTCATGCAAATGACTGCCGAAGGCGCTAGTACCAAAACCACTACCCTATCTGACGCTTATCCTTGGGCGCAATATCGAGAAGAAAATCCAGATGCCATCCCATTATTTGCCGTTACCCCACAGCAAAAACTTCATCTTTTCACTGCCGAATCGCGTGTAGAGCCAGGAAAAGGATGGAAAGTCATTGCGTTAATTCCCTACTCTCGAGAAAAAGTAGAGAAAGCTGCAAAAAAAGCGCAAGAACAAAAAGCCAATGAAGAAGGCAATGCATGATGAAAATTATTACCTTATGTACTGGCAATATCTGTCGCTCTCCAATGGCAGAAGGCCTATTACGTGCACTGCTCAAGCAAGCCAAACTAACGCATATCCAAACAGATTCCGCCGGCACACACGACTATCATCCAAGACATAAACCAGATAGTCGCGCCATCTCTGTTATGCGTAAACATGGATACGACATTAGCGACTTGCGCGCGCGGGTATTAACGACAGCAGATACCCTTCCTGCTGATAGCATTATCATGGCGGCGACCAATGCTCATCGCCGCCATGCTGAACAATTAAAAGCGCAAATAAACGGGCAAGCACAAATCATTAAACTCCTAGACCATCATCCTGATACCTCAAAACAAGGACAAGATTTAGCCGACCCTTACTACGGCGATGAGCGGGACTTTGAAGACACCTACCAATCCCTCATTGCTGCGCTAACATCCTTTGTTAATACGCTTAACAAGCGTCCTTAAGCTCATCCCCTAAAAAATGACTCACAGCACCTCAACCTCTAGCATTCCACTCAAAAACCTTGGATTACAAGACTATCTTAGCGTTTTTGAAGCCATGCGTGATTACACAAAAAATCGCGGTTCATCCGAAGACGACGTCCTATGGTTTGTGGAACATCCGCCTGTTTTTACCCAAGGCTTAGCAGGAAAATCTGAACACCTCCTTAACCCTGGAGAAATTCCCGTTGTCCCCATTGATCGAGGAGGCCAAGTCACCTATCACGGTCCTGGACAAGCCATTATCTATCTATTACTTGATATAAAATCTGCCAATATTGGCGTTCGTCCGTTGGTTAGCCTTATTGAAAATACTACCGTATCTGCTTTAGCCCAATTAGGCATTTCAGCGCATCCTCGTGCAGATGCGCCTGGTGTGTATGTTGAAGATGGGCGAAAAATTGCTTCATTAGGACTAAAACTTAGCCATGGTTGCACCTATCATGGTATTGCCATCAATGTTGATATGGATTTAAGCCCATTTGCGCGCATTAACCCCTGTGGCTTGATTGGTATGAAAATGGCACAAATCAACGAATGGCAACCCATCACCCCTTTTGAATTTGCACAATTATGGCATCAAACTTTTAATCAAAAATGGGCACAACTGCGTACTCACTCTATAGATAGCTGAATGGGTTTAGCTTGCATACAAACTGACGAACCACAGACAACCAACCTCAGTACGGTAAAACGAGCCAACACTATATGCGGGTTAAAGACATTTAGCTATAGCTGACCAAACAATCTGAGACCTTTGCAAAAAAATAATTTATTTAAAAAAATTGGAAAAATTTTCACTAGTCAGCAAAAAAATCATAATTTTTGAGCATTTCTCTCTCAAAGTTCCTTTTTTTTTTTTTGAAGCTGTTTAGCCTCGTATTGCGCCATTTAGGCGCAATACGAGGCCTTTGCAAAATTCCGTTTTACACTAATTTTTACTACTAGTAGAAAAATTAACACTATGATTTTAATATGTTTTCAAAATTTAAAAAATGAAATTTCTCTATTTTATGTTTTTTGCAAAGGT
>NZ_LWHB01000009.1 GCF_001889065.1 Suttonella ornithocola | reverse complement strand
TATTATTAGAAAATCCTGTGCCTATTGCGGGCTTTACTTTTAACTGTTTAACTCGCGAACAAATAAGCGCCCTGCATCAAGTAGGTACTAAAGCAATTGGAACCGCTAATCATCCTTTAGAACTAGAGGCTTGGGCAGCAATTGGCGAAGATGCTATAGTCAATTGCCTAAAAAATACATACAACGTTAACTCAATATCCACCTTGAAAACAGCCCAAAAGTGCGGTATGCATTTTTTTTGGGAGTCCTGCTATATTTGCGTACAAGGAAAAGAAGCTGGCGGACACTGTGGTAGTTGGTTAACAGTATCAGATAAACTGCTACCATTATTGCCACTTATTCTTCAAAGCAAAAGCATAACCAATATTCCTCTTATCGCTGCTGGCGGACTCATGAACACCAATGACATAAAAACGGAGACCTTTGCAAAATTCCGTTTCACACGAATTTTTGCTACTAGTAGAAAAATTAACACCATGATTTTAATATATTTTTAAAATTTAAAAAATTGAAATTTCTCTATTTTTAGGGATTTTGCAAAGGTCTCAAACGGCATTTAAAGCTGGGGCGCAATTAGCACAATTAGGCACAGCGTTTTTAGCAACACATGAATCAGGTATTTCTCCAATATATAAACAAGCCTTACTTCACATAGGGCAAACGCCTACTCGCCTGACGTGTTTATTCTTTGGAAAATGGGCGCGTGGATTAGAAAACCATTTTCTAACCACTTATGAAAGCCATGACAACACATTTGCGCCAACAAGCTGCTTTGCGTGGATACGCAATATTTGTCATTATGGGCAGGAGAAGGCGTCAGAGAAGTGAAATTAGAAAGTGTGGCAGCGTTGATGCCGCGATTGAGCGCAACGTTATAGCAAAATCCCTAAAAAATCCCCACAAAGAGAAAAACAACATGAATCTTTTCAAAACTCTATTTTTAACATATTTTCAACATTCAAAAAATTGAATTTTTCTATTTTTCAGGGAGAAGCTTGTAGTGTTCTTTGAGTAAGTTTTTTAGTAAATTAAAAACCAATACAATACGTTGGCTACTATTGCTCTGATAAGGACGATAAAGATAGCACTGCCATTGTTGTTTCTCAATTTCGGCAAACAGTTCAATCAACTCGCCATTTTTTATGTAATCTTGGCAAAAAACATCTGGAAGATAAGCACAAATTCTGCCTGATAACGCTGCTTGTAGTCCGCTTACCATATCAAGACTGATAAAATTAACGTGATGCTGCTGAATGTGTATTTTATTGTTGATCTGCCAATGCCAGACGCGTTTTAGTTTAGGATTAATGATCCCGCTAAGTGGATAATTTTGTGCAAGATCACAAAGGTCTTTTGGCATACCCAGCCTCTCAATCAGCTTGGGCGAAGCAACAATTTTTTCTTCAATGTTGCAGATATAATGGGCTATCCAATCAGGTTCCGGCTCAAGACAAATACGAATACCAATATCAATTTGATCATCGACAGGTTTAAATTTTTCTAAAGAAACACGCCAGTCAATCACTAAATCAGGATAAGGTTCAAGTGCTTGCAACAATTGGCATAAAATGATTTGGCTACACGGCAATGGCGGCACGGTAATCCGCACAATACCTTGCATAACATGACGATTGATTTTGGTGCTAGCAAATAATCGATCGCAATCAGCAAGTAGCTGACTAGCCTTTGGCAAAAATTGTTTACCAAAGTCAGTTAATTGAATACTACGAGTATTGCGTTTAAATAAACGTTCCTCCAGCTGTGCTTCTAATTCAGCAATGTTGCGCGTAACCACTTGTGGCGAAACCGCGAGACGTTGTGCCGCTTCTCGAAAATTTAACGTTTCACACGCCATACAAAAATAGCGTAGAGCAGAGAGTTTATCCATAGGATTATTCCTAAATAAAGAATAGTTAATTCGCATTTTATCTCTTTTTATAACGACAAAAAACGCCTAAAATGCACGCTATCACTTAGGCACTTAATGTCTAATTTCTATTTTATATTCAAGGAGCTAATATGACCGAACTAAGCAAACAACCCGTTGCTGATCGCGCTGAACACAATGCATTTTTTCCATCTGAGTATTCTTTAACGCAATATACTGCAAAAAAAACGGATTTCGATGGTTTCAAATTTGATAAACCTTACACTGGTGGCAAATACAAAGTCCTGATGATTGGTACCGATGAACGTTATATTCCTACTAAAGCAGGCAATTTATTCTCTACTGGAAATCATCCAGTTGAAATGTTGCTACCGATGTTACACATGCACCAAGCAGGTTTTGAAATTGATGTAGCAACTTTATCTGGTAATCCAGTCAAATTAGAAATTTGGGCAATGCCCGAAGAAGATGAAGCGGTAATGAATCTTTATCAACAATATTTACCGAAGTTGGTTATCCCGAAAAAACTTGGTGATATTTTAGCGGAAGTCACTGCCGAAGATTCTCCTTATATTGCGGTTTTTATTCCCGGTGGTCACGGGGTTTTAGCAGGCATTCCACACAGCCACGAAGTCAAAGCTGTTTTGGATTGGGCGTTAGCCAACGATAAATACATTATTACTTTGTGCCACGGTCCGGCGTCTTTATTGGCAGCGGGCGTGGGCGAAGCAGTGGAAAACTTCCCGTTCAAAGGTTATGAAATCTGTGTATTCCCGGACGCTTTGGATGAAGGCGCTAACCAAGCCATCGGTTACATGCCGGGCAAATTGGAATGGTTGGTCGCTGAAAACCTGCAAAAACTCGGGGTTAAAGTGCTAAACGAAGGCATTACTGGTCAAGTGCATAAAGACCGTAAATTGCTCACCGGTGATAGCCCCTTGGCTTCAAACGCGCTGGGCATTTTGGCAGCCGACGAATTGTTGAAAACCGTCGCTTAATCGACAAGCGCCCCTCGGGCGCTTTTTTAACGCTTTAAGGTTTTAAGGAAAAGTGATGAACAATATTCAAGACAAAGTGATTTTAATTACTGGCGCTTCAAGTGGTATTGGTGAAGAAACCGCGCGCCATTTGGCTAAACGCGGCGCTAAACTGGTGCTCGGGGCGCGCCGTTTAGAGCGTTTGGAAAAACTCGCCGCCGATATTCAAGCAGAAGGCGGGCAAGCCATCGCCGTACAAATGGACGTTTCAAAACGTGAAGATGTGGAAAAATTTGCACAAGCGGCGCTTGCTGCCTTTGGACGGATTGATGTCATGATTAACAATGCCGGCATTATGCCCGGTGCGGTGATGAGTGCGCTCAAAGTGGATGAATGGGACAAAATGATTGATGTCAACATTAAAGGCGTGCTTTACGGCATTGCTGCGGTGTTGCCAACGATGCTGGCACAAAATAGCGGGCACATCATCAATCTCTCCTCCATTGCCGGACTGAAAGTTTCTGCCGGTGGTGGCACGGTTTACAGCGCCACCAAATTCGCGGTGAAAGCGATTAGCGAAGGCTTGCGCGAAGAAATGAGCGCGCACAACATCCGCGTTACCACCCTTTACCCTGGCGCAGTTGACAGCGAATTGAAATACAGCAGCAGCGACCCTGAATCACGCGAACGTGTGGCGAAGTTTTACGAAGCGCTGCAAATTCCCGCCAGTTCTATCGCGCGCGCGATGGTTTACGCCATTGAGCAACCCGAAGAAGTCGGCATTAATGAAATCACCGTGCGCCCAACCAAACAGGCTTTCTAAGCCATGAAAACGGCGTTAATTGTTGGAGCAACCGGCGTTGTCGGCAAAGAACTGGTCGCGCAGCTGGCAGAGCATCCCGATTATGAAAAAATCATTCTCTGGGTGCGCCGCGAGCTTGCGCCAATCAACGACAAAGTCAGCGTACAGCAGGTGGATTTTTCCGCCCTGCCCGTGCAACTGCCCAAAGTGGATGAAGTGTTTTGCGCCCTCGGCACCACCATTAAAAAAGCCGGCAGCCAAGCCAATTTTTTACAAGTGGACGTGGTTTTGCCGACAGAAATCGCGCGCTTAGCACAGGTGGCGGGCGTGGCGCGCTTTGTGGTTATTTCCGCACTCGGCGCTAATCCGCAGGCGAAAGTGTTTTATTCCCGCGCCAAAGGTCAGCTGGAAGAACATTTAAAAGCGCTCAACTTTGCCAGTTTGCAAATCGTGCGCCCCGCGTTGATTGTTGGCGAACGCGCCGATAAACGCCGCGCCGAACAATTTTTTATTTGGCTATTCAATCATTTACCCAAAAATTGGCTGCGTGCTTATCGTCCGATGAGTGGCGCAGAAATCGCCCGCATCATGATTGAACAAGCGCAGCGCCCGCTCAACGGCGTTGAAATTTATTCCCCACAGCGCCTAGCGTTAGGAGAAGAAAAATGCTGATGCAACAAATTGATATGCTGACAACGGGTGGCGTGGACGTGCTGACCATCACGCAGGCAGAGCGTCCGCAACCCAAAGCCGATGAATTGCTGATTAAAGTGGCTTATGCCGGCGTGAACCGCCCCGACATCATGCAACGGCAGGGGCTTTATCCCATGCCGCCCGGTGTTACCCCGATTATGGGTTTAGAGCTTGCCGGGGAAATTGTTGAAGTCGGGAATGCAGTGAGCGGTTTTCAAGTCGGGCAACAGGTGTGTGCGCTAAGCGATGGCGGCGCTTATGCGCAATATTGCGTTGTGCCAGCCGCTCAAGCGCTGCCGCTGCCTGAAAACTATTCTTTGGCAGAAGCGGCGGCATTGCCGGAAACGTTTTTTACCGTTTGGGCAAATTTGTTTATGCATCAACAGGTCAAAGCCGGTGAGCGTTTGCTGATTCACGGCGGCACAAGCGGTATTGGCATTACTGCCTTAATTTTGGCGCAAATGCTTAATGTGGAAACCTTTGCCACCGCCGGGAATGCAGAAAAATGCGCGGTGATTGAAGGCTTTGGCGCAAGGGCGATGAATTACCGTGAGCAAGATTTTGCCCAAGTGCTTGCGGAAATCGGCGGCGTGGACGCCATTTTGGATGTGGTCGGCGCGAAGTATCTGGCGCGCAATATCGAAAGCCTGCGCCTGAACGGTCGCTTGTTTTTGATTGGCTTTATGGGTGGCAAAACGGCAGAAGTCGATTTACTCACCATTGCCTTAAAACGCTTGCAGCTTACCGGTTCAACCCTGCGCAGCCGCACACATGCCGAAAAAGCCGAAATCGCCCGCAGTTTGCAAACGCAGGTTTGGCCGCGTTTGCCCGATTTACCGCGCCCCATCATTCAGCATATTTTTCCCTTTACCGAGGTGCAGCAGGCGCATACTGCGATGGATGCCAATACGCATATCGGTAAAGTGTTATTGGATTTTACTTAGAACGAGAACAGTCATGGCTATTATTCCGGTTGAATTAATCAAAAGTTATCGTTTGCTTAACCACGGACCAACCACGCTGATTTCTGCCAAACACAACGGCGTTGAAAACGTGATGTCGGCTTCTTGGGTGGGTCTCGTGGATTTGATGCCGCCTTGTGTGTCGTTGATTATCGGCAAGGGTAATTTCACCCGTCATCTTTTAGAAAACAGCGGTTATTTTGCCGTGCAAGTGCCGGTTGCGGCGCAAGCGAAACTGGTGCTCGATATGGGCGAAAGCCGCCATACGCATCCTAATAAACTCGATAAAGTCGAGCTGTTTTATCAAGACGGTTTTGATGTGCCGCTGGTTGCCGGTTGCGCCGCTTGGTTAATTTGTAAAGTGTTACCCGAACCGCACAATCAAGAAGAATACGGCTTATTCATTGCTGAAGTGGTCGCCGCTTGGGCGGATTCACGCGTTTTTGATGGTCGCCATTGGTTGTTTGATGAAGCGCCTGATGAATTGCGTTCACTGCACTACATTGCCGGCGGACAGTTTTACACCACCGGCAAAGGCATTCAGCTGAAAAATCATCCCGCCCTTAGCCATATTGAACCGCAAGATGTTTAAAAAAGCGCTGTTGCTCGGTTTGCTGATGATGAGCATGAGCAGTTTTACGGCGTGGGATAAACGCTATGGCGGTGTGGATAAAAGCTATGATCAATCCTTGCTAGAACTGCGCGAGCAAATCGCCCCCGAGTTTCAAACACTGATTTTTCACGACGAAAAAACCGGGCGTGAAATGACTTATAGCTTGTACATTCCCAAAAACCTTAAAGCGGGTGAGCGTTATCCGCTGGTGCAATTTATCGCCGATGCCAGCACCGTTGGCAAAGGCGCGCAAGCCCCGCTCAAACAAGGTTACGGCGCAATCATTTGGGCAACGCCAGAAAGTCAATCAGCGCAGCCGGCATTTGTTTTTGTCCCCAGTTTTACTGAACGCGCGGTAAATGATGATTTTGAGCACAGCGAAGAAGTCGACATTGCCCATCGTTTGCTGCAAGACTTGCTGAAGCGCTATCCCATCGATGAGCAGCGCTTATATGCCACCGGTCAATCGATGGGCGGCATGATTGCTTTTTATCTCAACGCCACCTATCCCGACCTATTCGCCGCCTCTATTTATGTGGGCAGTCAATGGGATATTCGCGTGCTGCGCCCGCTGCTGCAGCAAAAGTTTTTCTACATTGTGGCGGCGAGCGATGACAAAGCCTCGCGCGGTTTAGCGCAAGTGCGCGCAATGTTAGAAGAAAACAAGCTCGCCTTTGACATGACCGAACTTTCCGCCCACGCCGCCCCGCTTGCGCAGCAAAATGCCGCCATCGAGCAACTGTTGCGCGCCGGCAATGCCATCAATTTGGTGACTTTTAGCCGTAGTAGCGTGTTACCGCCGGCGGATATTGCACTTAAAGGCGCAGCAGAGCATATGTATTCTTTTGACTACGCTTATCAATTAAAAAGCGTACGCGATTGGCTTTTCAAGCAGCATAAATGAAAAAACCGCCTCAATGAGGCGGTTTCGGTATTCAGTAAGCCTTAGTAAACATTGGCAATCACCATGCCGATAGCAAGCACGCTCAAAAGAAATATAGTGCAATCATCTAAAACCCAACCCAATCCAAAGCAGATAAAAGAATAAAGTATCAATACAATCCATCCGCCATTCTTTGCTATTTGCTTAATCCAAGCCCACATCTTTTCAATAGGATTTAAGTCTGGACTATAAGGGGGTAACCAAACTATCTCATGCCCATGCTCTTCAATGATTGCTTGAATATCACTGCGTTTATGAAAAGCGGCATTGTCCATGACAATTACACTGTTTTTAGGTAACTCAGGTAACAGTGCTTCTCTCACCCAATGAGAGAAAATATCGCTGTTAATAGAACCATCATATAAGCGTAAGGCAAACAATTCTCCATTGATAATGGCTCCAATCGCATTGCTCTGGTTCTTTAAATGCCAGTTATCACTTCCATGACAAACTTGTCCTTTTGTGCTGTAGCCATAAGGTCTATGAGCAAAGGCTTTAAAACCACATTCATCAAGATAGACTATCGGTTTGTCTTGAGCGGTCTTATCCACTATTTGTTCTTGAAAGTGCTCTCTTTTCTCTGTGTCGGCTTTTGGATGTTGGTTAATCTTTTTTTATGCGTTATCTTTAGTCGCTTTAGAGCATAACAAATCGCTGATTGCGAGCAATTAAAACGTCTAGCGCTTTCCCATTGGTAATCATCGG
>NZ_LWHB01000089.1 GCF_001889065.1 Suttonella ornithocola | reverse complement strand
TTAAGCAAGGCTTCATCATCAATCTTTGAGGGCTTACGCTCAGTAAAACCTTTAGGATGGGGATTTTTAATCCAGCTATAGACGGTGAATTTGCTGATCTTGTAGCGCTTTGCAACAGCGCGCCAAGTTTCTCCATTAGCAATATCGTTAAGAATTTTCTGTCGGAATTGGCGACAGTAGGTCATAGGATATGCTCAGTTTGTTTTTGATAATTCTACTACAAGTTGTTCTTTATATCTGCTTTGGATAGATTGGATTATAAGTGATTTGACTATATCAGAATTTTTGTTGTTGCAGGCTTTGTCGTATAGTATTCCAGTCAATAACGGCTTGAAGCTTGAGTAAAGGACATTGATTGATGTGTTTGGCAATGATGCTTTTGAGGATTTGTTGAAAGAAGGTTGTCATGTTTTTTCCTCTATATCGGCTCAAGAGAAAGATTAGTGGTTTTTTAGGGTTTTGCAAAGATTTCAGTTTAATAAAAAGCCTCGTTTTCACTAGGCTTTTAGTAAGCAGCTATTTCTCAATAGATATAGCAGGGTTCCCAAAAAATGCATACTGAGACCTTTGCAAAATTCCGTTTCACACTAATTTTTGCTACTAGTAGAAAAATTAACGATATGATTTTAATATTTTTTCAAAATTTGAAAAATTGAAATTTCTCTATTTTATGTTTTTTTTGCAAAGATCTCATACTGTACTTGGAGGTAAAATTATGTTTCTAAGGCGAATATTGAGTTAACATTGTATGCATTTTTTTGGGAAGTTGGCTATAGCGTTTTATACAATCGGTTTTTCTACATTGACAGATGCAAGATTGCCCAATTCCGGCATTTCCATTGAATGGAACTCATGGTTATGACTGCCGTTTCCAAAACCTGCCATTGCTTGAATTAAAGATGCTGCTTGATGACGGGGTTGCTCATCATTGACTGAACGTAGAGCTGTTCTTTCCTGATTTTGTTGCGCTTCTTCTTCAAAGACAGTAGCTCTATATTCTTGCCCGTTAATAATAATGCCTTCCATCCGTCCTTTATTTGCAGCGGCATAGCGATCTTTAATGACAATCTTATCCTCACTATTCACAAAGCTCAGAACCTGATCATTTCCCTGACGTTGTAAACGGATTTCTTCCAGCTGATAACCATTTAAGATAAGTTTATCGTTCAACCCGCCCTGATCATCAATCATATCTTCTCCATCACCTTTGTTAAACTGATAGATATCGCTGCCTAAGCCGCCTTGGAGAAGGTCATTTCCTTTGCCTCCGATTAAGGTGTCATTACCGATTAAACCGATAAGCGTATCATCGCCTTTACCGCCAATTAAAGTATCGTTAAACCAGTTACCGCGTAAGGTATCGTTTCCGCTTTCACCGGTAATCGTTCCACCGTTCCAAGGGGTATTAAGCTCAAGGTCTTGGTGGGTGATATGAACGCTCAAAGTCTCTTGATGGCTGAGTCCTTGAGGGTCGTTGGCTTTGACTGCAATGTCGAGATTTTCTTGACCAATAGGAACATCCCCTTGTAACTGTTGAGTTAACGGGTTATAGCTTAACCAAGCCGGCAACGCCGTTCCATCTGCTTGTGTTACTTCGTAAGTTAAAGGATCGCCTTCTGGATCAATAAAATGATTTGTTGGAAGTTGGTATTGCCACGTGTGTCCTTCTGCGGCTTCCGTTTCTAGTAGTGTTCCTTGACTTTGTGGTGCATGGTTTACATTCAAATGCAAAGTGGTATGGGTTTGATAACCTGCCGGATCTCTAGCGGTTAGTATGAGTCCTAAAGTTGGGCTGCCGAGTGGTGCAGTACCACTAAGCTCCCCGCTTTGCGCGTAAAAGTCTAACCATTCAGGGACTTTACTGCCGTCTGTTTGGGTGAGACTGAAGGTTAATGCGCCTTTCTCCGGATCGCTGAATTGCTGTAAATTAAGCCGCTCTGTAAAGGTTTGTCCTTCATTGATATGCATATCCTCATAATGCTTATTAAGGATTGGCGCTTGATTAGCAGCAATATGCAAGGTAAAGGTTTGTTGATTCGTCAAACCGGCAGCATCTGTTGCAATCAGTTGTAGCGGAAGTTCTGCTATTCCGGCAGGTGCGATACCTGTTAACGTTCGTGTCTCTTTATCAAAATGAAGCCATTCAGGTAAGGTAGCACCATCGCCTGTTTTGACTTCATAGCTCAGTGCGTGTCCTTCCGGATCGCTGAATAAAGCGTTACTGAGAATTTTTGTAAAGTGAATTGCTTCGGTAGCAGAAATATCCTCTGCTTTTTGGCGGATTTCTGGTGCTTGGTTAGGCAAAATTTTAATACTTAATTTTTGTTTTACTGATAGTGTGGCTTGATCTATTGCACTAACAATAAGTTCTAAATCTTCTGCTTCTAAAGGTGGAATACCAGAAAGATTCCCTGTCTCTTTATCTAAGATTAACCACTCTGGTATTGCTGTTCCATCAATTAGTGTTGCAGTAAAAGTTAATTTATCGCCATCTGGATCATGAAATTCAGCTGCTATATTTTGAGAAAAATCTTCTGCTGCTGTTATTTCAATATGACTTTCTGGATGGTCAACGATTGGAGATTGACTAGGGTTACCACCGTTACCAAGATAGTCAATATAACTCTGTGACCAAACAGTGCCGTCATCAAATTGGATATTATCCAATCGATAATCGTAAACTTTTCCTGATATTTCGATTGGCAATGCATAATGATTAACGAGCGTAATTTGATCTTCAGCAGAGTCTGTAAAAGAGATAATTAAATCATCATTGTGGCGTGTCAATACAGTTTTTGATGGATCGTAGCCTGAAATGTGCAACCTATCAACAGCGTTAACATCATCATAATAATCATAGCGATCCTGTTTACCGCCTTTAGTGTAGTAAACAACATCATTGCCACCAAGCGGTGCAATAACATCATCAAATGTTGTGGCATAAATTAAATCATCTTTTTCAGTAATATTAGGGATACGACGATTAATCTCTGCTTTATCCCATGTAATACCGCCATCAAAAATAATTTCACTTAGTGAATGAATTTCTGATGAGAAATATTCTGCTAAGCGAATTTCTTCATGGCTATCGTGCAATAGTAACAGTAAATCATTATTTTCTTGACGCAAAGTGATGCGCTGTGGATTGATATTATGAATGACAAGGCGATCAATGTCTCCTGAATGCGCATCTTTTTGACTAATTGTATCGTTGCCATCTCCACGTCGCCAAATATAAGTATCATTGCCACTACCACCTTGTAAAAGGTCTGAGCCATGTCCGCCATTTAATTGATCATCACCTGACTCCCCATATAGTCTGTCATCATCATTGCCACCATTTAGATAGTCATGACCTTGACCACCATAGAGCTGGTCATTTCCCTCTCCACCATCAAGGTTGTCGTCTCCAAAGTTGCCATAGAGCGTATCATTGCCTTCTTTACCATAGAGAATATCATCTCCATCTAAGCCATCTAATACATCACTCGTTCGATAACCATATAAGCTGTCATTTTGTGGTGTTGCTTCAATAGCTTTATGGCGAATGATTTCAGGATTCCAAATTGTCCCATCTTCGAAATGGATTTCAGCTAGGGCAGAAGCTGAATAACCATCATTAGAAAAATAGCTTGATATTTCAATACTTCCACCATCACTCATAGAAAGTCGTAAATGGTTATCGTGGCGTAAGACCTTTACTGCCTCAGTGGAGGTACCCAAGATAGAAAGTTTGTCTAATGGTTGCTGCCCCGAATCGCCGGTAATAATCATATCGTTGCCATCACCATAATGATAAATATAGTGATCAGCACCTGTTCCACCATTTAATAAATCATTACCAATGCCGCCTGAAAGAGTATCCGCTCCTTCGCCGCCATAAAGTTTATCCTGACCATCTGAACCTTTTAAACTGTCATTACCTGTATATCCATAGATAATGTCATCTCCAGCAAGACCGTCTATATCATCATCACTGGCATAACCATAAAGGGTATCATTCTGAGGTGTTCCTTGTAACAGCATATGCTTAACAGTATCAATATTCCAAATGCTACCGTCGTCAAAGACAATATGATTTAACGTTTGTGTGCTATTAGCATCATTATTGAAATATTGTTTAATACGTACTTCACCACCATCTGAAAATACCAGTAATAAATCCTGCTGATGACGTGTCAGTTTAACCTCTGCTGGGTTTATCTGATGCAAGTGCAATTTATCGTCATCGCCAACTTCGCCATGATTATCAATAATATCTTTTCCATCGCCTAACGTATAAACATATGAATCATTACCCGCATCACCTTGTAAGAAATCGTTTCCTTTACCACCAATGAGCGTATCGTCGTCTGCCCCTCCATAAAGTTGATCATTACCTTCATGACCATCTAGCGTATCATTTCCGCCACCACCGTAGAGATGGTCATCGCCCGAGCTACCCTCTAGTTTATCTACTTCTTCATAACCATAAAGCGCATCATTTTGTTCGCTACTTTTTTGAACAAATTTTTTAATATCTGGCAATTTCCAAACAGTTTTATCATCAAAAAGAATTTCATCTAAAGCATAACCACCCAAACCATCGCCGACAAAATACCGTTCAACTTTAATGACAGCATCATCAGCCATTTTTAGTAATAAATCTTCTCCCTGACGACTCACACGAACATCATTAACCGCAATATCACGTAAAATCAATCTATCTTCACGCCCTTGAGTTGTATCATGATTGATAATGACATCATCGCCGTCTCCTAAACGATAGACGTAAGCATCGTTTCCGTCACCGCCTTCTAAGGTATCATTTCCTAAACCGCCAATAAGCACATCATCACCAGCGTCCCCGAATAAACGATCATTGCCCTGACCACCTGATAATAAATCGTGTCCATCACCGCCATGAATGTCATCATCGCCTTCATCACCAAAAAGATAATCACCTTGATAGCTGCCTTGTAGCGCATCATTACCTGCACCAGCCGCTAAATAAAGCTCATCGCCTTTAATCTCTAACGCATCATCCCCAAAACGAATGGCGTTTCGTATCGTTTCGCGTAAGGCAAACGGTAAATCAGAAGCCTTATTTTCAATAGCTTCTTTAAACTGCTTCTCTAAACGATCACTATTAATTACCGTCGCAGAAAGAGCAAGACTAAAGTCGCGTAATTCTGCTATGGCACTTTTTGTATCCGTTTTAAATTTATCCACAAACCAATCAGCGGTTTGACTAAACTCACCATCCCAGCCACCACATTCACACGGCGTAAACTGAATGGTTTTCCACGCTTCTAAATAATGCGTTTGCATTGCCAGCTGTGTATAAGTAAACGCTAATTGTTGTTGATAAGCTGCTTCAAGCGCATGAGCATAACGTCCGCTTGGATTGGCTTGTAAAGCGGCTTGTCCCCAAAAAGCCTCCATTACCCCAACATGTCGCGCATCAATGGCACTACCTCGACTACCTGGATCAACCCCTTCTTGTTTTGTCCAAACAGTGAGAATTTGTTCTGTTAACGCATGGCGATGGTCAATATCTTTCTCATTAACAAAAGATTGCACTAATGCTTTTAGCTTACCCGAACCATCGCGTTGCATCGCATCGTGGAGCGCATAAACATTGCCAAAACCAAAGGCGGTCGGTAATGCTGCAATCTCAGGTGAAAGCGCAATGCCGCCCCCTTGATGAATATCCACAGGAATGGTTTGCGCTCTATCACTATCAAACCAAAGCGTATGCACCGTTGCATGACCATTGATTGTGGTAAATTGTCCTTGCTCGCGATGCTCAACATTTTGCTCATCGGTAAAGCTGTCGGTGGTGTAATCTGTCGCAAGACTAACAATCCCTAATTCATCAAGCGTTTTTAACTCATCTGCTTGCGCAACGCCATCGCTATTCCTATCTTGCCAAACACGCAACTGATTAAAGACCGCATCATCAGCGTTAATAACGCCATCTTGATTCGCATCAAACTCCTGCAAGGCAATAAAACCATTTTCGGCATACTCGCCATTCGCAAGCTGCGTTTCTGTGCCAAAAAGTTCCGCACCGCCATCAATCTGCCCGTTATGATTCCGATCTAATACTAACAAGCCCTCTTCAGGCGCAACCCATGCCGTTCTTTCAGCAAAACCGCTGTTATCCAAATCAAAATAAACACCCGCTTCTTTAGCTAAGGTATCTATTCTGCCATCCTGATTAAGATCAAGCGTTAGCGGATCACGAGGAGGAGGAGGAGGAGGAGGAGGCGGTGGCGGTGGCGGATAACCACCGCAACCTATTTTAGCGCCATTGATGCCACCCGCAATCCCTCCAATAATCCCGCCAGTTGTCGTGCCAATGGCAGCGCCAATTAAACTACCGACTAAGCCTGCCAATGGGTGTGGGCAAATGGGATTAGGATCGGGGACAGGGTCGGTATTAGGGTCAGGATCGGTATTGGGATTTCCGTTATTAGTTCCACCGTTTCCACCAGTTCCACCGTCTCCAGTATTACCGTTATCAGAATCCTTATCATCAAAAATTTTACTTACTAACTCATAAATATTGATAAGAAAATCTATTTGCTCTGAAGTTTGATTATTATTATTTGCATTAATAAGACTTCCAAAAACTTCAGGAAGAAGATCAGAAGCTGCCTCTATAGGACTATGTTCATCATTAACCAATTTCTCTGCAAATTCCTTAGTTTCCATTCCCGATACAGATGTAGCCGTTCCAGTCATCAGTAGAGATAGTATGTTATTTGCTGTTGGCGATTTTATTGCTTCGTTCAACGCTGTTAAAAAAGCTTTTCCACCTTGAATAGTCGCTCCAGCAGCAGTGGCTAGAAGGGCAACATTTGCTACTTTAGCTAGTTGTTGTAAATGTTCGTTATTTTCAATTAAGGCATAAGTATATTCAGGTTGAGTTGCTGTATTGTTTTTCCAATCTAGTGCAGCATCATATGCATCCTCACCATACTGGCGTCTCTTCTCAGCAGCTTCTTTTTCAAATTTTCTCGCGTTATTCAAATTCTCTAATGCGATATTAGTAGCCAGCTTTCTTGATATAGTCAAATCAGCTAAAAAACAGAACGTTATCTACCGCCAGAATGGCTAGATAAGGGCTATAGGATGTTTTGTTTTTTAGCTGATCGCACTATAAGTCATTTGGATAGTTAGTCTGCTTAACAATTTCTACTAGCTTTTCCGCTTGTTCAACGCTATTCGTATTAATGTTACTACCAGCTACCTCTTGAATGAAATTTTTTAAATCATCAAGTGCTGTATTTTCTTTACGATTTTCTTCTGCTACTGTTGCAAGCGCGGCAATAAAAGCAGGATCAATTTTATTTAGATTAGGGTCGTTCTTTATTAAATGATCATATTTTTCTAAGATTTTTTTAGTATTTTCATAGTTTGCCTTAAAGCTCTTATGTGAACCATCCCTCAATTTTTCATACCATTGCTCCCCTTGAGCATCTCCATGCAGCTGTTTATAAGTTTTTATAGGAGAGTCAAAAATCCACTGTGCATTAATTATTTTACTCCGCTCATAAGATCGCTGCCGAACAAGACTGGCTTCTTCATAGCTTAAATCTTGAGAACCATTTATATCACTATCTTTAACTTTTTGTGAAAATTGATTCAATATTTGAGTGGCTAGATTTTGCTCAAGTTGGTTAATTTCTGTTTTATTAAGCTCCCGTCCCAGTTGTTTCTGAAGAAAAATAGTATTTTCTATACCATAACGGGTCGTCATATCAAATTCTGTTTTCGCCCAAGTCGCACTGCGATACCCTTTCTCTTCAAGATTAAGATAAAATTCTTTTACCTTTCCGCTGTCTAACAATTGTTGATAGTGGAGTAAGTCAGCTTGGCTGATTGTCTGTCTTTTAATACTCATCGTTATTTACCTTCCTGATGGTCTTTAGAAAAACTGCGTAAATGTTGGATAACATACGCTTCAATAGATTGCCATTGTGGCAAGAGATTTCTTGAATACAGCATTTGAACTTTGATGCGCATATCTTCTGGTAATAAAAAGTGATGATCACAAGGAGGTTGCATTCCTCCGGCATTTGAACAACTAATATAGGTTACAACATTATTATCTTTTTCAAGCGTAAAAATATCATCCGAGCGTGTATTTTCTCGCCAAGGTTTCCCTGTTTTCGGTTCTATGCCGGGATTAATATAAAGATTTAAGCCGAAGGGATGTTCTGTGGTTTTTACCCAGTAGGTTGGTATATTCGGGTAATTAGGGTTTATATGGTCGGCTAAATAACTGGTCATCCATTTTCGATTACCGCCATAACGTGAACCACTGGTTATACTAACTCGTACCCAATGTTTATTAGAACCTGAAACATTTTTTTTATATTCCTGAATAATTTTTGGATTTTTCCGATCATATAAAGCCCCGTCTGTAGCACGAAATGTAAAGCCGAAAGCGTTCAATTTAGACGCATAAGTGCGCACCGGCGGATGATAGTGACGGACAGCCTCCATATCCCACCCCGGAGAATCATCGTATTCGACAAAGCGCACAATTGAGGAGGGTAAATTGGCGGGCATTCCACCTAAATCACCAATGATGTAAGCATCGCCATATTGATCTTTAGGCGCATCGTCAGGTTGTTGACCGGCTGCTCCATGCATGACATTGGATAATGCCACCATGTCATTGATTTCACTTTCTTGTGGCGATGCTGATATCGTCTGTTCAGTCTGCCGGGATGATTTTCCCCCTGATGATTTTTGTTCTTGCTGCTCGCAAGCGGTTAATCCTAAAAGTAATGTTGCTAACAGCATGACAGAACTTAGATAGTATTTCGTTTTTTGATAATAATTCACGATTTATCCTTAGTTAACTTAATGCTTGACTGTTGTTCATCTTCCCGTAAACTACCATTAAAATTATAGATAGACAAGCTTTTATTTTTACTATTAAAATTCATGGATTCAACCTTACAAACCACACCACCTACTGCTTTAAATGCGCTACTGGTTATGGCGCATTATCACGGTATAGCGGCTAATGGTTCTGATATTTTGCATCGTTTTTCTGAAAATAAACGGGACTTATCACAAACAGAATGGCTACTTGCTGCGAAAGATTTGGGTTTAAAAGCAAAAGTAGTTTCACGTCCGCTTTCCCGTTTACCTTTTCTGGCATTACCTGCGGTTATTTGGAAAGAGGATGGTTCGCATTTTATCTTGGCAAAAATTGATCAAGAGAAATATCTCATTCAAGATCTCAGCGATGGCAGACCCAAAATTCTAAATCGCGAGGAATTTAAAGCAAGATTTTCAGGTCGCTTAATATTAGTTGCTTCGCGTGCCTCTATATTAGGTTCTTTAGCAAAGTTTGACTTTACTTGGTTTATTCCGGCGGTGATTAAATACCGTCGTATTTTTATTGAAGTATTATTCGTTTCTGTTGTCGTGCAATTATTTGCACTTATTACGCCTTTATTTTTTCAAGTCGTTATGGATAAGGTATTAGTCCATCGTAGCTTCAGCACGCTTGATGTGATTGCCGTTGCTTTTATTGTCGTAACCCTTTTTGATGTTACCCTTAATGGATTAAGAAGCTATATTTTTGCGCATACAACTTCAAGAATTGATGTGGAACTAGGCGCGAGATTATTCCGCCATTTATTACAACTCCCTATTAGCTATTTTGAACAACGGCGAGTGGGCGATACGGTTGCGCGTGTTCGCGAATTAGAACAGATTCGTAACTTTCTCACTGGGCAAGCGCTGACTTCCGTTTTAGACTTGCTTTTCTCTTTTATTTTTATTGCTGTGATGTGGTTTTATAGCGGTTGGCTAACGCTCATAGTGGTCATTTCTTTGCCCATTTATGCGGCTTGGTCGGCGCTCATTAGCCCTATCTTACGCGCTAGATTAAATGATAAATTTGCCCGTTATGCAGATAATCAATCTTTTCTGGTGGAATCCGTAACGGCTTTAGGAACCATTAAATCAATGGCGGTTGAACCGCAAATGACAAGAAGATGGGATAAACAATTAGCCAGTTATGTGCAAACTGGATTTAGGGTTACAAAACTCGCCACCATTGGGCAACAAGGCATTCAGCTGATTCAAAAGTCGGTGACGATTGCAACGCTTTACTTTGGCGCAAAACTGGTGATTGAAGGAAAAATGACAGTCGGACAGCTCATCGCCTTCAATATGTTAGCAGGACAGGTAGCAGCGCCTGTTATTCGTCTTGCGCAATTATGGCAAGACTTTCAGCAAGTCGGTATATCCGTTGCGCGTCTTGGGGATATTTTAAACACCCCCACAGAGAACCCGTCTTCCCGTCTTAATCTGCCTGTCATTCAAGGCGAAATTCAGTTTGAAAAAGTAACCTTCAGGTATCGTGCTGATGCCCCTATCATTCTGCCGGGTTTAACGCTGAAAATTTCTGCTGGGGAAGTGGTTGGGATTGTTGGACGTTCTGGTTCTGGAAAAAGCACCTTAACAAAATTGGTTCAACGGCTTTATATTCCTGAACAAGGTCGTGTGCTCATTGACGGCAATGACCTCGCGCTCGCAGATCCTGCTTGGTTAAGACGGCAAATCGGCGTGGTATTACAAGAAAATGTCTTAATGAATGCCAGTGTTCGTGAAAATATTGCGCTTTCTGACCCCGCAATGCCTTTAGAACACATTATTCAAGCGGCAAAATTAGCCGGCGCACATGAATTTATTATGGCTTTAGCAGAAGGTTATGACACGGTTGTTGGTGAGCAAGGCGCGGGATTATCAGGCGGACAACGTCAACGCATTGCCATTGCCAGAGCTTTGGTAACTAATCCAAAAATTCTTATTCTTGATGAAGCCACCAGTGCGCTTGATTATGAATCAGAACATGCCATTATGAAAAATATGCAGGCAATTTGCTCCGGTAGAACCGTGCTGATTATTGCGCATCGCCTATCAACCGTTCGCTATTGTCATCGAATCATTGCGATGGATAAAGGCGAAATTATTGAACAAGGTAAGCATGAAGCGCTACTTCAGCGAGAAAATGGTTATTATCGTTATCTTTATCAACTACAAGCTCAATAGTAATAGATTTTTATTAAATAAAAGTCGTCAGTTTAATAGTGCAATTGGTCTTTAAAGATGATTTTATTTCTACTTTTATTGAGCATTATTGTTATATTAATGAGGAAATATCTTATATGAAAGAATACTTTAATAGAAATATCTTTAGAATAATATCTTTGACAGCAATACAATATTTTAT
>NZ_LWHB01000088.1 GCF_001889065.1 Suttonella ornithocola | reverse complement strand
CGCAGTGATATTCAAGCAATCATTGAAGAGCATGGGCATGAGATAGTTTGGTTACCCCCTTATAGTCCAGACTTAAATCCTATTGAAAAGATGTGGGCTTGGATTAAGCAAATAGCAAAGAATGGCGGATGGATTGTATTGATACTTTATGCTTTTATCTGCTTTGGATTGGGTTGGGTTTTAGATGATTGCACTATATCTTGCTAAACAGGGTGATGAACGCTTTAAGCGTATCATCGTTGAGTCGCCTAGTAATGATGCTGTTTCTGATGATGTGCCATATGAACGACCTAAAAGCAGCGGTTCTCAGCAACCATTTCATACAAAAGACCAACCGATTCATTCAGAGGATTCGCAAAAGGATTTCATCAAAACGGTCGCCATAATTGGTGGTGCGGTATTGGCAGCCCTTGGGGTGCTACTGATGCTTTTCCGAGAGTAAGACCGTATTTATATCAGTGAGGAAAAAAATGAGTTTACCGACAAATACTTTATCGTCCAATCGAGTGTTGCAAACTGTGGAAAAAGCACAATTTGCGCTTCAATATAGTCATGATTTTTTAAATAAAACCTATTTACAACAGCTAAATCAGTTTCCTATTCAAGATATCAGTATTCATAAACCGTTATCTTTAGAAATGATTGGAAGCGATATTCGCTTTTTCCATGTTGAGCGTTTAGTCTTTGAGCATAAGCAAGCCATATTAGAGAGCGCTACAGCCGCTTATGGCACGCTTAATAGCGCGGGATTTACGGTTTGTTTTTTATTGGATTGTGATGGTGAGGAAACCCATCTTTACATCGGCGCAATGGGCGCGGGTTTTCGAGGAAAGATTGCTGGTGATTCTTTGCAAAATGCTTTTTATGGGCATTTTGCTGGCAGTCAGCTAAGAGAAATTCAAGATAATCAAGAAACGCTAGAAATTCTTTCGAGTTTAGATAAATCTAGTGCGGTTTCAGCCGTTAGCTCAGTGCCTTCATTAGCCGTTGATGAGCGTGAATATTTTATGCAAGGACTAGAGCATTTTATTGATGCTGCTGAAGGAATGAAGTCAGGACATAAATACAAAGCATTATTATTAGCGGAATCGATTGCCCCTGAAGAGTTAGCGCGGGTGCGCCTACATTATGAGCAAACTGCAACGCAAATCTCTCCTCTACTTAAACAACAAATTAGCTATGGCGAGAATGCTTCTGTTTCAGTTACCCAAAGTTTTAGCGAGAATTTGAGTAAATCGTTGACTAAAACTTTAAGTGAAACACAAACCACAGGGACAAGTGAAACACACACAACGGGAACAAGCAAAACACAATCTACTACGCATACTACAGGAACAAGCACTTCAACAGCTTCCTCACAAAGTGTTACTAAAGAAAATCGGCTTGCTAAAGCGGCTGGATATTTAGGTGGTTTGGTAGGGAGTGCTCTTGGAGCGGCGGGTGGTCCAATAGGAATGATAGCAGGACAAGCACTTGGTAGAGAGTTTAGTGGAGCGCTTTTAGGAGGAGAGGGCAGTCATACTAAAGGCACGACCGTAACTACAGGAACTAGTGAATCAATCGCGAATAGCACAAGCTCTGGAACCAGTAAAAGTCATTCAACTTCTACCAATCAAAGCCATTCAACAGCTACCAGTCATGGAACCACTCAAACGCAAGGTGTTACAACGGGACGTAATGATGGGCAATCTCAAGGCAACAGTGTGCAATTTAATATTGAGCAAGTTGATAAAAGCATTGGGCAAATGTTAAAGCGCATTGAAGTGAATTTAGAGCGCTTAGATGAGGCGAAGCGCTATGGTGGTTGGTTATCTGCTGCGTATTTTTTTGCCGATAATCCTGTTACTAGCCAAACACTGGCACGCCACTTTTTAAGCCTGACGCGAGGTAATGAATCACATACAGAGAATTTTGCTGTTACCACTTGGAGTAAACCTGAGCAAAAAAGAGAAGTGGTTAACTGGTTAAAAGCGCTCCGCCATCCTAAGCTCAAAGCGAAAAATCTTTTTGGTGAAAATCGAGAGATAGAACTATCGCCTGCAACATTAATTTCAGGAAAAGAGTTGGCATTGCAGCTTTGCTTACCGCGCCGTTCTATTTCAGGAATTACGGTGGTTGAGGCACAACGCTTTGGTCGGCAGGTAACTTTGCAAGATGGTGGCTTTTCGACAGACAAAAATTCTACGATTTGTCTGGGGCATTTACGCCATTTATTGAAAGATTTGCCACAAGAAGTTCATTTAACGACCAACCATCTTGCTTCGCATGTTTTTGTTAGCGGTTCAACAGGCTCTGGTAAAAGTAACACAATTTATCATTTGCTTAGCGAGTTACAAAAGCAAGATATTCCATTTTTAGTCATTGAACCTGCAAAAGGTGAATATAAACATGTTTTTGGCAATCAAAAGGATGTTCAAGTTTATGGCAGTAATCCGCAATATGCGCCTTTATTGACCGTTAATCCGTTTTATTTTCCTAAAGGCATTCATGTCTTAGAGCATATTGACCGTCTCATTGAAATATTTAATGTTTGTTGGACGATGTATGATGCGATGCCCGCTGTATTGAAGGAAGCCATCTTGCAGTCTTATCAGGCTTGCGGTTGGGATTTAGAACAATCACAAAGTTTATTGGCTGAGCCAGTTTACCCGAATTTTAAGGATTTACTCAGCAAGCTAGAAGTGGTGATTAATCAATCTGCTTATTCTGCTGAAGTAAAAGGAAATTACACTGGGGCATTGGTTACTCGGGTTAAATCGCTTACTAATGGTTTAAATGGCATGATATTCACTGACCATGCTTTGCCGTTAGCAACCCTTTTTGAACAGTCAACGATTATTGATTTAAGCCGTATTGGCGCTCAGGAAACGAAGTCACTTCTCATGGGACTTTTAGTGATGTAGCTCAGTGAATATTGCTTGGTTTCAGGAGAGATAAATTCACCGTTACGCCATGTTACGGTATTAGAAGAAGCGCACAATATTTTGCGCAATAGTCAAACAGAAGCTGCAACAGGCTCAACCTTAGCCGCAAAATCGGTAGAGATGCTTGCCAATGCGATTGCAGAAATGCGGACTTATGGGGAAGGATTTATCATCGCCGACCAATCGCCTAATGCCGTAGATATTGCCGCTATTCGTAATACCAATACAAAAATTATTATGCGTCTGCCAGATGAAGCAGATCGTCAATTAGCTGGGAAATCTGCGGGTATGACTAATGAACAACTCATAGAGTTAGCCAAACTTCCGAAAGGCGTTGCTGTGGTGTATCAAAATGATTGGTTAGAGCCTGTATTATGCAAGATTGCTCATCATCAATCTTCAACTGAGCAGCAGTTATATCAATATCATCCTGATAGCAGCACAGTAGTATTTGATAAAACGAAATGGCGACGACAAGCAGCGCGCTTATTGCTTGATCATCGACTTACCTTACATAGCATTATTGAACCTGATGCAGTGGAGCAAGGTTTAGCCTATGCGTCATTATCTGGAGCCTCTCGTATTGCACTGAAACGTCATTGTGATTATTACCGAGAACACGGTGAACTACTGGCTGCGAAACTTAATTTTGCGGAAATTGCCCCACTGGCTTCTCAGCTAATCGACGCTCCGCTGATTGACTTTAGCCAAGCAAGTAAAATTTCTGAACAACTAACCCACCAAATAGAGTCGCAATTGCGCGGTGGTAATGAGCTTGCCCGCCAGATGACGCATTGTTTATTTAAAGCAGCGACGCTGGAAAATCGTTTAGATGAAGCAAATTACATAGATTGGTCAAAAGGAGAAAGATCATGATTGATAAATTTAGTCTTGAACAAAGCCACTTATTCCGTCAACCGCTAGAGCAAATTAAGCAAGCAGATGAACCGGGAATTTGTGATATAGCAAAAGGGTTTCTGCCTAGAGAAGGTGGGCGCTGGCAAGATATTCCGGGTGATGGAAAATGGCTACCTAACCCAGATTTTATCCCTAAAAAAGATAATGTATTAGAACAAACATGGGCTGAACTTTTAGCAAAATATAAAATAGATGGAATTGAATTCAAAGAAGGAGATCCAGATTTTTCTCCAGTAGTAAAAGAAAGGGTTGAAATTGATAATTTTACAACAGATAGAAGCAAAAATTTTGCTCAAGCTGATGAAAAATTGGCAGAAAAACTGGGTATTACGCCTCGCGAAGTGAAAGAAATGCGACAAAAAGAAGGTTACACTTGGCATGAATGCAAAGACTGTAAAACGATGGAATTAGTGCCTAAAGAAATACACAACAATATTCCTCATACTGGTGGTATTTCTGAAGCAAAAAAATCAAATTCATAATTAGGAGATAAAAAATGAAAACATTACAGGACACTATTCTAGGAGATTTAAAATTTGATTATGGCTGGCGCAAAAGCATAGAGATTTGTGGGCAGCATTTGGAAGCTATTTTTGATGCTTTTGATGAAGAACAACCTACAGATGCGCAAAGAAAGAGTTATCAATCATTTATTGGTGAACAAGAGGAATATTTAAAAAAAGCAAGTCAGACTCTCAAGGAGTATCAGAAATCACATACAGATGCAGAGGGTAACATATATTACACAGCAATATATTTTGCACGCAATGGTGACTATGGGATTCTCGCGAATTGTGATTGGGATCCTGAAAATGGTATAGCTATTTTATTATTCCCTGAAATACAAGTGACTGAACAAGACAGATTGATTTAGAGAGATTTTAGGACGCGCTGATTAACTTGTTGTATTGTAGTAATCCAAAATTATATAGTTAATTTCGTATAGTTAAGCAGTAAATACTTTTAGCTTATGAGTTAATCAGTGGTTCCTTTACTTGATTAAGAGGAATGCTTATGTCAAATGGTAATGACAACCTATCTCTGCGCTTAAATCGCGCAGAGAGTTGGCTAAAAAAAGCAGAAAATGCAGAAGATGAAGATACACGTTTTATTGCGCTGTGGATTGCATTTAATGCAGCATATGCCTGCGATGTTGGAATAGTAGCAGGTGATAAGAACCACCTGCGCCAATTTTTAACGCAGATAGTTGCGCTGGATGAAGCGCATATTATTTATGATTTGATCTGGCAACGTTTTCCAAAAAATATTAGAGTATTATTAGATAATAAATATGTATTCCAACCATTTTGGGATTTTCATAATGGAAAAATTCAAGAAAAAGTATGGTTAGAGGATTTTGCAGCAGAAAAAGATAAAGTTAAAAAAGCATTGGCTCAGCAAGATACAGATTTAGTATTATTTATAATATTTGATCGTATTTATACCTTGCATAATCAAATAATACATGGTGGAGCATCTTTTTCAAGCTCAGTTAATCGTCCGCAAGTACGAGATTGCTCAGAAATCTTAGCAATCTTTGTTCCATTAATGATAGATATTATGAAGAAAAATCTTCAACGAGATTGGGGTAAGCCTTTTTATCCTTTGATTAAAGAGCAGGAGTAGATATGGTCATGCCATTACCCAGAGGTCAGGAACGATATGCTGTTTGTAAAAAATGTGGTTCACATTATTCTCTTGGTTCAAGTGATGTAATCATACCAATTCCTAGAAAGTGCCCACAATGCGGATGTAATGAAATTTATATTCAGATTAAATATGTAAATTTATCTTTTAAGATTTTAAATATATTTCAAAGAATTTTTAAAAATTAATTTAAAAAAGAGGATATTTTGGAAATATTTCAAATGATAGATATTAAAAATAGTTTGACGATTACTTATAATTTAAATGATAGTAGTTTGAAAATATATTGAATTATTCTGCAATAATTCTTGACAAGTAACTATAGTAAAATCAGCTAAAAAACAGAACGTTATCTACCGCCAGAATGGCTAGATAAGGGCTATAGGATGTTTTGTTTTTTAGCTGATCGCACTATATTTTATTTATAGTAAAGGTTTCCAAAAAATGCATACAATAAAGAGAAAATAACATATTATTTTCCGGTTCCTTATGGGGTTACTTTTGTATGCATTTTTGGGAAATTTAGCTATAAATATCAATTTGTTGAAAATTTTTATAAAGATTATGTGGAATAATTTTTAAACTACTACCGATTTTCTTATCTATTGTTTGGGACGCTATTTAGGTTATGACTTTTAGATAATTATAACAGTAAAAAACATAGATATTTTATTTTTTAAATTAAAGTTTTATCTAATTTTTTGAGCTGTTTTATTAGCTGTTCAGTTGCTTCTTTCTGTTCTCGATAGCGGATATTTTCGTATTGTTCGGCGGCAGTTTGCCATGCTTTTGGTTGGTTAGTGAGTAAATGTTGTTCTCCAACGCGTCGCAAGAATTGTGCAAAGGATTCGTTGGTGAGTTTATGCATATTATGTTTAGAGAGTTTTTTTAATAAATGGCGCGCGGCTTTGGCAAGTGCATCATCATCTGTTCTAGGGCGACGTTGCCACCATTGATAGAGTAACCATATAAAACCAATAAGTACGATGCTAAGTACAATGATAACAGTACTAATGCTCATTTTACTTAAGCCAATATCTCCCAATAAGCTATCTTGGCGATCTTTATTGAGATTGATGACCCAGTTTTGCCAAAAGGCTTGGCTGGCTTCCATGGCGTTGCGCATCCATGCAATAGCGGCAAATTTTTCTGCCATTCGGCTTCCCCATGCGCGCTCATCAGCGCCCGAGAGGGATTGGCTATCTAACCGGGCATTCTGAATGCGGTAAGGGGCTACGGCAGCGGTGGGATCAAATCGTGTCCAGCCTTTTTTCTCTATCCATAGTTCTACCCAAGCGTGGGCGTTTTCTTCACGGACGATAAAGTCATCAGTAAAGGGGTTGGGTGAGCCGCCTTGATAACCAATCACGACACGAGCTGGGATGTTAATGCTGCGAGCGGCAAGGGTCATCGCATTGGCGTAATGTTCGCAAAAACCAATTTTTTGTTCAAATAGGAATTTTTCTACATCGCCGGCACCCGGCATCGGTTCTAGAGAGTAGTAGTATTCTTCGTTGGCAATGTGTTTTAAGAAGTTGTTTGCAAAGCCTTCGGTGGTTTGTCCGCCTGATTGATAGAGTTGTCGTGCAAGGTTTCTGGTTTGGGTAAGGTCGATGTGTTTAGGAAGCTGGGTGGCATCGGTGCGATCGCGTTTGGATAGCGCTTGTGGGTCAAGCTGATAGTCTAGCATTGAGGTGAGGTTGTAGCGCTGTTCGCCTTTTTGGCGAATGGGCATTTTGATTTGATAGGCGCTACCAATGCGAGCGTTGTGTGGAATATTGGTGGTGATATCCAGTGCGGTTAGCCAGTTGATACTAGGTTTGACGGGGATAAATTCGTAATTGATAGCGCTTTGTTTGTTGATGTTGAGGGGTTCAAGTGGTTGCGAAAAGTCTTGGGCGCGTTGTCGCCAGTTCTTGCCGTCGAAAGTCCATAGGACAGGTCCTCGCCAGTAGAGTTGGTCGCCACGAGGAATTTTTCCATCTTTAAAGCGGACGCGAAAGCTTATTTCATTGGATTGGGCGAGGCCGGCTAAATCGCCCATGCTCATTTCTTCGGGTAAGCCAGTAATGCCTTGCCCGCTTGGGCGAGGCAGTCCCCAAAGCGGGTTCATTCTCGGGAAGGCAAAGAAAACGATGATGGCGAATGGGAGTGCGAATCCTAATAGTTTGGCAATGTCTTTCCAACGGGCGAATACTGGCAAGCGGCTACCTCGTGCGGTTACTTGGCTAAGCGCATAAAGGTTAATGGCAATGATAAAGATGAGGTAGAGGAATATAGCAAAGCTTTGTGTATACATTAGAAAAGCGAGCATTAGGCTCATGGCAAGTAGGAATAGGACGCGAGTGTCTCTGATGTTTCTGCTTTCTAGAAGTTTGCAGGTTGCCATGACAGTGAGCAGTGCGACAAAGCTAAAGGTGATACCTAATTGCCGATATTGGGTAAAGAGGAGAAAGACTCCGATAGGAAAGATGATTAACACGCCAATAATGGCAAGGTTAGGCTTTTCTTGCCAGATGGCTATCCATTTGATGATAACGGCAATGCTGAGTAAAACGGTAAAGGGTAGCGGTAGGAAAAAAAGTAGCGGAAGTAGGGTGAGGGTGTAGGCGGCAAGCGTCTTTCGCCATAAGGCGGATGAAAGGCGGTTATGGTAATCCGCTGCTGAAATCCATTGGAGTTTTTTCATGGGCAATCGGCAAGTGCTGTTAAACAATGATGAAAGTGTGTTTTTCCACGACCAAAGTCAATAAATTGATGTGGGAGTCGTAGGGCGTAGATGAGGTTGGCAGCATCGCAGTCAACAATCCATTTGGATAATTGGCATAGACGGGTTTCGTTATCACCGATGGCTTTGGCGTAGTCTAAAACAACGCGTTCTCCGCCTTCGCCACCAAAGCGTTTGACCATCATTTCGCCTCGTCCAAGCTGTTTCCATGCGACGCGTGATAGTGCGTCTCCAGGTTGATAGGGTTGTAAGCCAGTGAGTTCGTCATCACCAAGGTTTTCTGCAATCATTTTGCCTTCATCTTTGCTGATTTCTAATGGAAGAGGTAGTTCGCCCACTGGTTCAGGATAGATAATCACTTCGCCTTTTAATCGCAGCCATTGCCAAGCAATAAAAAGTCCAAAGGGTAACGCTGTGCTAATTTCAAAGGGTAATATGTTTTGTCTGCCGCGTTGTAAGGTAAATTGTGGAAGTAGAACGGTGCTTTGTTTGCCTGCCTCAATACCTTCGCAATGTATGGTTTTTTGGGCGTTGGAGAGAATTATTTCGGGGCGAGATTGCCCAATGGTATCAATTAAGGTAATCGGGAAATAGGCTTCTTGTCCGCAAAAAACAGGTTCTGCATCGTCGCTGTCTAGTCTGAGTTTGGCTAAATAGCCAACGGTGAGCGCAGCGCTAAAAAAGGTGGTAAAGGCAAGAATAAAAATCAGTGCATAGCCTAAATTTAGCTGATGATTGACTGACCAAATAAACATGACCAAGAGCAGTGTTAAAAAGGCTATTCCAAAACGCGTTGGAACAATGGTAAAGCGTGCTGCGCTTGGTAAGGTAATGCTTTCTTTTGGGGTTCGGCGACGATAGGCGCGCTCACGAATAAAGTTAATTAGCGACACTATAGCGGCACCTCAACGGTGTTAAGGACGTCTAGAATGGCTTGGCGATGATGTTCGTCATCTTGTCCTTTTCTTGGTAAACGATGCCACGCGACTGAAGGGAAGCAGGCTTGTATGTGTTTGGGTAAGACTGCTGTTTCTCCGTGTAATAACGCATAAGCTTGAGCGGCTCGCACTAGCCCGAGTCCTGCTCGCGTGGAGAGGCCTTGTGAAAAATGAGTGCGGTCTCTGGTATAGGCTAATAGTTTTTGAACGTAGTGCGCTAATGATTCTGAAACGGTGATGTTTTTGGCAGCAGTTTGAAGTGTTAGAATATCTGCTTGGTTTAATTGGGCTTTTGAATGACGCAACATATCTTCTCTAGAAGCACCTCGCAAGATGTCAATTTCTAATTTTGCAGAGGGATAGCCCATTGATAATCGCATGAGAAAACGATCTAATTGAGATTCTGGAAGGGCGTAAGTGCCTATTTGTTCTAGAGGGTTTTGTGTGGCAATCACAAAGAAAGGTTCTTCTAGGGTATGAGTATGATGCTCAATGGTTACTTGGCGCTCTTCCATCGCTTCTAATAAAGCCGACTGGCTTTTAGGTGAGGCACGGTTGATTTCATCGGCTAATAAAAGTTGGGTAAATATAGGTCCGGGGTGAAAAACTAGTTTTTGCTCAAGGGCATTAAGGGAAGAAAAACCAACGATATCAGCGGGTAAGAGGTCGGAGGTGAATTGAATACGGCGAAAATTCATCCCTAAGGTGGCGGCAAAGGCTTTTGCTAGGGTGGTTTTGCCAGCGCCTGGTAGGTCTTCTAGTAAGACGTGTCCTCTAGCAATCAAGCAGCTCATCGAAAGGGCGATGATTTCATTTTTTCCAACAATGATAGTCGCAAGTTGTTTTAAAGCGGTGTTTAAGCGACGGCGTAGTTCGATATCAATCATAAACTTCCTTTCATATTGATAATAAGTTGTGGTTTTAAAATTATGTTAAAGAATTTTTTATTGTTCGAATTATATAAAAATCAGATGGTTTTAAGAAATTATCATGACTACATTGTCGTAATAAATTTTCAAGTAATTACAAAAGCAGTTAGAGGGGAAACTGTCCCTCATTGGGATAAGGAATATTGTCACAATCGGGATAAAAGACGCGATAAAAGTATAATCCATAAGCGGGCGCAGTTGGTCCAGCTTGTCGACGGTCTTTTTTATGCAAGATTTCTGCTAACCAAGAAATTGCGCAGCGATTATCACCAACCATCAATAAACTGCCAACAATATTTCTCACCATATGATGAAGGAAGGCATTGCCAATAACATCTATAGAAATCCACTCACCTTGTCTATTGATGATAATTTCCTTGATATAGCGATTGGGGCTTTTAGCTTGACATTCTGCTGCACGAAAAGCACTAAAATCATTTTCACCATATAGCGCAATAGCCGCTTGCTGCATGTTTTCCACACTTAAGGGATGCGGATGCCAATGGCACTTTTGATACCAAATAGATGAAGGTTGTCGGCTATTCAGAATGAGGTAGCGATATTGTCGCATTTGAGCATCATAACGAGCATGAAAGTCACTACGAACAGGGAGAATACTTTTTAAACGGATATCATGTGGTAAATAACGATTGCTTCCTGCAAGCCAAGCATAGTTATCACGTTTGGTACTTGTGTCAAAATGAATAATTTGCCCAAGTGCATGCACGCCAGCATCTGTTCGACCTGCGCAAACAATTTCAATAGTTTGGTTGGCAATTTGGCTGAGTGCTTGCTCAACTTGCGTTTGAATCGTTTGAGATAAAAAGGGCTGGCGTTGCCAGCCCGAATAAGCGGTACCGTCGTATTCAACAAGTACAGCATAGCGTTGTGTCATTAAATTTAGCCTAATTGCTTCAATAAGTCTTCAGCGACTTTGCGTTGCTCTTCAGTGCCTTTTTCCAGTACTTCATTTAGCCACATCTTAGCTTTTTCTGGCTTAACGCCACTTTTAATATAAGCGACTGCTAAATCTAAATTGATATCCATTGCTTGTATATCAGCCGGTGTAATTTCAACGGCTGATTTAGCAGAAGGCAATTCTTCTTTAACAGATGCTTTATCTATAGGGGCAGTTTCCTTTGTGGCGAAATCGTTGAAGAAATCCATTTCATCAATAGAAGTTTGAGTTGCCTCTTGATGCATTTCTGATTTTGCTCCCGTTGGCGATTCTGAGGAGAAATCATCTAATGAATCTATATTAGACACTGTATTGTTAGGTTCTTCTTCTAATTCCATGAATAAGTCTTCTTCTATATCCATTGGATCTGATTCAGGAGTGGTATGCTTCTGAAGAGAAGTTTCATCTGTTTCAGCAAAAAAGTCATCTAACCCATTAAAATCTGGTACTTGATGTTCAGTAGAGGTTTTAGTCGTCGTATTTGCTGGCGCAGATTTTTCATCAGATACCGCAAAGAAATCATCTAGGTTATCAAGATTAGAACTTGATGTAGTATCAGTAGCTACATTGCTATGGGTAGCAGTAGTTTTTTGTTCATTAGCAGGTTCTGCAAAGAAATCGTCAAGTGCATCAAAGTCAGAAACAGAATGAGACGTTGTTGTTTGTTCAGTATATTCAGAATGTTGCGCTTGCTCATCGGTAGAAACGGCAAAGAAGTCTTCTAAACCATCAAAATCAACAGGTTCTTCTGATGCTGTATTCTGTACGTTTGACTCTTCAGCGAAGAAATCATCTAAAGCATTAAAAGTTTCATGCTGATGTGCATCAGCAGCAGAGGCTTTTTTATCTTGCTCATCAGCAGTTGAGAAGAAGTCATCTAAATCTTGGAAATTAGCGTCATTGTTATCTGAAGTTTCTTTTTCGCTAAAGAAGTCATCAACTTGTGCGTATTCATTCTCAAGTGGTAGCTCATGATGTAAATGATTAGGGGTTTTTTCGAGAATAACTTCATTGCTTAGGGCATTGGCGAGTAGTTTTCCTTCAGCGCTGGTTTCTAATTCTTTTGTTAAAGCTTCCAGTTCTTCTTCTGTAATTTCCGCTGATGGTTTTTTACGACGCTTGGCTAATAGCGCAAATATTACTAGAAGTAATAGCAAAAGAATACCTCCACCTAAAATGAGCAGCTGCCAAAGAGGTAATCCGAAAGGTAGGTCACTATTAGAGAAGGTATTATCCGTTGTTGTAGCAGGTTTTGCCGGTTCTACTGTAGTTGTAGGGATGGTTTTAACTGGCGTTACTTCTTCTGCTGAAGGTGTAGAAGTCGTAGGTGCTGGCTCACTAGTTGGCTCTGATTCGATAGTAAGTGCTTTCTTCTCTTCTGTAGGTATTTCTTCTGCTGTATTTGTATTTTCTAATGAAGAAGTATCTAAGCTATCTGGTGCATCAAGTTGCATTTCAGAAGTGACATCTGAAGAGGATGTTTCTATAGGGAGTTCAGCTTCAGCGCGTTTTGCATCTGCTTCTGCTTTGGCAGCTGCAATTTCTTCTTCGCTCATTTCAGCAGGAATAATACTTTGTTCATCGGCAGAGTGATCGGCTTTTAAAACGGGCGCAATTTCTGAATGCTCAGCAATTCCTTCTTCATTGGAGGAAGGCTCGTTTTGCACAGCTGTTTGAGTGGCTTTTTGATTATTTTTTCTTGCTTCTGCAACTGTTGGTTTGGATGATGTTGATTTTTTTGATTTTTCTACTGGCATTACTTGTGGTTGAGCGCCATTGATAGAAGGTATTGTTAGGGTATAACCAACCATTAGGCTGCTTAAGCTATTGCTGGCAAAAGCCCGTCTATTTGCCTTAAAAATAGCACGCATCATTGCATCCACTGAAACAGCTTCTGAGTGGCGAGTTGCTTTAGCAATGGAATATAAGGTTTCTCCCGGCTTAACTGGACCATAAATGTTTCCGCCTTGATAGCTAGAAGCATGAGCTGCTGCCGTTTGGGCCGCTGTGGAAGTGTTGGCTTGGGTATTTAAAGCAACAGGTTTTGCTTTTTCACTTCTTCCTCCCCAACCTTGAGTATTGGCATTTGCTGGTTGGATGGTCGTTGCAGGTTGAGTTTCAACTAAATTAACCGGGGTGGGTGCAGGCGCAATTCCTGCTTGCACAGCAGGGTCTGGATTAAGAAAAACAGCATATTCTCGAGTAATTTCTTGTCCACCACTTTTCATCGAAAGAATAAAGTTAATAAAAGGCTCTCGAATTTGTGAATTACTACGGACTAAAATGGTATGACTGTTACCTGATTTTACAATACTAAAGGTTAGTCCTGACTGTTCGGGTGTTTTGACAATTCCGCGTGCACGATAAGCGGCAGTATCTGCTAAACGCACAACGCTTGAAGCTGCTGCCGCATCGCTAATACCATTGATTTTAATTGAAGCCTTAAGTGGCTGTCCCATATAAGAATTAACTTGAATTGGACCTAAGCCAACAGCCATTGCCAGCTTGCTTAATCCTAATCCCATCGCTAAAAGAATTGCTGCTTTAAGCGTGCCGGGCTGCCGGTATCCTTTCATAATGTCTCCTTAAAAATCCTTAAATAGCCTGCAATAATTGAAAATTATATTCAGGCTAGACTGAACTGACAAGCATTGTATCATTAAAACAACAGCAAAAATAAGGTCTTTATGCTCTAATTAAATGATTTCATTTTCCCATAATTGCTCAAATACATCCCGTTTGCGGATGAGTTTGGCTTTATTTTGATAAATAAAAATTTCAGCTGGACGTAAACGAGAGTTATATTGACTGCTCATTGACATGCCATAAGCGCCAACACCTGCTAAAGCAATTAAATCGCCTTCTTCTGCAAATAGATTGATATTTTTAGCAAAAGTATCGCCTGTTTCGCAAACAGGACCTACGATATCGGCTTGATGATTAGTGAGGTTAGGTTGATTGAGATTACGCATTTGTGGCACTGCTTGATAAAGTGCAGGTCGGATATAGTCATTCATTGCGGCATCTAGCATGATAAATGTTTTTTCTGACTGCTTTTTAATTCCTATAACGCGGCTCAATAGTAATCCGCTATTCCCTACAATTGAGCGCCCGGGTTGCAGATGAAGCGTATAAGAAGCTCCTCCCATTTCTTGATAAAGCGCATTAACGAGCTCCGCTGGACCAGGCACTTGTTGCTCAGCCTGCATCTGAATGCCTAATCCTCCTCCAATATCAATATGTCTAATATTTATACCTTGTGCTGAAAGTTTATCTGCAAGTGTTTTTAGGCTGCGGAACGCTTTAATAAAAGGGTCTAGCGTTGTAATTTGAGAACCAATATGACAGCCGATGCCAATAATATTAATTCCTGACAGCTCTGAGGCAGTTTGATAAAGTTTTTCAGCATTTTCGAGCGCAATGCCAAATTTATTATCTTTCATTCCTGTAGAAATATAAGGATGTGTTTGCGCATCAACATCGGGATTGATTCTAAAGGCAATGG
>NZ_LWHB01000087.1 GCF_001889065.1 Suttonella ornithocola | reverse complement strand
CCGACGTTGGTGCAAAAATATAATATTACGCGTAATGGTCAGCTCTATTTACATATAGGCGATACTGGACAAAAAATAGACACGATTGCGCCTGAAACGATTGTGCAAACATTATTGGATTTAAGCACACATACTGAACGACAAATTATTCATCTACAAGGTAGCGGAGAACGCGCTTTTTTAGCCGATAGTGGTGGCTCTTGGCGTCCATTGTACGAGCAACTGCGTCAGCCAAAAGTTTCTTTGGCGGTGGCAGAGTTAGGAAAAATTATCAATTTACCAGAAACAGCGGATTTGGTCGTTGTTGCCGATCCAGATACTTCAAAAGCTGAACATCTAAACGCAGCGTTAAAAACTTATTTGGCTCAAGGCGGAAATTTACTTTATACCACCGATACCCAACATCCTTTCCTACCAAAGATATTGCAATCTATTAGTGGCTTACATTTACTCAATGGTACGGTAGTGGATATGGCGTCTCAACAATTAGGCTTTGAAGACCCTAGAATTTTACCCGCTGCAATCAATGAACAAACAGAGCTGACACAATCTTTACAGCAATTGCCTATTTTGCCCGGTGCAGTTGCTATAACTGAAGAACGCGCTCCTGAAAAAGATTGGAAACGTACGGTTTTATTACAAAGCAGCCCTAATAGCTGGAATGAGCAAGGAGAAGTCAGTGGTCATATTGCTTTAGATGCGCAAGAAACCAGAGGACCTCTTCCCGTTGCTTGGTTATTAACGCGCGAATATCATGCTCGGCAGCAATCTATCGTTATTATGGGAGATAGCGATATTTTTCAGCAACAAGCTTTCGGAATGGCGGGCAATCGCGCTTTTGCACAAGCGTTATTTACCTATTTAGCGCAAGTAGAAGGCGGCGAACGATTAAATCGTCCTAATTTAAAAGACCAGTATATTCAGCTCTCAACAACGCAGACATATTGGTGGGCAGGTTTACAGTTATTGGGTTTACCTTTAAGTATCTTTCTTCTTGGTTGGTATTTACGTCGGCGAATTGAAAAGCGATACCAAGCATGAAAATGAAAAAGTTATGGTTGTTATGGCTAAGTATTGCCATTTTATTTTTAAGTTTAAATATCTATTTTTCAAAGCAGAAATATCCTGTTTTGCCGCTACCTCAACAGATTGAAAGCGTCGATGTTATTCGTGCAGATGCAACATTGCATTTTATTTATCAAAATAATGAGTGGAAAATTAAGCAGCAAATAGCACCTAGATTCGGACAATGGCTAGAGCAGCTAAAAATCGCTTGTCCAATAGCTTATCCGCTTGCAGAGGTAAATTATAGTGAAAGTGCCAGCATTACTTTACGATTTAATGGTAAAGATGATTGGATATTTGCAGACCATAATCCTTACAATCAAACCCATTTACTCATTCATCAGCAAACCGCTTATCTTTGTAATGAGCAATTAAAGCCACGTTTAGCGCTTCCAGTACAATATTGGATTGAAGAAAACTAATGCCTGAATTACCTGAAGTTGAAACCACTCGTTTTGGACTTGCTCCCCATTTAATCGGACAAAAAATTACTGCTACTGAGAGTCGTGTGTCCAAATTACGTTGGATGATTGATAGTGTAGCTTTGTTAGGGTTAGTAGATAGAAAAATTGTTGCGATAGAGCGACGAGGAAAATATTTACTAATTAAAACAGATGATGCAGAAAAGGCACTATTATTGCATTTAGGGATGAGCGGAAGTTTGCGCTTAACCGCGCCAAATGCCCCTCTTAAGAAACATGACCACTTTTTACTGACGGTAGAAAAGCAACAACAAATGCGTTTGCATGACCCGCGTCGGTTTGGACATATTGAAGTCATCAATCCCAATCAAACACATCCACTTTTAGCATCATTAGGATTGGAACCCTTATCGGATGCATTTACGGCGCAATATCTTTATCAAAGTACGCGTCATCGCCGTTGCAGTATTAAAGCGCATATCATGAATCAAAAAATCGTTGTTGGTGTAGGTAATATTTATGCGACAGAAGCCTTATTTTTAGCAGGTATTCGTCCACAACGTCCTGCGCATAAAATTACAAAAAAGGAAGCAGAGAAATTAACGATACATATTAAAAATGAATTAACGCGGGCAATTGCCATAGGTGGAACAACCTTGCGAGATTTTATTCATCCAGATGGAACAAATGGCTATTTTCAACAAACATTAAAAGTTTATGGCAGAGTAGATGAGCCATGTGTGAATTGTGGTGGTCTAATTAAAAATACTGTGATTACGAATCGAGCAAGTGCGTATTGTCCAAACTGTCAGAAATAATATCTTAGATAATTATCGTGACACCTTATAAGCATTATTCTTATATGGCATATAACACCATGTTAGTATATGAATGCTATGATTTGCATAGAAGTAGGAAAATTGAATAGAGAAAGTCTTGACAGATTTTTAATTAAATAAGATGAATTTGTTATTGCTTTTTTAATAAATTAATTTATTATTATCTATCCCAAATAAATGGAGTTAAAAATGCAATTACAACAAATTATAGATGCTTTACAAAGTCTCAATGACGATGATTTTGTTGAGCTTGCAAATAAAGTTGATGCCCAACGTCAAAAACGTGCTCAAGATATTTTGAATAAGGCAAATAGACAAGCCGAAATTCTTTCTGGTGGAAGCTTAGCAATTAGTGGTAAACCAAGTCGTCGTTCTTTAGCCCCTAAATATGCTGATCCAAAAACAGGTAAAACTTGGTCAGGACAAGGTCGTCAGCCAAAGTGGTTCCTTGAGCATTTAGATAAAGGTGGAAAAGAAGAAGATTTACTAATCTAATACTATCTGTAATTCTTAAAGGGAAGAGCGTGTGATATACGCTCTTTTTTATTTTTAGCAATAGTAGAAAGATTATTACCGATTAGATAATCTAAGTAATCTTTTTATTTTTGACAAAAATGTCAAAAATAAAAAGAGAATTAAGGTTGTGATTTCTAATATTAGACATATTTGTCAAATTTTTATTGAAAGTAAGAAGTGTTCTCACTAACAGGGTTTATTGTTCTATCTGTTATTAAAAATAAAAATTTTAGTGAAATACAACCTATTTTTAAATAAAGATAAATAAACTTTAGATATAGCGATATTCTTTTTTAAATAAGTTTTAATTTTTTCTTATTTTATTCTTAAGTCTTTGGATAAGAATTCATCTAAAAATGCAATTTTTACGCTAAAATTTTACCTTTTAGAATTTAGGAAAAGACATGTGTGGAATTGTGGCGGGAGTTGCTGAGCGTAATATTGTGCCAATCTTATTGATGGGATTAAAGCGTTTAGAATATCGCGGTTATGATAGTGCAGGATTGGCAATTATTCAGCAAAATCAACTTATTCGTTGCCGAGCAATGGGAAAAGTACAAACCTTACAAGAAAAAGTACAAACACAAGGATTGATAGGTTATGCCGGTATTGCCCATACCCGTTGGGCAACACACGGTGCACCCAGTGAAGCAAATGCACATCCTCATAGCAGTGGCGATATTGCAGTGGTTCATAATGGCATTATTGAAAACTATTTAGAACTAAAACAATTCTTACAAGCAGAAGGATATACTTTTTCTTCTGAAACAGATAGTGAAACCGTCGCGCATTTAATCCACTATTATTATCAAAAATCCCAAGATTTGGTTACGGCTGTTCGAGAAACAACGAAACAACTTGAAGGCGCTTATGCCTTAGCAGTTATTCATGCGCAATATCCTGATGAATTAGTCGCCATTCGACATGGCTCACCATTAGTCATCGGAGTTGGGATTGGCGAGCATTTTATTGCTTCTGATAGCTACGCCTTATTGCCCGTAACGCGCACTTTTAGTTATTTACAAGATGATGATTTGGTTCATTTGAGTAAAGAACAATATCAAATATTTGATGCGCAAAATCAGCTTGTTGAGAGAGAGCTTGTTGAAAGCGAGCAGTCAGCAGATGTGTCAGGTAAAGATGGTTATAAACATTTTATGCAGAAAGAGATGTTTGAACAGCCATCTGTGATTGCAGAAACTTTAGAGGGGCGTATTTATCATGAACAATTACAGCTAGCTTCTTTTCCTTCGGACTTATTGGAAAGCTTAAAGACCGTTCGATACATTGATCTTATTGCTTGTGGAACCAGTTATCATGCTGGATTGGTTATTCAATCTCAATTAGAAAAAGTAGGAATTCGTTGTCATGTAGAGTATGCAAGCGAATATCTCTATCGTGAGATAACTGTGCCGCAAAATACGTTATTCTTAAGTATCTCACAATCTGGGGAAACCGCGGATACACTTGCAGCACTAGAAAAAGCAAAAAAATTACCATATCAAGACTATTTGGCGATTTGCAATGTTCCAGAAAGTGCTTTAATTCGCGCCAGCCATTATAGCTTGCTAACGCGTGCTGGACGAGAAATAGGCGTTGCTTCTACCAAAGCATTTGTCACGCAATTAGTTGCTTTACATATTTTAGTGTTATTGATTCGACAATTACAAAACAATGACGATGTACAACCTGAAATTGCAGCACTTGAGCGCTTACCCGCTATTGCAGAACAAATGCTTGCGCTTAATCTGCAAGTTGCTCAAGCAGCAGAGATGATTAAAGAGCGTCATGGATGCTTATTTTTAGGGCGAGGAGAAAGCTATGCAATTGCCGCAGAGGGGGCGCTAAAATTAAAAGAACTCGCTTATATCCATGCTGAAGCTTATCCTTGTGGAGAACTTAAACATGGACCTTTAGCTTTGGTTGATGAAAATATGCCTGTAGTGGCGATTGTGCAAGCAGACCATCTGGCAGAAAAAACCATGAGTAATTTACAAGAAGTGCAAGCAAGAGGCGGGCGGTTAATTGTATTTTCTGATAGCCGTGTGGATACGCGTGCATTAAACGAACAAGCCATTTTAATTTCATTGGGCGAGCTAGATAGTCTGACTGCAAGTATTGCGACTGTTATTCCTCTACAATTATTTGCTTATAACGTGGCTTTACAAAAGGGAACCGACGTGGACCAACCGCGTAATTTAGCGAAATCGGTTACGGTAGAGTAGTTTGGTTACCGAATTTAAGATAGTTTGATATGAATATGAAATACATTTATTTAGTTCGCCATGCACAAAGCCATGCAAATGCGGGTGGAAAAGCTATGCTTAATAGGGATATTCCAATAACGGAATTAGGCGAGAGTCAAGCTGAAAAAGTCGCAGAATGGTTAATGAATCGGATAGGTAAAAATAATATTACTAGTATTGGTATTTCTAAATTTTTACGAACCAAGCAAACCGCAATGCCTTTAAGTGAAATAACAGAAATATGCCCAACAGTTATTCATGGTTTAGAAGAGTTTAATTATCTTAGCTTTGATAGTATCGCAGATAAAACGCTATCAGAGCGACGAAAGTTAGCAGAGGATTATTGGTTAGAATTTTCACCAGATGATAGAGATGGTAGTGATGCTGAAAGTTTTAGTCAGTTTGTTCAACGAGTAGAGCAGGTACAACGCTATTTTCAGGAACTGCCGAATGGGCATCATGTGGTTTTTACGCATGGGCTTTGGATGAGTATGCTAATTTGGTTAATGCTGGGTCAAGCGACAGCATCTAGAAAATCAATGAGTAAATTTCGCCAATTCGAAATTTCTATTCGCCCTAAAAATACAGAAATCTATTGGTTGACGATGGCGAGTCATTATCCCGCTGCTATTCAGAAGATACGCTCTAAAATGATAGATTTTTAGTAACAGTATTTGGCTATAGCTGGGATGGGTAGAGAATATGCTATTTGTTTGATACGCTGGTTTATCAATAGATTATTCATCTAATTTTGGTGTAGTGAGGATAAATGAGTTTTAGTCGGCATTCAGAGCAACATTTAAGTCACCGGAATAATTGGTTGCGAGCAGGTGTTTTAGGGGCAAATGACGGTTTAATTTCCGTCGCCAGTTTGTTAATGGGCTTAGCGGCTGCCCAAACTTCTGCACAGACTTTGCTGTTAATGGGTTGTGCTGCAGTGGTAGCAGGAGCGGTTTCAATGGCGGCAGGAGAGTATGTTTCTGTTTCTAGTCAATCTGATACTGAAAAAGCGGATTTAACAAGGGAAGCAAATGAACTAGAACATTATCCAGAGGGTGAGCTAGCGGAGTTGGCGTTTATTTATCAGCAACGAGGTGTTGCGCCAGAATTGGCAAAGGCAGTGGCTAAACAAATGATGGAACATGATGCTTTAGCTGCACATGCTCGGGATGAAATTGGGATTAGCGAGGTGATTGAAACGAATGCTTTACAAGCTGCTGGTGCTAGTGCGATTGCTTTTTGTGTGGGAGCAATCTTGCCATTGCTTGTGTTGTTAATAGCGCCACAAACAGTGCTTGTTTATGTTTTAGCAATAGCAACGTTATTAGGACTTGCCAGTTTGGGAAGTTTATCTGCTAAGTTGGGTGGAGCGCCGTTATTGCCGGCGATTTTACGTACGGTTATTTGGGGAGTGATTGCTTTAGTTTCAACTGCATTAATCGGTTGGTATTTTGGCGTTGGCTAAGATAGGTATTCTAGTTAGATTAACCCGCTCGTTATATTGAGCGGGTTTTTCTTAGGCGTAATTTACTTGCATTTTTATAGCGTTTGTTTGCATCTGCAATAAATTGCGCTTGGCTACTGAGTTTGTTTTTGGGATTTTGTCGGCGCCGATAGCTGCCGTCGCTTTGCATTTCCCAAGCGTTTTCTAAATCGTTGAGTTGGGTTTGTAGGAAGTGTGCAAGTTTTTCTCTAATGCTAGGTTTTTCAATGGATACTAAGACTTCTACCCGACTTTCTAGATTGCGGTGCATGAGGTCGGCAGAGCCAATGTAAAAGGCTTCTTCGCCAGCGTTGTAGAAGTAGTAAACGCGACTATGCTCAAGGAAACGTCCTACAATGCTAATAACGGAGATGTTTTCTGATAATCCCGGTACACCAGCAATTAGGCGACAGCTATCTCTTACGATAAGTTCTACTTTAACGCCTGCCTGACTGGCGCGATAGAGGGCGTTGACAATGTCAACGTCTTCTAGGGCGTTGGTTTTTAGGCGGATGAGTGCTTTTTGTTGTTTGTTGGCATGAGTGATTTCGCGTTCTATTAGTGCTAATAAGCCGGCTTTCATGTGGCGAGGCGCGGGCAAGATTTTATGGTATTGCCGGTTTGGGGTGTAACCAGTTGTGAGGTAGTTAAAGAGTTCTGTTAGGTCGGCGCCCAGTTCTGGGTCTGCACTAAAATAACCGAAATCGCTATAAAGTCGCGCGGTGCCGCTATGGTAATTCCCTGTGCTGATATGGGTATAACGACGGATACCGTCGTAATCGTTTCTAATGATGTGAATGAGTTTAGCATGGGTTTTTAGCCCAACGATTCCATAGGTAACATGGATGCCAGCTTCTTCTAATCGGTTTGCCCAACGGATGTTTGCGGATTCGTCAAAGCGAGCTTTGACTTCTACCACGACAGTTACTTGTTTGCCGTTGCGGCTAGCATCAATGAGATGTTGGATGATTTTAGAGTCTGACGAGGTGCGATAGATAGTCATTTTAATGCCTAAGACTTTGGGGTCGTTACTCGCATCGGCTAATAATCGTTCAACGGTATTGGTAAAGGATTCGTAAGGCAGTTGAACAAGAAATGGTCCGTTTTTCCTGATAGCGTGAAAGAGGTTATCTTCACCAAAGAAGTGTTCGTGATCCAGGGGATGGTGAGGCGGATATTTTAAGTCAGGACGATTGATTGCCGCAATTTCAAAGAGATCACGCATTGACAATAGTCCATCCACTTCAAAGGTATCTTTATCTTCTTCTAAATGTAGCTCTGCTGATAGCATGCCTTTATGAATAGGGTCAATGCCTGTGGCGTATTGCATCCGAACGATTGGGGCAAATTTTCGTTCTCGCAATTCATCTTCAATGAGCTCTAATAGGTCTTCGGCTTTTTCTTCATTTTTTTCGGTAACGGCATTGCGCGTAATGCGGAAAATATCGGTTTGTAGGACTTTCATGCCAGGGAAGAGTAAATCTAAATTATGGATGATGAGGTCTTCTAAGGTAATAAAGCGATATACATTTGGTGTATAGGTATCAATAAAACGTTTGCAGCCTTGTCCAACAGGAACTTTTATGCGCGCAATGGAGGTTCGCTTGCTATTGGGATAGCCTAGTTTAATCAGTAAGTTTAATGAGAGGTTAGATACAAAGGGAAAGGGGTGTGCGGGATCCATGGCTTGCGGAGTGAGCAATGGATAGACGGTTTCAGCGAAGTATTGGCGCATTTGTTCTTGTTTGGTTTTTGAAAGTTGCGAAAAACGCACAATTTCAATATTTTCTTTTTTTAGCACTGTGGAAAGTCGTTTCCAAATTTTCCCGACGTGTTTTTCAATGGTGCGAACTTTGGTATAGCTTTCATCGATTTGTATTTGTGGGGTTCTGCCGTCTGGGCTAGGAGTATGAATGTGTGCGCCGACTTGTTGTTTAAGCCCGCCAATGCGTTTCATAAAAAATTCATCTAGGTTATTGTTAACAATCGCAAGATATTTTATGCGCTCTAGTAGGGGGTTATCTTCACGCTCAGCTTCTGCTAAGACGCGTTCATTAAAATCTAGCCAAGTGAGTTCACGGTTAAGATAAATTTCTTTGGGTTGCGCTTGAGTTAAATCGATGCAGTCTGTCATAGGGTAAGGTGGTTAGGGGTTTGTAGAATAATGATTAGATGTAAAAAGCGCCCTGTTTAGGGCGCTGGGTTTATTATTGGTTTCTTTCAGCATCTTTTTCTTTCAAGATACGATAAATTTCGTCTTTTAGATGTAGTTTTTTACGTTTTTTCTCCTCAATTTCAGCAGAGCGACTAACTGCAACGGGGTCTTTTAGTAAGCGGTTAATTTCTTCGTCTAGTTCGTTATGCTCGTCAAATAAGCGTGCAAAGTGGTTATCGTTTTGACGAAGTTTAGCAATGAGTTCACGGTATTCGTGTAGCATGTTTGCTCCTTTTGTTGTTGATAGCCGTATCTTATCCGATTTTTCAGGGAAATGTTAGTATAAAAAGGCGTTATCAATTTCCGCATTCCGGGATTTATGATGGCTTAAGTGAAAGCGTAGTGAGTTTGCCAAGTTGATGATGTTTTTCCTGCATAAAGGCTAAATGATGTTTATCTATGTGGGTTAGAAGTTGAGTGAGTACAGGATTATCAGCAAGTAAGGCATAGCTATAGGGTTGAGCATACATTTGTTCGGAGAAGGTTATGTCTTGGTGATTCAGTGGGTGTTCGCGGTAACGCGTGGTGTGCTGAGACCTTTGCAAAAAACATAAAATAGAGAAATTTCAATTTTTTAAATTTTGAAAACATATTAAAATCATGGTGTTAATTGTTCTACTAGTAGCAAAAATTAGTATAAAACGGAATTTTGCAAAGGTCTCAGACCAAGACGGCTATATCGAACAGCTGCACCTCAGCAGTGCTAACGAGCATGAAAGCCAACACCTTGAGCCATTACTAGAAAACCTAAACGCAGGTACAATTGTCTATGCCGACAAAGGCTATAGCAGCCAAGCAAACCGCCAACGCTTACGAGAAAGAGGATTAAAAGACGGCATCATAGAAAAAGCCAGCAGAAGCCAAGCGCTGAGTCAAGTATAGAAAGCCCGCAACAAACTGTTGTCATTGGGACATTACATCGTAAGTTTGCTGGCAAATGCGCGAGCTATTTTGGGTTGAGACCTTTGCAAAAGTCTCAGTAGGCTAAAGGCAATCACGCATTTTCCACTTCTGAACAGTAGTGAAATGGATACCAAAGTTATTGGCTACTTCTTCCTTTTTTGTACTTATTTGAGTGTGGTCTATCAGTATCCGGAATTTTATTCCCGTATTTGTCCTTGGGTAACTGTCTATAATAAAAGGCTAATAAAAGAGTTACAGAAATTAGATGGTTATTCCAGTAAAGTATGTGTACTTACTTTATTCATCTATCTTAACACTATAACTATTCTAGTAGTCTTTTACTATATTGTGTCTATAGCCAACTTTCCAAAAAATGCATACAACGTTAACCCAATATCCACCTTGAAAACAGCATCCTATCTCTAAGTGCGGTATGCATTTTTTGGAGCCCTGCTATATATAGCTGAATAAGTTCAGCTCGCATATAAAATGACCAGCTGCTGACTGTAAAGACAAACCAACGCTGTATGCGAGTTAAAAATATTTACTATAACTGCTTTATTTATGTAGAAAGAAGTTCGGTCCGAAAAATGTTAAGGAACATTGGTTCGGATAAATTCTCTAACGTTGTTTAGTAATCGATTAAATGAAATTGTAAAATTATTCGTGTCTGTATTGATTCTTATATCAGCAAGTCCTTCATATAATCCTAAACGTTCGTCTCGAAGCTTTTGAAGGCGCTCTCTTTTATCAGGTGCATGAACAAGAGGGCGATTTTTATCCATTCCAATTCTTTGCAGTTGTCTCTCTACAGAAACATCTAAGAATACAACCAGTGCTTGACCCATAATTAGACTACGATTTTCAGGTGTAATAACAATTCCACCACCGCAAGCTACTACGGCATCAATAGGTGTTTCTAATATTTCTTTAAGGGCTTGATGCTCACGTTTACGAAAACCAGTTTCCCCCTCTCGCTCAAATATTAAGGGAATGTCTGCCCCTGTTTTATTGATAATTACATGGTCAGTATCAAAAAATTGCCAATGTAGACGATGTGCTAATCGTTTTCCTAACGATGTTTTTCCAGCCCCCATTGGACCAATTAGTACAATTTTTCGAAACATGGCTTACTCAAAGAAAATTAAGCTATTATAGCTAATTTCTTATAACTATCATACTCTCAGGCTATAGCGGGCTAGAATAATTAAAAGATAAATTTTATTCATCTATTCCTAGGCGTTCTGCTAGGCGATATAAAAAAGTAATGCCTAAACTTAATACCATTAAACCTAAAGTAAGTGGATAGAGTGTTGCATTAAAGTGTGATGCAATTTGTCCACCGAGAACTGCGCCAATAATTGTCATTCCTGCACCAATAATAGCGGAAGCAGTCCCCGCAATATTACGGTGTGGAACAAGAATTAAAGTATTTAGATTAGGCATTAAAAGCCCTTGAAAAAAGAAGTGAGTAATCAATAAAGGTAGAAAAAACCATAAAGGAGGAATTCCCGCATATATCCATGAAAGAAAAACTAAAATAATTGCATTTGCTGACATTGCTAAGGTTGCGATTCGAATGATACGTTGCATGCCATGTAATAAAACCCAGCGTGAATTTAAAAAGCTTGCAGCAATGAGTCCGCTAAAATTAAGAGCAAATATCAGCGGAAATTTATCACCTAGATGATAAATATCTCGACCAAAAATTTGTTCGGCTTGTCCTATATAGGTCATTGTCATGGCAAAAATCATACCAATAATAATTAGTTGAATAACAGTTGCTGAATGTCCCAAGCATTGGATGAAAGCAGCTTTTATACTTTTGATATTTAATCTGGCCCTTTCCTCTGGTATTAGCGTTTCTGGTAATTGATATAAAATCCAAATGATTACCAATAGACCAGCAAACACGAATAACCTAAAGATAGCATGCCAACCACCAGCTTGCATGGTTAATTGTCCAATACTGGGCGCTAACATTGGAACAATCATAAAAACCATTACCGCATAGGACATAATCCTTGCCATTTCTCGACCAGAAGCGACATCTCTTACAATGGCTGTGGACAGCACTCTAGGGGCAGCAAGCCCCATGCCTTGCACGAATCGCGCGACAAGAAGCCATTTAAACTCATTGATAAAAAATACAGCAGCGGAGGCAATGACAAAAAGCCCAATTCCTGATATTAAAGTCCATTTTCTCCCTAAAGCATCGCCTAAAAAACCAAATATCGGTTGCATAGTAGCAAAACCAAACATATAAGCAAAAACAACATATTGAATTTTATTTGCTTGGTTTTTAGGTAAAGAAAAAGCTTTGGTCATTTCTCCAAATGCAGGTAGCATGGCGTCTATAGTAAAAGCTGTTAATCCCATCATTGCAGCGATAAGTGCAATGAAAGAGACTGATTGGAAGTAATTGCGTTGTAGCATCGAAAGCTCCTTATGAAGAAAGCTATTCAAAAAATGGTCTAGCTTATTTGAAATAAAATTACCTACTAGATTTTTTAAATAGCAGATAATTTAAATCTTTATATCAGATAATTGACTCAAAAATGTACTTCTAAGCGCAGCATCACAGCTAAGTTATGATGTCTATCTGATTTTTTGTCATTATAGTATGTCAGTTTTGTTTGTACGAATATCCAGTCGTGATAAATATCTTTTCGCCAACCGGCAAAAGGACCATAAGTATTTAAGTCTGCTTTATAGTATTCAATATGTCCGCCTGTGTAGATACCATAGTTGAACCAGCTATCTGTAGTAAGCGGGTGTTCGCGATATAAGCCATTTCCCCAGCTCTATTGATCTTTATGATTATCATTAGTGTATTGTAGAGAGAGCTGATTGCTTATAAAAGGTTCTTCTTCTTTATTTTGACGAAATTCTATATTGGTTTTAAGAAGATGCTTACTTTGAATACCATAGCGATAAATTTGTTCTGCTTTTAATTGATAGTTATCCTGATAGAAAAACCAATTTTTTTGTGCTTTAAGCTTGAAATAAACATCTCCTCCAGAGCGAATGTCTATGCTTGCTCTGGCATCTAATTCTGCGGGTTTGAGCTAAATTGATATTGTAAAGCAATAGAAGCGTTATCTTGACGTGTTTGTTTTTTAATATAAATTTTATCATTATAGTGGCTTGTATCGCCTTGAGAAAAAATTTCTGCTGAATTTTCAAATTGATTATCTAAAGCTTCATTACCAAAGACGATATGTAGTTGATTTTGTAGCGCAGGTAATTTAATTTTTCCACGAATTTTAGGATGAATACTATAGCCATCATATCGATTCCAACCGTTGTCTAGCAAAATTCGTAATTCGGCATCAGCGTTTTGGGTGTTTTCACCGAACCAGCTATTGATAGATGCTGCTGTTTTATCCAGTGTTTCAGAAAATTTATTATGGGTTTTATCTAACCAGTTATCTTCTGAATGGATATATAGTGGTAAGTATAAGAATGAAAGTAGAAAGAGTTTTTTATCCATACTGGTAGTCATAAAAAAGAAAAATAAGAAGCTTGTTGGGAGTGATATTTTTTCATAGCGATAAGTAGCAACGATTATAGATAGTTAGTAGATATGAACTACTATATATTAAAAACCTGCTTGATACCTTCTTTATGTAAAATTTAATTAAATGCAAGATGAAATACTTCTATCGTCAAAGTCTAATAAAAAAGTTACGGAAATTAAATCTTTATTCCAGTAAAGTATGTTTGCTTATTTTATCTATTTATCTATTTATCTATTTATCTATTTATCTATTTATCTATTTATCTATTTATCTATTTATCTATTTATCTATTTATCTATTTATCTATTTATCTTAACATTGTAGCCATTCTAGTAGACTTTCACTATGAAATGGAAAACACAACGGAAATATAGCAATTATTAGTAATAAAATTTATTTATAAGGATTTATATTTTTATAATTTTTTAATATTTTTAGTCATTGATGAAGATATGGCATAGAGTATTGTCTATAATAATGAATAGTTTAAATATTTTTATAATATTTGCTTTTAAAAGACTATTTCTATAATAATATTATTATAGAACGTAATTGGTTTTATAATAATATTATTGCTTATAAAAGAATTATAGATATAATTAAAGATATTGATAAAGAGGAGTCTATAATGACTTCAGTTAAGATAACAAGAGATTTTATTGAATGGGATAATGATTTATTATCAGTTAAAGTAGAAGATATCGATCATCAGCATCAGCAATTGATTGATATTATTAATCAGTTATGCAAAGCTATTCTAACGCGTACAGCACCTCAAGAAATTCCAGAAATTTTAGAGAATTTAGAAATGTATACAGTGGCACATTTTTCTACAGAGGAAGCGTTAATGCGGATTTTTGGTTATCAAGAATATGAAAAACATAAATTGCAGCACGATGAGCTAGTTTCCCAATTACAATCTGTTAGACTTAAATTAGCTCAAGGTGAGCATCATGTAAATAGTGATTTGCTTTTATATCTAAAAGATTGGTTAGTACAGCATATTATGAGGTCTGATAAGCAATTAGGTAGCTTTTTAGAAAAGCAAGGAATTGGAAAAAATAAACCTTGGTATAAGCGTATTTTTTAGTATTTTTATAAGATTCAGAAAGTCTATTTTATATTTAAAAACATTACAGGTTTTTGTTTCTTTTATCTAGATAAATTTGATTAAAACTTTCCGCTTTATGGTCTCAGTTTTCTTTATACTATGCTTACCTAGCAATTTTAGGTAAGAGATTTTTGGCGGTACTTGATATGAAAGAAATAAAAGAACAGACACAGCTATTGGCAGCAGTAAAAAAGCATTGCCAAATGCGCGGTGCAAGATTAACCAGTATTCGTGAGCAAGTTTTAAGGCTTGTTTTGGCTTATCCTGATGTCGTAAAAGCTTATGATGTACTTACAGATTTGCAAAAGCAGAGAGGAACACCAGTTGCGCCACCTACTGTTTATCGAGCTTTAGAGTTTTGGGTTGAGATGGGGGTATTACATCGTGCCGAATCATTGAATGGATTTGTTCTTTGTAAGGAATTTGCGCATGAGCATGTCAGTGTCATTACTAATTGCCGAGAGTGCGGTCGCACGGAAGAATTACCAGCAGATAAACCTGTCGCTGAATTATTGGATTTTTGTTCAGATAAAGGTTTTTTGCTTTCTTCAGATCCAATTGTATTAGCTGGACTTTGTGCTGATTGCCAAGAGGATACACATGAGCATTAAAGATAATATTGCATGCATACAGAAAAAAATTGTATCAGCTGCTCAGCGAGCTAATAGAGATCCTCAATCAATTCTTTTGATGCCAGTAACAAAAACGGTTGCTCCAGAAGCAATTATTGAAGCAATTTCTTGTGGTTTCTCTATGATTGGAGAAAATAAGGTACAAGAAATTCAGGCAAAGTATTCCGCATTAGAAGCTTTTCCTCATAAAACTCACTTAATTGGGCATTTACAAACGAATAAGGTAAAAGATGTTGTGGGATTGGTAGATTGTATCCAATCGTTAGACAGTCTTCGTTTGGCAAAAAAGTTACAAGATCGTTTAGCGTATGAAGATAAAACGATAGAGGCATTGGTTCAAGTAAATGTATCCGGCGAACAAAGCAAAAGCGGGGTTTCTCCAGAGGCGGCTTTAGCGTTAATTAAAGACGTTATCCAAATGGAGAGAATTACGCTAAGAGGTTTAATGACAATAGGTGCTAATGTTGATGATGAAAAAGTCATTCGGCAAGGCTTTAGACAGCTAGCAATGTTGCAACAAG
>NZ_LWHB01000086.1 GCF_001889065.1 Suttonella ornithocola | reverse complement strand
ATGGACAATGCCGCTTTTCATAAACGCTGTGATATTCAAGCAATCATTGAAGAGCATGGGCATGAGATAGTTTGGTTACCCCCTTATAGTCCAGACTTAAATCCTATTGAAAAGATGTGGGCTTGGATTAAGCAAATACGCAAAGAATGGCGGATGGATTGTATTGATACTTTATGCTTTTATCTGCTTTGGATTGGGTTGGGTTTTAGATGATTGCACTATATATCATTAACTAAATATCCAGTATTTTGTTAATACTTGATATGATTTTTTGTTGCTAGCTTATTCTTTCACTTTAAGATAAAATAATATCGGTTATTAAAATCGATATTTTGGTGATGAAATGTGTGAAAAACAAATAGTAAATAATCATAGTGTATTAGCTAGCTGGATTCGTTCTATTTGTCAGACAGCTCGTAGCTACGAGTTTGATCCAATTCCATTAGTGATAAAATCAGGTTTAGATCCACAATTATTAAATATTCCAGAAGCAAGATATCCTTTAGACGGCGTTCGAACTTTATGGCAATTATTCATTGCTGAAAGTAAAGATAATTTGTTTGGTCTTTCTGTTGGGCAAAAAATTCAAGCCTCTGCCTTATATAGTTTAGGAATGGCAATTATGTCTTGTGCATCATTATCCGATTTAATGACGATTATGGCACGATATTGTAAAGTTATCTCTACTACTTCTCGAATTAGTTTAATGCATACCCCTGAGATTACAACATTAACCATGAAGTCTATTGATGGCGCAGAACCAATGAATTCCGCACGCCTTGCGTTAATGGCGTTTATTTATCGACAAGCCTGTAGCTTATCTCAGCACATCGTTAAACCAGCTTTTATTACACTTTCAATGCCTTATCAAGAAAACCATTATCGTATTGATGAGTATTTTTCTTGTCCAGTGAATTTAGGCGCAGAGGTAGATTCAATAGCATTCCATTATGCAGATATCATTGAACCTTATGCTAGTGCAAATATTCAGTTAATGAATTTAAATCAGACTATTGTTGATAAATATCTTATTCAATTAGATAAAACAGATATTTGTGCGCTAGTGATTCATCACATTCATTCTATGATTGGGAAAAAGGAACCTAAAATTACAGATATTGCTGATAAATTAAATCTTTCTGTTCGTACCTTACAGAGAAGGTTAAAAAGCCATGGCTGCTCATTTAATGAGTTAGTAGATAGAAAAAAACGAGATATTGCGCATGATTTACTAGCACATACCAATCAGAGTATGACTGAAATTGCTTTTTATTTGGATTTTTCAGATTTAAGTAACTTCATTCGAGCAAGCAAAAGATGGTTTGGCTGTACTCCTGCTAAACATCGAGATAACTGCCTAAAAATAGCAACTTAGTTTTGTTATGTATTGATATCAAAAACTGATAAATTACTAAAAATTTTACAATAATTATTTTGTCAGTTTAAGATATTTTGTTGTCGTGTAAAGACAAATTGCGATTCCTTATAATTCATGAAACCGATAAAAGTGATTAACTTTCAATATATTTAAATCACTTAGATACATAAAGAGGAGTATGCCATGTCTCAAAATTCTCATGATTCAGAGAGGAAATACGCAGGACAAGAAAGTCTTGCTGTTCAAAAAGTAAGAATTATGGATAAATTTTCTTACTTTTTAGCATGGTTAGGCGGTTGTGTTTCTATTGGAACCTTTGCAATGGGTTCAAGCATATTAGGCGTATTAAATTTATTACAGGCAACTTTGGCCATAGCTATTGGTTGTTTAGTGATTGGATTAGTATTGATGCTAAATGGCGCCGCAGGATATAAGTATGGTATTCCTTTTATTGTACAGGCTAGAAGCTCTTTTGGATTTATAGGAACGAAAGCTATTGGTCTCATTCGTGCAGTTCCAGCAATTGTTTGGTATGGTTTTCAAAGTTGGATAGGTGCGGGAGCATTAAATGCGGTTTCTATTACATTAATTGGTTTTGATAATATTGTCTTTTGGTTTATTTGTTTTCAAGGACTACAAATTTTGCTATCTACCTTTGGTTTCAAAGGAATTAAATGGTTAGAGAATATCGGTAGTATTTTTATCATAAGTTCTTTAGCTTATATGTTCTATCATGTCATTCAGAAGTATGAAACAGAAATAACAACTGGACTAATAGAAATAGAAGGTACTTGGGGAGTCGATTTCTGGGCAGCAACAATGCTTTTCCTAGGAATATATAGCACAATGATGCTTAATGTCAGTGATTATTCTAGAGAATTAAAACAAAACGTAAAAAGAGGACCTTTAGTCGCTATTTATGCATTTTCTATTCTGCCTTGTACGCTATTTATGGGACTTATTGGACTTATGGTATCCAGTGCAACAGGACAAGCTGATCCAATAGATGTTTTTACAAGTGCTGTAGATAACCAACCCCTTTTAATTGCGACTTTAATTTTTATTGCATTTGCACAAGTTACAACAAACGTACTCAATAATGTAGTTCCACCAACGTATGTATTGATGGATTTCTTTAAGCTATCATTTAAAAAAGCCACTATTTTGGTTGGATTATTAGCTTTTGCAACCTTTCCTTGGGAGCTTATAAAAGATAACTCGGCAGCAGGATTACAAATCTTTGTGCGAACTTATTCAGCATTCTTAGGTCCAATAGTAGCTGTCATGTTAGTAGATTACTACATTATCCGTAAACGTCGATTAGATATAGAAAAATTATATGATGAAAAAGGAGATTACATTGGCATTAATTACGCGGGAATTATTGCTGTATTAATTGGTGCAGGTGTCGCCTTATATTTTACAAAGATTTCTTGGTATGCCAGTTTATTACCAGCAGGAATAGTTTATTGGATATTGATGAAATATTGGTCTAAATCTAAACGCTTCTACTAAATAAATAGTCAGATAGTAATTTAAAAATATATAAATTATTCTTATGAAAAATCTAAAAATAATAAAATTACTAGAGTTATGAATATTGTAAATGAGTTATAAACTAATAAAGCATGAAATATAAATTATTTTGTTATGATAATAAGGAGCTTTTTCAGTTTTGAATCGTAAATTAGTCATTTAAGTTATTTTAAGGGAGAAATAAGTCATTTCTCCCTTATATTTTTAAAATGAGTTACTTTTCTTCCTTCTGGGGCGCCGACAATGTGAAGAACGTTTATTGGAAGATGATATTTGCTCAGATGAGAAAGCTGTTTCGGGAGAGGTTTGCATACGACTCCACCAACGAACAGACGCTTTTAGCGCTTCTCCAGCTTCTTCACGAATCAGTAAAAAATCATAGGCAGCTCTGAAGCGAGGGTGACTTAATAGGCTGCGTGTTTTTTTCTGATTATTTCCTGTTAAGTCAAAGCGCGCTTGTAATGTCCAAATTTCTCGAATCATTCCGCGTAAACGTACAGGTATAGAAACACGTTCCGCAGCAGCAATATGGACTAAATCTACAGCTTCGTGCATAGCGCTGTGCCAGTTATCACGTTCGCTAAGTAATCCTTGATATTGTAATTGATAAACTGGCCATAAGAAAGCAGCGAATAAAAAAGCAATAGTAACAGGTTTGTCTTCAGCGATTCTTTTATCAGTATTGCTTAAAGCAATTTTGATAATATTCTCTGCATATTTAGCAAAAGCTTTATTTGGATGATTTAGTATGCGATCGACATCAGGAAATAGGGCGCCAAAGAGATTTAATCGACGTAAACTTTCAAAGCTTTTTACGCCATAGCCGCTCATAAAGAGTTTTTGAGCTTCATCGAAAAGGCGGGCAGCAGGTACAGCTTTTAATCCATCTTTACATTTTGCAATAGCAGCTTCGGTTTCCGCCTCAATCTGCATACCTAGCTTAGCCGAGAATCTTGCAGCACGCAGCATTCTGACAGGGTCTTCAATATAGCGGGTTTCAGGATTGCCAATTAAGCGAATGGTTTGATTTTGAATATCTTTAACAGCACCTAAGTAGTCAATAAGAATTTCTTTACGCGGCTCATAGTAAAGCGAGTTAATGGTAAAGTCGCGACGAATAACATCGTCTTCCATGTTTCCATAGTGATTATCTTCAATGACTCGACCTTCGGTATCTGTTTTGACTTGGTCGTCCGCAGCTGCTCTAAAGGTAGCAACTTCAATGATATCACGCCCAAAATGGATATGAGCTAATCTAAATCGACGACCAATTAATCGACAGTTACGAAAAAGTCCTGCTATTTCTTCTGGACGTGCGTTAGTTGCGATATCAATGTCTTTGGGTTGGTGTTCAATCAATAAGTCGCGTAAACATCCGCCAACAAGGTAGGCTTCAAATCCTGCATCTATCAATTGATTGGCAATTTTTAAGGCTTTTCGGTCAAATTGCTCTGGGCGGAGTGTGTGTTGTTCACGAGTATAGAAGGTAGGGGTAAGCGTTTTATTTGCGGCTTCTTCCATGCCGTCCTCTTGTTGTTAGTGAAATCTGATGAAGCGCGTCATAGGCGCTATTTTATTTATAGTTATAGCTGAATGAGATGCTTTCTATTTAAGCTGAGAGTGATTTTTTTCGCACCAAAGTTTGTTATGAACTATAACCATAAAAGGCGAGCTATTATAACGATTTCTATTCTAAATCTATAGTATTTTTCTAAAATAGCGACGATTGTTTTATTGATGTCGAAAAATGTATAGACCTAAAGCAAGTAAGAAAAAGCTAGTTTGGCTTAATACGATACAAGCTGCCGGTGAGGCATCTAGATGGTAGCTTATCCATACACCAAGGAAAGTGGCTAAGATAGCGCTAGTCATTGAGGTGATGAGTAAGGTGCTAAATCGTCTGCAGAGTAGTTGTGCCGTCATACCCGGAATAATCAGTAAAGCAACGACTAAAATTACGCCTACCGCATTAATTGCCGCAATCGCTGTAAGGGCAAGCAGAATGAGTAGGAGATTATGTAGTAGCTGTATTGATAGTCCAGTGACTTTTGCTTGGATAGGGTCGAAGACGTATAAGGATAGATCTTTCCATTTTAGTGCGATGATGAAAATAACGATGCTAGCAATGATTAAAATACGAATACGGTCGTTGAGTTGAATGCCCAAGAGATTACCTAGCAGAATATGCATGAGTTGGTGATCACTTTTTAGGTAATGAAATAACACGATACCCAGAGCAAATAGCCCTGAAAAAACAACACCAAGAGCGGTATCTTCTTTGATACGGCTATGCTGGGTGAGATAACCGCTGGCAAGTGCGCAAGTCATTCCTGTGAGAAATGCCCCTAGTGTTAAAGGTAGTCCAATCGCTGCGGCAACGACAACGCCTGGTAACATGGCATGAGAAATCCCATCGCCCATTAATGACCATCCTTTAAAAACCAGAAAGCAAGAGAGTAGGGCGCAAGTTGCACTCAGTAAGGCAGCAAGCTCAAAGGCTTGTCGCATAAATTCATGAGAAAGTGGTTCTTGGATGAGTTGCCAAAGGGTCATGTTTGCTGCCTTTTACGCATAAATACGCCATGTTTGGGTGCAAAAAGAAAGACGGGAATAAATATGAGAGCCTGTAAGACCACAATAAGTCCACCAGTTACGCCATCAGCAAAATAGCTTAAATACGCGCCGATAAAGGCGGTTAATGCGCCAATTATAACGGCTATGGTCAGTACGATACCAAAACGGTCTGATAGTAAGTAAGCTGTCGCGCCAGGGGTAATCAATAAGGCAATGACTAGAATTGCCCCAACAGCTTGTAAGGAAGCGACTATTGCAATACTTAAAGCAAGAAAAAAGGTTATTCGCCAACGGCGAACAGATAAGCCTGCGGTATGGGCTTGTATAGGATCGAAGAATAGCAATAGCATATCGCGCCATTTCAGCGTGACAAAAGAGAGAATAATAATTGTCATGAAGATGATTTGAATTAAATCATGATCGCTTAAACTAAGAATATTGCCGTAAATGACGGCATTGATACTAATAGCAGTAGGGTTGATAGAAATAATGAGCAAGCCTAGCGCAAAGAAAGCCGAAAATACGAGTCCGATAATGGCATCTTGTTTAAATCTTGCAATATGGCTTAAGCCAAGCATTGAAAGAACGGCCAAAATGCCTGCCACTAATGCCCCTAAAGGAAAAGATAAGCCTAAAGCGTAAGCACCTGCAACACCGGGTACAACTGCATGGGAAAGTGCATCACCAATGAGTGACCAACCTCTTAAGAGCAAAAAAACGGACAAAGCGGCACAAGCAGCGCCAATGAGTGTCGCTGCGCCAATGGCTTTTAGCATATAAGTATAGGTGAAGGGTTCTACTAGGGTGCTAAGCATGAGGAGTATCCTGCGATGTTTGTGGGAAAACAGCAGGACGTTCATCATCACTAACAATGAGAGCGGGATTGCCGATATGTAAATGTTTGAGCACGCCACCAAAGGTATTAGCAAGATTGGTTTCGGTAAAGGTTGTTTCTGTTTTACCAAAAGCGATAACAGTTTTTTTCAGAAGAATAACTTCATTGCAGTAATCTGGAATTGTTCCTAAGTTGTGTGTAGAAACTAGCATTAAGTAGCCATTCTGGCGGAGCTCAGTTAAAAGCGCCATGATAGCGTGCTCAGTATTCACATCTACACCTGTAAATGGTTCATCAAGCAAAATAATGGGGCTTTGTTGGGCTAATGCTCGTGCTAGAAAAACACGTTTTTTTTTGTCCACCTGAAAGCTCACCAATTTGCCTTTTCGCTAAGTTTGCGATATCTAGCCTTTCCATTGCTTCATCAACAGCTTGATAGTCTTTTTGACTAGGACGGCGTAAAAAGCCCATATAGCCATAACGCCCTTGCATGACAACATCACGCACTAAAATAGGAAATGTCCAATCTACTTCATCTGCTTGAGGAACATAAGCCATGAGTCGTTGCTTTAAAGCTTGAGCCACGGGGAGACCGCAGAGCTTAATCTCTCCTTTTTGTGGGCGAATAATGCCCATAATGGAATTAAACAAAGTAGATTTACCACTGCCATTGACACCAACCAGGGCACAAACAGTGCCACTGGTTAAGGTGAAAGAGATGTTTTCAATCGCAGTATGTCGGTTAGGATATGTGTGAGTGATATTCTCAACAGTGATACTAGGGGTATGAGTCATTATTTTCCTGTTAATCCATCAATGATGGTTTGTGCGGTTACGTTTAATAAGTCTAAGTAGGTGGGAACTTTGCCATCAGGCGTTGATAAGGAATCAACATATAAAACGCCACCATAACGAGCACCTGTTTCATTAGCGACTTGTTTAGCTGGTTTATCAGAAACGGTGCTTTCGCTAAATACTGCTGGGATATGATTTTCACGAACTGTTTTGATTAAGTCTGCTACTTGTTTTGGCGAACCTTGGTCTTCAGCATTGATTGGCCATAGATAGGCTTCTTTTAGCCCATAATCTTTTGCAAAATAGGAAAATGCCCCTTCGCTACTAGCTAACCAGCGTTGATTAGCAGGAACTTTAGCTAAACCTTCGCGAATATGTGCATCTGCAGTATCTAATTTGGCTTTATAGGCGTCAGCATTTTTATGATAAATCTCGGCATTTTTAGGATCATATTTAGCAAATGCATTAGCAATGTTATCAACATAGATTTTTGCATTAGTTGCTGACATCCAAGCATGTGGATTAGGTTTACCGTTATATTCGCCACCCTGAATAAGGATAGGTTCGATTCCTTCAGTTACTACGACGGAAGGCACGTTTTTTAATCCTGCAAAAAAACGCTCGAACCAACGCTCTAAGTTGAGCCCGTTCCATAGAATTAGGTCGGCTTCTTGCGCGCGGACAAGATCTTTTGGGGTTGGTTCATAGTCATGAATTTCCGCACCAGGTTTTGTAATGGAAACCACTTGTGCAGTATCGCCTGCAACTTGTTTCGCTAAGTCAGCAATAACGGTAAAGGTCGTGACAGCAGTAAAAGGTTTTTCATCTTTTGCTTGCGCGGAAAAAGCCGTTAGCCCTGCTAGACAAATCAGTAGTAGTTTTTTCATCGAGAACTCCAAAGTAAAGGGAGTTGTTACTGTATATCAAATAAGAATAGTTATCAATATCAATCAGTAATTATTTTCTGTATTTTATGAATTTTGCTGTACAAGCGCAATCCAAAGATTGGCGCCAGTGGCTAAGATATCATCATTAAAATTATAATGAGGATTATGTAGCGCGCCATCAGGATGTTGTCGACCATTTCCAAGCCAGAAATAGGCGCCTGGCTTATGTTCTAGCATAATGGCAAAATCTTCGGCAGCATTACTTGCTTTAGGGTCATATTCAACTGCTTTATCTCCAAATAAGTTTTGTGCAAGCGTTCGAATATAAGTGGCATGCTCTGGGTGATTAATGGTCGGTGGATATCGGCGCTGATAGTCGATGCTTGCAGTAACGCCAAAAGCAGCAGCGGTATGTGTGGTAATTTCTCTTAGGCGGGCTTCAAGTTGGTTACGGATGGCAGGTGTAAACGCTCTTGTTCCGCCAGAAAGCGTAACAGTTGCCGGTAAGATGTTATACATATCGCCCCCATGAATTTGGGTAACGCTTAAAACGGCTTGTTCTGAGGGGTCAATATTCCGACTAATAATGCTTTGTAACGCAGTAGTAAGTTGGGCTGCAGCAAGAATAACATCATTACCTTGATGCGGTTGTGCGCCGTGGCAACCTTTTCCTTTTAAGATAATATCAAAAAGATCGAAAGATGCCATGACTGCTTTATCATGAACGGCAATAGTGTGTGGGGATAAATCAGGCCAGTTATGTAAGGCATAAACAGCATCAACAGGGAATTGTTCAAATAAGCCTTCAGCAATCATACGACCGCCACCACACTCATTTTCTTCAGCAGGTTGGAAAATAAAAATAACGGTTCCAGCAAAGTTTCGATGTTCGCTGAGATATTTGGCGGTACCGAGTAAAATGGCAGTATGTCCATCATGACCACAAGCGTGCATTTTTCCCTTAATCGTAGAACAATAAGGGAAGTCATTGGCTTCTGTTATCTCTAAAGCATCCATATCTGCTCGAATGCCGATAGTTTTGCCAGGTTGATTACCTTTTAAAACACCTACAACGCCTGTAACTGCTAAGCCGCAATGAGTTTCAATCCCCCAAGATTTTAGGGATTGTGCCACAATTTTAGCGGTTCGATGTTCTTGATAGGCAGTTTCGGGATGTGCATGAAAATCTTGTCGAAGTTGGCGCATAAGGGTATCGATTTCGTCATGCGCTTGAATAGCTTTTATCAATTTACTCATTAGACACTCGCCATAGTCGGAAAAATACGGATAAGATAATTTGCACTACCCAGCCAATTCCAAAGGCGAACAAGAGCGTGCCAATACCAACCACTCCTCCCATCAGCCAGCCCAGTAGGCAAACCGTTATTTCAAGTAGACTACGAACTATACCGATTTGCCAGTTGGTTTTTTCACAAATCCCAATCATTAAACCGTCTCTCGGTCCTGTCCCCAATCGACAAGTAAGATAAAACGCGCTAGCAATGCCGATGGTTAGAATACCCAGCAGACAATAAAAAATTCTGCTGGTCATAGTTATTGGTGGCGAAATTAGCCTAAGAAATATACCGAAAGCAAAAGCAACAAGAAAGATATTGATAATTGTGGCTAATCCAGGACGTAATTTCAGTGGTAGCCACAGCAAAAAAACAATCACACTAATCCACAAAGTAGCTAAAGCAATGGATAAGGATGTTTGGCGGCTAATCCCTTGTGCCAATACGCTCCAAGGAGTTGCCCCCAAATTGGCTAAAATCAACAATGCTTCGCCAAGCCCAAAAAGAATTAATGCAAGACATAAAATCCCTATCGCACGTGGTTTTAGATGCCAGAGATGATTGGCTGTCCAAGGGGTAGGGGGAAGAACGCGTGAAGTTTTCATTTTTTATTGCGCTAAATGATCTCGAGTAGCGGTAAATCGAATGTCTGGAAAGCGCTCTTGGGTCAGCTGTAGATTCACGCGACTGGGGGCAACGTATACCAATTGTCCATAATGGTCATGCGCAAGGTTGGCTTGGTTTTTATCTACAAACTGCTTCATGGCTTTGTCATTAGGTGCTTCAATCCAACGAGCGGTAGCGACGTTTATCCCTTCGAATTGACAAGTCACATTATACTCTGTGGCTAAGCGTTGTTGCACAACATCAAATTGTAATACTCCTACAGCGCCTAAGATTAAATCATTGCCAATAAGCGGTTTGAAAAATTGGGTAGCACCTTCTTCACATAATTGCTCTAAGCCTTTTAAAAGAGCTTTCATTTTTAGCGGATCTTTTAATCGCACGCGACGGAAAAGCTCAGGGGCAAAATCAGGAATGCCGGTAAATTGCAATTCTTCTCCTTCGGTAAAGGTATCACCGATACGGATGGTGCCATGGTTGTGAATGCCAATAATATCGCCGGCGAGCGCAGTGCTTGCGTGTTCGCGTTCTGCTGCTAAGAAAGTCAGCGCATCTGGAATTTTAACATCCCGTCCAATACGAACTTGTTTTAGTTTCATACCCGGTGTAAAACGTCCAGAATTTACACGCATAAAAGCAATTCTATCTCGATGCTTAGGGTCCATATTAGCCTGAATTTTAAACACAAAACCCGTTAATTTATCTTCTTCTGGAGCGACTACTCTTGCTGTAGTAGCATGTGCTTGTGGGGCGGGCGCATTTTCGGCGAAGTCTGTTAACATTTCTCTCACACCAAAGTTTCCAATGGCAGAACCAAAATAGACGGGCGTTAATTCGCCGCGCAGATAAGCCTCGCGGTCAAAAGCATTGCTTGCTTCGCGTAGCAATTCAATTTCCTCTCGAAAATCAGCAATCATATTAGGAAGCAATTCATCTAAACGCGGATTGTCTAATCCTTTTACCTCTTCTCCATTATTGACTAGCGAACCTTTGCCAGGTTCATAGAAGTAAACGGTATCTCGCTCTAAATGGTAAACCCCTTTTAAGGAACGTCCCATGCCTATTGGCCATGTTACAGGCGCACATCGAATTTTAAGAACGCTTTCTACCTCATCTAATAATTCCATTGGATCACGACCTTCACGGTCAAGTTTGTTGATAAAGGTAAAAATAGGGGTATCTCTTAATCGACAAACTTCCATGAGTTTAATGGTGCGATCTTCTACCCCTTTAGCACAGTCAATAACCATTAACGCACTATCAACAGCCGTTAGGGTTCGATAAGTATCTTCTGAGAAGTCTTCGTGTCCCGGCGTATCCAGTAAGTTAATCACTTTACCTTGATAAGGAAACTGCATTACGGAACTAGTCACGGAAATTCCCCGTTCTTGTTCCATTTGCATCCAGTCAGAAGTAGCATGACGAGCGGCTTTTCGACCTTTAACCGTTCCTGCCATTTGGATGGCGCCTCCGAATAATAAGAGTTTTTCTGTCAGTGTGGTTTTACCTGCATCAGGGTGAGAAATAATGGCAAATGTTCGACGGTCACGCCAATCGTCGGAAAGAATATCAGTCATAATAGGTTATAGATGAAAAAGACGATATTTTAACAGAAATCTTGTCATTCTCTGTTTGCTAAAACAGGAAAGAGATAAATCTATCCCTTTCTTTTTTAGTTTTCAATCAAACTTAATTTTTTAGGATTAATCGGAGAATAATGGAGCGTTTTCGCAATATGCACCACCATTTTTTATCCTCTTACGCTATTCCCGACTGGATCAAGAGGGGGAGAAAAAACAGCAATGCTGATTACACCGGGAACCACTGTCATTAGCCCATCGCAACCCCACTGTTTCCCGATAATCCTACATCGAGACCTTTGCAAAATTCCGTTTTACACTAATTTTTGCTACTAGTAGAAATATTAAAAATATGATTTTTAATATATTTTTAAAATTTAAAAAATTAAAATTTCTCTATTTTATGTTTTTTGCAAAAGTCTCATATCGTAGGATCATTGTCCAAAAGTGTCGTATATAGCAGGACTACCAAAAAATGCATACCGTACTTGAAGATAGGATGTTGTTTTCAAGTGTATATTGAGTTAACGTTGTACGCATTTTTTGGGAAGGTGGCTATAAACCTTCTGTCGTCATTTCCACCAAAATAGGGCGATGTTTTTCGGTTCAATAACTTTTTCGTCACTAATTGGATTTTTCCCTTGATTGGCTAAAGTTTCCGCTAATGTGGCGAGTTCTGCTTTATCAATTAACGTTGAACATTGGTGGGTATAAATATCACAAGCTTCCATAGGGTCGCAGTAAAGCGTTCCAGCAGAAGAAAGTAACCAAGAAATCGCTTTATTTTGCGCGTTTGTGTTTGCTCTGAGGTATTAATTTCATTTGATAAAGCAATCCAAAGTTGCTTACGATTCTCTGCTTGAATAAGCTAACTATCGCAATCGCGCCCGTATTAACTATAGTCAAATCACTTATAATCCAATCTATCCAAAGCAGATATAAAGAACAACTTGTAGTAGAATTATCAAAAACAAACTGAGCATATCCTATGACCTACTGCCGCCAATTCCGACAGAAAATTCTTAACGATATTGCTAATGGAGAAACTTGGCGCGCTGTTGCAAAGCGCTACAAGATCAGCAAATTCACCGTCTATAGCTGGATTAAAAATCCCCATCCTAAAGGCTTTACTGTAGCGTAAGCCCCTCAAA
>NZ_LWHB01000085.1 GCF_001889065.1 Suttonella ornithocola | reverse complement strand
TGAAAGTGCTCTCTTTTCTCTGTGTCGGCTTTTGGATGTTGGTTAATCTTTTTTTATGCGTTATCTTTAGTCGCTTTAGAGCATAACAAATCGCTGATTGCGAGCAATTAAAACGTCTAGCGCTTTCCCATTGGTAATCATCAGGATACTGCTCAATATCCTTAAGCAAGGCTTCATCATCAATCTTTGAGGGCTTACGCTCAGTAAAGCCTTTAGGATGGGGATTTTTAATCCAGCTATAGACGGTGAATTTGCTGATCTTGTAGCGCTTTGCAACAGCGCGCCAAGTTTCTCCATTAGCAATATCGTTAAGAATTTTCTGTCGGAATTGGCGACAGTAGGTCATAGGATATGCTCAGTTTGTTTTTGATAATTCTACTACAAGTTGTTCTTTATATCTGCTTTGGATAGATTGGATTATAAGTGATTTGACTATATACTGAGACTTAGGCAACTTGGGTAGCTGATTGTAATTTGTGTTTTCATAACTCCAAATTATCATCTTTTTCCAAGTTGTCTTTTTTATTTCTTAACCCAGCATACTTTTCAAACCACTACCTAGTTTTTTAGCAGAAGGCTTTGCTGAGCATAGCTTTTAGTTTTTTAATTTCCTCTTTATGGTCAAAATCGCTGTTTTCAGAATAAAGTTCGTCGGTTTCTAGTAATTGAATGGCGGTTTGAATAATAGGATATTTTTGTTTGTGCTTTAGATATTTTTGAGCATATTTTGCATAGAGTAGATAAATGTCGATTTTTTGCCGATAATCATCATTGTTTCTAAGAATGTTTAAAGCGTTTGTATAAAATTCTTCTTTTGTAGGATTTAGCTCATCAGATAAAAAAGTGCGGCTCACGGTGCAGCTTAGTATTTCCGCTTCATTTTCCCAATAAAATTGGGCAAAAAAGATGCGGTCTAAAATAGAGCGTTCTCCACAACCGCATTTATCTGAAAAGGCGAGAGAGATTTGATAGCAGGTTAGGATATTTTCAATATTTGACCAACCATATTTGAGCATTCGTTGAAATAAGAAAGCTAGGTTGATGATGTAATTTTGCGCTTCATTTAGATTTGATGACCAAAATGCTAAATATAGTGCTTCTTCAATATGGTAGAGGGCTTGTCGGAAATTTTCTATGTCTGGATGTGTCTGGTTTTCTATTTTTCTTCTGAGCAGTAGAGCTTGAAGGTTATGCCAGTGCATGAGGGTTGTATAGTTTGCATGGGGATAGGCAGGAGGTGGTGGGCAGCTTTCTAAAAGTGCAGCATAGTGTAATCTTGGTGCGCTGTCATAGTCTATTCTGGCTAAGTAAAACCGAGCATAGCTCCCAATGGCAGATGCTGGTGTAAATAGTTTGTTTTGGATGATGCTTTCGGTTATTTCTTTAGCAGCAAAAAAATCTCCAGCCGCTTTTAAGGCTTTAGCGTGTCTGAGTAATAATAGTCCTTGCATATCCGGAGTAAGAGAAAGCTTGTCTGCAGAGATAAGTATTTCGGCTGCTTCGTAAGGCAGATTTTGCATGTATAGTGCATCACTATTGAGTAGGATAAGTATGATATTAGACAGTTGCTTAAACCATTGAGGGTCGGTGCTATCAGAGGGGTTAAAGATAATTCTTTGTAAGAATAATGGTTGCTCTCTGTGTGTATCAAGAGTAATTGTATTAGAGGTGAATTTTAGTGTCCATGGTCCGGAGCTACGATGTCTTGGTGCATATTCTATGGTAATAGGTATTTCTAGTTTTTTAAAAGTTTGCTCAATATCTTGGATAACTCGCAAAATTTGGCTACGTTCTAGTATGGTGTCGTTAGTAGTTTCTCGATGGATTGCAGCTTGCCATTGTTCTAATGAAACGCTTCCACCTATTTTTGAAGCAGAAAGCAGTAAGCGTAAAAGTAATGGTGCTCTAATGGTATGTAGTTGTGCTTGTTTGTTTTGATATGTCAGCATTCCTAGCTGGAAAGATAGGGTATTGTTGATATGAGTAGACATCTTTTCTCCTTGACATCCGGGCAATTGAATAGTCTATTCAAACTAGGTTAAAAAGTCTTAGGGTGTTTATAAACTTTTACCTATAAAAAGACTAACGTGAAAGAAAATTTAGTTGATTGAGTGTTAGGAACTCCGCCTAACGACGTAATCACTTTTATCAAATTTTCTTGTTTTGATAGGAAATATCATATCGTTAATTGGTCTCTTTTTACAGAGATTAGCAATAGTTTTCTTTATTATTCACAGATGTTTTAAGCTTTTTATCACTAGTGAATATTAAATATGTTGTTCCATATTTTGATAATGCGAGTGCGTATTTGTTGCCATTCTTCTGCTGGGCGTTTATGGCTTTGCTGATTCAAGAAGCAGCGGTGAGCGTTATGTCGAAGTTTACGATAGGTGTCTCTTAGTGTCATGGCTTCGCCCGAACTTAGGATGCCAGTGGCTTCTAAAGCTGCTAGCTGGCGTATATTATCGCTCATGCGTAATAAAATGGGTTCTTCGTGGGCGTTGGCAAGTAGGAGGTATTGGACAATAAATTCGATATCTATTAGTCCACCGCGAGATTTTTTGAGATGAAATTGATTACTCGCTAGCGCTGGTTCGTTATCTAGCATTTTTTGGCGCATATTGAGGACGGCTTCTCGTAAATCAGATTTGGGTGCTTGAGAAAGAATTTGTTGGCGCAGGTGTTTGAATTGTTCACAGAGTTTTTTATCGCCGCAAATGGCGCGTGCACGGGTTAATGCTTGATGTTCCCATATCCAAGCTTGTTGATATTGATAGTCTGCAAATGCTTCGATACTGGCTGCGGGTAAACCACTTTTTCCCCCAGGACGTAATCGTGTATCAAGTTCATACAATACGCCACTGGTAGAGGATATGCTGAGAATGCTAGAAATTCTCTGAACCAATCGCGCAAAGAATAATTGGTTAGCGATGGGTTTATCTCCATCGGTTTGCCCTTGGCTTCGTTCATCATCGTATAGGAAAACAAGGTCTAAATCAGAGCTATAGCCCATTTCTAATCCACCAAGTTTGCCATAACCAATAATGGCAAAAGTTGCTATATTCCCATTGGCACAGCGTGGCTGACCATGACGTTTCATTAGATGATTCCACGCATGTTGGTAGGCTTTTTCTAATATGAGTTCGGCAATATGCGTGAGGTTATCGCTAACTTGCATTAAAGGTAGGTTGCCATGGACTTCAGCCCAAGCAATTTTAAAAACTTGTGCGTGTTTAAAGTCTCGTAGAGCATTTAGCCAATCTTCATCTTCTAGGTCTTTGAGTCTTGCGGAGAGGTCTGTTGCAAGCTGTTCGGAGTCAGTGATACGTTCTCGTTCGCTGAGAATGTCGTCTAAAACCAGTGGATGAGCTTGGATAAATTGCATTAACCAACGGCTATCTCTAGCTATGGCAAGAAGATGACGAATCAGTTTGGGTTCGTCTGTCATCATGTTGATATATACGCTTCTGCCACTGACTTCACGAATCAGATGTAACAATCCTTCAATGGCAAAGGGAGGGAAGTGATCTCTAGCAGCAATGTCAAATAGGGTAGGAAGGAGTCTTTCTAAGCGCTCTATGGTTTTAGCAGGTAAACGTTGCCAGCTAAGGGTTTGTGAAAATTGATAAAGGCTTGTCGCAATGGTATGGCTCTCTTCAGGGGAGTAGCCAAGTGTTTCTAGAATTTGTGTTGTGTCATCAATGTCTGGTTGTTGCCAGTTAAGATGGGTCAGTGCGCTATCATTTTGTTCAGGGTTAGCGTCATTTAAATTGGCAAAAATACTACGAAAACGACGATGAATAATTTCTCTAGCTGCGTTTAAGTCGGTTTGTAAACGTTCGATATTGGGATAGTTGACGGCTAGCGTAAGCCGTTGCCAGTCTGCGTCGGTATCTGGTAAACGGTGGGTTTGTTGTTCTCTGTCAAATTGTAAGGCGTTTTCCACTTTTCTAAGTAATAAATAGGCATTTCTGAGTTTTTCGGTTTCATTGGCGTCCCAAAAATCTAATGTAGATAGGTCATTTAATATGCTGAGAAAGTTAGGGTTTTGAAGTTTGGGATATTGTCCACCGTAAACAAGCTGCATTGCTTGAACGGAAAATTCTGCCTCTCGAATACCGCCACGTCCTAGTTTGATGTGGGTTTCCATACCGTTTTCCCGAATTTGGCGGTTGATACTTTGCTTCATTTCAGCAATAGAGGAAAGTGCTGGATAGTCCAGATAGCGACGATACATAAAAGGTCTTAAATCTGAAAGTAGCTGTTGTCCACCAATGATATCTCCAGCAATAGGACGGGCTTTCATCATGGCATAGCGTTCCCAGTCTCTACCATGAACTTGATAGTAGGTCTCAAGAGCGCTGTAACTTAAGGCCAGTGGTCCCGTTTGCCCGAAAGGGCGTAATCGCATATCTACTCGATATAAAAAGCCGTCTTCTGTTACTTGGTCAACGGTGTTGATAATTTTTTGTGCGAGTTTTCGGAAAAAAACTTCATGGTCTTGAGATTTTTGTTTACCGCTGACATGAGTATCGCCATTGTTGCGATAGGCAAAGATTAGGTCAATATCTGAGGAAAAGTTGAGTTCTCCACCACCAAATTTTCCCATGCCTAAAATCGTTAGTGTAAGGGGATTATGCTGCTCATCTAAGGGTGTGCCGTAGCGTTCGGTTAATTTTTGATAGTGCCATTGGTGCGCAATTTCTAATAAAGCCGCGGCTAATTGGCTAATAGCAGTAAGAAAACTTGGCTCATCAAGGGATTGTGTCACAACGGCATGAATAAGTGCTGTTTGATAGCGGTGTTTGGCGAGCCGCAATTCTTGCATGAGTTGTGCCTCGTTTTCACTTTCTAAAATGCTTTGTACCGCTGCTTGGAAATCGAAAATTTCCCAATGAGGCTTTTGCGCAATAATTTCTAGGATGGCTTGTGGTTGTTTGAGTAATTGTCGAGCAGCATAGGCACTAGCTTGGATAAGGTGGAGAATATCTTCTCGATTTGCCCATGGATAATTAGCGGAATCTTGTTTCCATTGTTCAAGACGATGAGATAGTTCCATTGATTTTCCTTATGAGTTTTTAGTATTGCTTATTGTAATGTAGAAAAGTCCGCTCACACTATGTAGCGGACTTTATTTTTAGAGTTAACACGTTTTCTTATCTAACGTTAGGAAGAAGGTTGGTCTTGTTGTTGCGCAATTTCTGCCATTTTTTCATCGGCTAAATCATGATCGCCCATGTCTTTAATATCTTCATCTTGAGCAATCCAGTCTTTTCGTTCTGCATCTGTTGCTTTGGGAGAGAACCAGCCACTAAAGCCGTAAATGATTCCTAAAACAGGCGCTAACCAACAAGCAAAGGCCAATGGAATATAGAGTAAATTTTCCATATTTGTTCCATCAATAATACCAAGCCCTAAAGCGGTAATACAGAAGGCACCACCTGCATTCCAAGGAATAAGTGGACTTAGCAAAGTACCGCCTTCTTCTAAACCGCGAGATAAATTAAGCGTGGAATAGCCAATGCCGCGATAGAGAGGGGCATACATTCTTCCCGGTAAGGCGATAGAAATGTAAGGGTCTCCAGCAATAACGTTGGTGAGAAAAGCCGTGCTAATGGCAGAGGCTTGAACCGCACCAAAGCTTTTAATTTTGCTGATAATCACGTTAATCATGGCTTCTAAGCAGCCAGTGCGCTCTAGCGCGCCACCAAATCCTAGTGCAAGTAGCATTAGAGAGATCGTCCACATCATTGACTGTATTCCGCCTTTATTGAGCAAGGTATCAATATCAGCGACGCCTGTTTGAATGGAATAACCATCTTGGGCATAAACAAACATGGCTTTAATGGTTTCGCCATCTTGCGTGAATAAGCCAACAATAGCGCCAACTACTACACCTAAGAAAAGTGCAGGTAAAGGTGGTTGCTTGAGTAATGCAAGCACAAGTACAACGATAGGCGGTAGTAAAGTGATAACAGAGATATTGAAATGCTCATTTAATGCATTAGATATGGCTTCAATAGATTGAAGAGATACATCGCCTTCATGAACAAGGCGTGCGCCCATGATTAAGTAGATAGCAAGCGCGATTAGCATAGATGGAATAGTGGTTGGCAGCATGTTTTTAATATGCGCAAACACAGTTGTTCTAGTTACGGCGGGGGCTAAGTTGGTGGTATCTGATAAAGGTGAGATTTTATCTCCAAAGAATGCCCCTGAAACCACAGCACCAGCTGTCCAATACATTGGAATACCAAAACCATGACCGATACCCATTAGTGCTAAACCTACGGTACCAACGGTTCCCCAACTGGTTCCTAAAGAAACGGAAATGATCGCACAGACGAGCATTGCCGCCGCTAGAAAAAATTTAGGGTGAATCAGATTTAGTCCATAATAAATCAGTGCGGGTACCGTCCCAGAAGCAATCCATACCCCAATAATCATTCCTACCACAATCAAAACGGAAAGAGAGGGCATAGAGACATGAATAACATGGAAAGCGCCTTTCCGTGTTTTATGCCAAGGGATTCCAATATAGAGTCCCATTAAGCCTGTAAATGCTATTCCACATGCGAGTGGTACGTGAGGCGCAAAATTATCGAAATAAAATAATTGGATGGCGAGAACGGCGAGTGTGAGCACAATAGGCGTCATCGCTAGCCAAAGCGGTGGAAGTTGCTCTTTAGGGTGAGTCTGCCCAAGAGAGAGTTCTTCCTCTAAGTCTGATTGATCAACAAAAGATTGTTTGCTCATATAACCTGCTTGTTTATTTATCAAATAAGTCATGATTTGAAAATGCGTTTTATCAAAGTACTTTCTTGTTTATTCAATCGTTATAGTCAAATCAGCTAAAAAACAGAACGTTATCTACCGCCAGAATGGCTAGATAAGGGCTATAGGATGTTTTGTTTTTTAGCTGATCGCACTATAACAGAGAAGTTATTTTGATAAAATGCATTCAAAAATAGATTTTTAGAAATGAAATATGCTTATGAAAGCCTAGTAAGGTTAACATACAGACCTAACCAAAAATTCATCTTTGGTTAATTTTTAGAAAAATAGATGAGCTATTTGCGAGAAAAATAGTTGATAACAGGCTGAAAAGAATAATTTTTATAAAAATGTATAAATAGTAATAAAAGCTTTTATTACCAAAGCTGCCATAAATATATCAGTACTGCGGATAAAATAACCCAAACAATCAATCCGATAAGCAAACTTATCCATAGAGAAAAACGATCAATACTAAAATATACTGCCAAAATGTAGCCTAGATAAGGGATTAAAGAAAAGCTTGAGAAAAGTAGCGCTGCTTTGAATTCGGCAGGTGTTCGCATGGTGCCTAAAATTACATGACTAATCAATGCAAAGGTAGGAAAGAGCGGCACGAGTGCCGCTAAATAGTAATATCTGCTTTGTGCAAATATTTGAATCAGAATAACAGCAAGTGCGCCAATAAAAGCTTTAATGATTAACATGATTTTGCCAAAGATTGATGATGGTATCGCGATAAACAGCGGTAAGTGGCGCTAAATCTGCGACTTCAACGTGTTCATCTATTTTATGAATACTAGCATTGCATACGCCGTACTCGACAGTGTCGGCACCATATTTCGCCATAAATCGTGCATCAGAAGTACCACCAGCCGTATTGAATATAAGTTTTTGATGCGTATGTTTTTCGCTAGCACTAGCAAGTGCTTGCATGAGTATTTTATTTTCTGTGGCAAAAGGTTCGCCAGAAAGACGCCATTGAAATGTTGGATGTAAATCTCGTTGTTCACAAATGGTTTGAACAAGTGTTTCGATACGCGTTTTAATCTCGTTTTCTGTTTGCTCAGTGTTATAACGCCAATTAACCATGGCTTGTACACGCTCTGGTATTACATTTTCAGCACCTGTTCCGCCACTGATATTGGAGAATTGACAACTGGTTGGCGGGAAAAATTGATTGCCAGTATCCCATTGAATAGCGGATATTGCTGCGATAATTTCCCCTAATCCATGGATAGGGTTTTTAATTTGTTCAGGATAGGCGACATGTCCTTGCCTTCCTTGTACAGTCAGTTTGAGATTGAGAGAACCTCGTCTGCCATTGCGCGCAGTATCGCCTAGTTGATGATTCGCTGTTGGTTCTCCAACAATAGCATAATCAAAATGAATATTTTCATTGGTTAATTGTGGTAAAACCGCTTGAATACCATCAGAAGCATCTGCTTCTTCATCTGAGGTTAGCAATAGTGATAGTGTTCCAATATGATTCGGATACTCAAGGATGAGCCTGCGCATGGCAATGGTCATCGCTGCAACACCACTTTTCATATCAGCAGCCCCACGAGCATAAAGCTTACCGTCTCGAATGGTTGGTGTAAAAGGGGGAGATTGCCAGTCGCTTTCATCTCCAGCTGGCACAACATCCGTATGTCCCACAAAAACAATATGGGGCGAAGCACTACCGTGACTAATCAATAAATTCTTAGTCTGATTTTTATCAAGATATCTGATATTTGCATTGGTATCAGAAAAAAGATGACAAATCTCTTCCATACAGCCAGCATCATTTGGCGAAACAGAGGCGTGAGTAAGCAATGTTTTGAGAAGGTTGAAAGTAGCATTTTCCATAGAGATAAATTCTTTTGTCGTATCAAGCAATATTATAACGAAAGCGGTATTTAAATTAGAGAGAGTTAAGATTTTCCAATAAAAATAAATTAAAAGAGAGGTGTCGATTGAATAGGTTTAGTTTTAATGGATTTGACTATACAATGATTGTTTTATTTTTTATATGGGTAAATTGTGTCTGAACCAGCCGCGTTAGAAGCGCGTAATATTCACAAATCCTTTGGAAGCCAAGATGTTTTAAAAGGCGTTTCTCTAACGGCTCATAAAGGAGATGTTATTTCAATTTTGGGTTCTTCTGGCTCTGGAAAAAGTACGTTTTTGCGTTGCTTAAATTTTCTCGAAATGCCAGACGCGGGAGAAATTATTGTTGCAGGAGAAGATGTTCAAATTAAAACGGGAAAACGTGGCGAGCGATTGCCTGTTTCTCATCGTCAAATACAAAGCGTCCGTGCAAAATTAACGATGGTTTTCCAAAGTTTTAATTTGTGGTCGCATATGACGGTTATGCAAAATTTAATAGAAGCGCCCGTTCAGGTTTTAAAGCTTCCTAAATCTCAAGCCATTGAAAGAGCTTCTTCGTTATTACATAAAGTAGGTCTTTATGAGCGCCGAGATTATTATCCATCCCAACTTTCGGGTGGACAGCAGCAACGAGTGGCGATTGCGCGCGCGCTTGTGATGGAACCAGATGCGCTATTATTTGATGAGCCAACTTCTGCTTTAGATCCTGAATTAGTGGGCGATGTATTGCATGTTATGCAAGATTTAGCAGCCGAAGGACGCACCATGATTGTAGTTACCCATGAAATGGGATTTGCTCGTGAAGTGAGTAATCACGTGATGTTTTTACATCAAGGGCAAATTGAAGAAGAGGGGACGCCAGAGAAGGTGTTTTATCACAGTGATTCTGAGCGTGTACGTCAATTTTTATCTAATAGCCTGAAAGGGTAAGTGAGGACATATGAAAAAATTATTACTATCAGCTTTATTAACAGCTTGCGCATTTCCAGCGTTTGCTGAGAAACCACTGATTATTTCTACTGACGGGACTTACCCTCCATTTGCAGAGATGAATGCTAACGGTGAAATGGTAGGCTTTGATATTGATATCGCAAAGGCGCTATGCGCAGAAATGAAACGTAAATGCGAGTTTAAACAGGTTGATTGGGATGGTTTAATTCCAGCATTAAATAATGAGCAAGTTGATGCTTTGATTGCTTCAATGAATGCAAATGATGAGCGTCAGAAAGTCGTTGATTTCACAGAACCTTACTATAGCAATCCGGGATTGTTTGTGCGTAAAAAAGGTAGCAATATAGAAATTTCTGATGAGGGTTTAAAAGGTAAAACAATTGGCGTATTAGCATCAAGTATTTGGGACGATTACGCAACACAAAAATATGGAAAAATTGCCAAAATAGACCGCTATACTTCTCAAGATGATGCCAATTTAGATGCGCAAAAAGGCGTAGTTGATGTATTGCTTGCCGATAAGATTGTGATGAAAGACGGTTTCCTTGATAGAGATAGCGGTAAAGATTTTGAAGCTGTGGGTGATGAAGTAAAAGATAAGCAATATTTAGGCGATGGTATCGCTATTGCTGTGCGTAAAAGTGATCCTGAATTGCGCGATGCTTTCAATGCTGCTATCAAAGCGATTCGTAAAAATGGCGAATATAAAAAAGTTAACGATAAATACTTTAATTACGATATTTATGGTATTGACGATTGATGGATGATAAATATGCAATTTTATGGCGCTATCAAGATCGCTTAATAGAAGGCGTAAAAGTCACGCTCGAGCTTTCCTTGCTCGGGCTGATTTTAGCTTTTATTATTGGCTTATTAGTCTGTGGCGCAAAACTTTCACATAAACGTTGGCTCAATATTTTTGCAACAGTTTACACAACGATTTTGAGAGGAATTCCAGATTTAGTACAGCTTTTTCTCTTTTTTTATGGATTGCAAAAACTGCTGCTCATTATTCGTAAGACTGAATGGGGACAGGCATTAGGCTTGGGAAGTTTATCGCTCAATAATTTTACAATTGCCACGATTACGATCGGGGTGATGTTCGGTGCTTATATGGCAGAAACGTTTCGTGGTGCGTATTTAGCCATTCCTAAAGGACAGATTGAAGCGGCTCAAGCTTATGGTTTATCTCGCTTTCAAATGTTACGTCGAATTACTTTACCGCAAATGTTGCGTTATGCACTTCCCGGTATTTCAAATAACTGGCTTGTCTTGATGAAAACTACGGCATTAGTTTCATTAGTACAAGTAGATGATCTAACGAAAGTTGTTAAAGAAGCAGCTACTTCTAATCCTGTGATTAAATCAGATTTTGCGCTTAGGTTAGGCATGTACATGATTGGCGCAATGGGATATTTAATGTTAACAACGATTTCTTTAATGGTTGTTTTTGCATTAAGAAAACGCTATTCAAGAGGCTTTGAAGGAGTGCGTTCGTGAAAGAAGAAAGTTTATGGGAATATATCGTTCGTTTTATTTCCACTTATGGCAATGACTTTTTACACGGCATTGCAACTACGCTTTGGATTGTACCTACTTCTTTGATTATTGGTTTGATAATGGCGATAGGTTTAGGGGTGTTAATGGCTTCTCGCGCACCATTAATATTTCGTGTCCCCGCCTTGATATTTAGCTATATTTTCCGCGGAACGCCTATGCTTATCCAATTATATTTAATCTATTTTGCACTGGGTTTATGGTTAAGTGAGATTCCTAGCTTGCCACAATTTATTGATTTTTTACTTAAGGATAAAGCCTTTTGGGCAATTTTAACTTTTGCGCTAAATACCGCAGCTTATACCTCTGAAATTGTGCGTGGCGCAATTGAAACGACTCCAGCAGGTGAAATTGAAGCAGCAAAAGCTTTTGGAATGTCTTCTAAGCAAATTTTTATTCGTATTACTTTCCCGAGCGCTGTGCGCCGAGCTTTGCCAGCTTATGCCAATGAGGTTATTTTCATGCTTCATGGTTCTGCTATTCTCTCAACCATTGCAGTAATGGATATTACTC
>NZ_LWHB01000084.1 GCF_001889065.1 Suttonella ornithocola | reverse complement strand
CCGCAGCTTATACCTCTGAAATTGTGCGTGGCGCAATTGAAACGACTCCAGCAGGTGAAATTGAAGCAGCAAAAGCTTTTGGAATGTCTTCTAAGCAAATTTTTATTCGTATTACTTTCCCGAGCGCTGTGCGCCGAGCTTTGCCAGCTTATGCCAATGAGGTTATTTTCATGCTTCATGGTTCTGCTATTCTCTCAACCATTGCAGTAATGGATATTACTCAAGCAGCTCGTGTTGCTTATGGAAGAAGTTATGAGCCTTATTTACCTTTTATTGCCGCGGGTTTAATTTATTTAGCCATTACGATGTTGATTTTTACTGGTTTTAAAATCTTAGAAAAACGCGTATATCGTCACCTGTCCCCACGTCAAATTTAGAGAGGAATATCTTAATGAAAAAAACAATATTGACATTATTTTTAGCAAGTTTCATTACAGCGGTTCATGCTGTAGATAAAATCAAAATTGGTGTTGAGGCTGCTTATCCTCCTTTTTCAGCAGTTAATGAAGCAGGTGAGTTCGTTGGCTTTGATATTGATATTGCCAAAGCGCTTTGTGCGCAAATGAAAGCAGATTGTGAATTGGTAAAAATTGATTGGGACGGATTGATTCCTTCCTTATTAAATGAAAAAATTGATGCTATTGTTGCCTCTATGAGTGATACCGCAGAGCGTCGTAAAATCGTTGATTTTACGAATAAATATTATTCAAATAAAGGGCAGCTTGTGCTTAAGAAAGAATTGGCCCAAAAAATCAATAATGAAAACTGGAAAGAAGCACTAAAAGGTAAAGTGTTAGGCGTGCAAACTTCAACTATCCATGACACTTATGCCACAGCGGAGCTTGCACCAATCGTAAAATCTATTGAACGATACAATACACAAGATGAAGCAAACTTGGATTTGGTTGCTGGTAGAATTGATGCTACCTTGGCAGATCAAACAGCGTTAGCAAACGGATTCTTAAAAACAGATATGGGAAAAGATTATGCCTTTGCTGCACCCTTATTTAATAATCCAGACTATTACGGTTCAGGCGTTTCCATTGCTATTCGTAAGGGCGATGAAGCGCTTAAGCAAAGGTTTAATGATGCAATAAAGGCTATTCGTGATAATGGTGAATATCAAAAAATCAATCAAAAATATTTTGACTTCGATATTTACTAATTTTTTAACAAATAGTTAAATCAACTCAAATCACAATTTTTATTATGATTTGAGAAAAGTAATATAACTTTATGAATATTCTTCATGTTAATCTTGCTCGTGGTTTTCGCGGTGGTGAAAGGCAAACGGAACTATTGATTCGAGCACTTTTTCCTTATCTTCCAGAACAACAATTAGTGTGTCTAGAAAATAGTCCATTGAGAGAAAAGCTTTCAGATTTGCCCATTACTACTTATCCTATAAAAAACTCGTTTAAAAAATGGTGGAAAAAACGCCCTGCAGATATTTTGCATGCACATGAAACCAAAGGTGCCTATTGGGCAGGTCTGTATCATTCCTTATATAAGACACCTTATCTCATTACTCGCAGAGTGGATCATCCCTTAAAGAATAACCTTAAGCATCGGCTACTTTATGGCAAAGCGGCTACGTTAGTTGGCTTATCAAAAATAATTGACCAAGAACTTTCTACTTTTAATACCAATCATCAAATTATTCCAAGTGCTTGCTGCCCGATTAGCCCATTGAGCACTCCGAATAATGATATCCGAAAATGGGCAGGGAGTAGGACAATAATTGGGCATATAGGTGCTTTGATTGATAAGCATAAAGGGCAAAGCCGGTTAATCAAAATTGTGAAAAATCACCCTGAATGGGTATTGGTGTTGGTTGGAGAAGGGCAAGATAGAACCACGCTAGAAGCATTAGCGGCAGGTGCAGATAACATTCGTTTTGTTGGATATACAGAAGACGTTCTCTCTTACCTCGCTAGTTTTGATATTTTTGCGTTTCCTTCTCGTTATGAAGGATTAGGTTCAACAATCATTGATGCCATGCAAATGAGCAAAGCCATTGTTGCTTCAAATGTTGGCGGAATTCCTGATTTGATACAGCATGGAGAAAATGGCTTACTAATTGATACGGATAGTGAGCTGGAATGTGCCTTACAAAATCTCGCGAATAATCCAGCGCTACGAATTCGTTTATCAACGGCGGCGCAACAAACGAGTGAGCGCTACACAGCAGAACAAATGGCAGAAAAATATCTTGCTTGTTATTATCAAATTTTAGGAATCCCTCATGAAACTGCCGATATCGGTTGTCATTATCACGAAAAATGCGGAACGACATCTATCACAAACCCTAAATAAGCTTAAGGTTTTTGAGGAAATTATTGTTTATGATAATGGTTCGCAAGATTTGACCATTGACATAGCGGAAAAATATTCTAATGTAAAGATTGTTCGCGGAGATTTTATTGGTTTTGGCGCAACTAAAAATAGTGCGATTGAAGTTGCTAAATATGATTGGATTTTTGCGCTCGATGCAGATGAACAGCCAAATGAAGCATTATTAGCTGATATTCAATCTATTCCTTTTTCTCAAAGTTCTATTGTTTATCGAGTTAATCGATGTAACTATTATCGAGCCAAAGCCATTCAACATAGTGGTTGGGCACCAGATTATTTAATTCGTTTGTTTAATCGACAATTTACAAAATTTAATAACAAATTGGTACATGAAGCCATTATTATCCCAGAAGCAGCTAATGTCGTAACGCTAAAAGGACAGCTTAATCATTATGGATGTAATGGTGCAGAAGATTTAATTGCCAAAATGCAGCATTATAGCCGGCTATATGCAGAAAGCTACCAAGGAAAGAAAAAAAGCTCAATTAGTAAAGCTTTGGTTCATGGTAGCGGTGCTTTTTTTAAAACTTATTTCTTAAAACGCGGTTTTTTAGATGGAAAAGAAGGATTTATCATCGCTGCGGCTAATGGAATTAGTAAGTATTATCGCTATATTAAATTGATGGAAATCAATAATTCCAATTAAAGTGATATGATATGATGTGTCTTATATTTTATAATTATTATAATACTTTATCTGTTATAGCTGAATGATTTTAGCTTATATACAACGTGTCGAGTATTCAGACAGTACATATGACAAGATGAACCAACGCAAGTTAAAGACATTTCGCTATATATAGCTGAATGAGTTCAGATTGCGTACAAATCGCGAGTACAAACAGCACACATTAGTACGGAAAGACGCTCCAGTTCTATATGTGAGTTAAAGATATTTGACTATAGAAAATGATTATGTTTTGTTTCCATAAAGGAAAATTTTTATTGTCATTTTTAATGTTATGATATAACATTTTATTAAGGTAATGAAGATTAAACTTCTAACCTAATAATGTAAAAAATTTTTACTAGAAGACTTTATAGCAGGGATCCCAAAAAAAGCATACAGTAATTTGATATAAAATGCTGTTTTAAAAGTGGATATTGAGTTAATGTTGTATGCATTTTTTGGGAAGTTGGCTATATTTTCGATAGCAATATCAAGTAATAAATTTTTTATGGATGATTAAACCATTATTTGTAAACGTAACAATATGAAAAAAATAATATATTTAGAAATAGGATTGTCTTCTTTATTTTTATTATCTGGATGTAGCGGTGGAGGAAATGGTCATCCTATTTCAGCTACTGTAGTAGATACTTCTAGTAGTCGTACCAATGAACAAGTTTCTAGCCAATCAGATAAACAATTAGATGAAAATAGTAATCAAAGTAAAACATCAGAAGAAGTATCTAGTCAATCTATTCAAACGCATCCAAATATTAGTAGTAGTAATAATAATACGTTAATTACTGAAAAGCAGGAGGATTTAGAAAAAACAGTAATTAATGAAAAAATTAAAAAGGATGTAATTGAAGCGAAGAGAGTATCCGATTCGGCCGGTTTTCCAAATGATTACTCTGGGGTTTATACTTTTACTTTTCCTGACGGACATCAAGAAACAATAGTAATGAAGAAACCTGAAATAAATTCTAATGATGAATTTTATCATTTTAATTCGAGTGTTTTTCCTCAAGGTGAGGCTAAAGGTTTCTTGAAAACAGAAATTGCTGGAAAACCACATACAGAAGAAGAAATTATGTCTTATCAGCAGTTTTATAGTGGTATTTCTGGAGGCACAACAAAAGTCGTTTATTTTGAGGATGAACGCGTTGATCGTGATGATCCTTTTTATGCCGATTTACCTAACGGTTTACTCACTTCTGCTAATGACTTGCCACGAACAGGAATTGCTACATATAGAGGCAAGGCAATTGATGGTCAACGTTTTGGTGATTTTTCTTATATGGTTGATTTCGGTAATAAGTTAGGAAAAGGTGGAGAGATTGTTTGGCAAGAAGCAGGAGATTTAGGTAATGTAAAATTAGGCGTTGCTGCGCTTTCTGATGAAGTTAGATTATCTGTATATAGTGAACCAGAAACTTTACCAGATGAGTATAGTCAAATAGGTCCGGGTATTGTAGGCGATGCGATTGTTTCAGGAGACGATAGAAGTTTCTCTTATTCTAGCGTCTTTTTTGGCCCAAAAGCGGAAGAAATGGCAGGGATTTTACAAGTAAATTCAGATAGTAGTGGAAAAGTATTTATTGAGAAAAATTTTTCTGCTCATGAACATCATCATGAGGAGGAAAAAACACCAATTGCTGCATTTGCTGGTGAGCGATAATCTTTAGTCTATTAATATTAAAAAGCCGGCTTATGTTTCAATCATAAGTCGGCTTTTTAATATTAATGTAAAATCTATTGCCAATTTCTCAATGCTAATTGTTTATCTAAATAGATAATCTCTTCTATATTGCGCTGCGCTATTCGTGCCAAATCTGGGCGCTGGACATAGGTTGCCGGTGTTTTAATAAGCATAGTTAATGCCGTACGTAAGTCAATATGCATATATCTGATAGCATTATGTAGGCATTGTAGCTGGTTAATATGCGCACCAGCTAAAGAGTCGTGTTCGTTTACAAGTCTATCTTCCTTAACAAAGACTTTGATGCCCATTAAATCAAATTCTTGAATATCAGATGTACCAATAGTGTGCATTGAATCTGTCACAAGCATTAAATGATGTTTACCAATTAAGCGATAAGCGCTAGCTAGTGAATATGGGTGACTATGTATTCCATCAGGAATAATGCCAACATATAGTCCGAATTCAGCAGCACTTCCTAATGGACCGGGGTCTCGACCACTTAGTGGGCGCATGGCATTATAGTAGTGCGTTAAACCGGTTAATCCTTCTCCATATGCACGAGCAATGTCTTCATGTGTTGCTTGGCTATGTGCCATGTTGATTTGTGGAATAAAGGGTTTAATTGCAGCAATGGTTCCGCGCTCTACTTTTTCAGGTGCTAAACTTAAGATAGAGTGCTGTAAATATTCACTATATTGTTCATAAACGGCAAAATCATCTTTATCAGGTTGACGAATATAATCAATTTGATGTGTTCCTTTTTTTTCTGGATTTAAAAAAGGACCTTCAAAATGTCCACCAATAATACCAGGAACGTTGTTTTTAACTGCATTTGCGATATTTTTAATGGCTTGATGATATTTTTCTTTACTATCTGTGATGAAAGTAGGAAGCATTGCAACAGTACCATACTGACGATGACCAGAAAAAATTTGACTTAGTCCTGTTTCGCTAGTGTCGCTATTGACTAATACGCCACCTCCACCATTAGCTTGTGTTTCGATGAATCCGGGAGTAAGCACGCCTCCATTTAATGTTTTAACCGTTACTTGCTTTGGAATATCGGTTTCAGGTAGAAGAGCAATGGTTTTTCCATTTTCTACAGCTAAAGCAAAACCTTCGATGAGGTTGCCATTATCATAGAGTTGTGCGCCACGATAGTAAGTTATCATGATTTTCTCCGTTTAGTTTCTAATTAAAAGAATAATCGGCGGAATGCCAAGAATGAGAACCGGAAGAATAGCGCCTAAAAAAGGAGACCAATGCATTAAAAGCGCTAAACTTGAAAGAATACCTTGCAAAATATAATAGGTAACGCCCAAGAGTATACCAATCATCAAGCGAACACCTCCAGAGCCACTCCTTCTTTCACTAAAAGCAAACGGTAAAGCAAGTAGTAACATGGTTAGTGTAGAGAGCGGTAATAACATTCTTTGCCAAAAACGTAAACTTTGATCTTGGTGATTAAGGTGGTTTGCTGCTAAAAAGTGAGTGAGCGTATAAAGTTCTTTTAAAGTAGTTGCCTGATGAATATTTGCTAAAGAAATAAGTGTTTCTGGTGTAACTTCATTTGCCCAAACAGTATTTGCAGTAATTTGTTCTGCAGATTGAGGCGATAGGCGATAGGCGATTGGGTTAAAAAGTTGCCACTTTGAAGATGTATATAGCGCTTTTTGTGCTTCTGTAATAATGATATTATTATCAGCATCTTGTTGATAAATCATAATATCAGCTAGAGAACCGTCAGTGTTTAGATGAGAAATATGGGTCATATTATAATCATCGCTTGTTAACCAAATTCCCTGTTGGTAAGCTGTTTTAGCAGTCTTACCTAGGGCTTGGCTTCTGATAAGTTCGCTTTTATTCGTTAAAGCAGGTGCAATATACTCTCCAATGATAATTAGTCCAATGCCTAGGCTGAGTGCTAAAAAAATACCAGCATAAGCCATGCGCAATCGTGATATACCGGCGGTACGAATGACGGTTAACTCATTTTGTGTGCTTAGCTGCCCTAAACTCATAATGGTACCCACTAAAATTGCTGCGGGTAGAAATTGGATAATTTTATCTGGGATTTGTAGTAGGAGGACATATGTCATTATGCCAAAACTATATTGTCCTTTCCCAATATTGTCGGCATCTTCACTACTTTGTACTAAAAAATCAATTCCTAAAAGAAAAATTAAGACAATAAGAATACTAATAAGCAAAATTCGAAGAAGATAGCGATCAAATTTTTTCATTTATTCATTGCCTCTCGTTTTTATCCACCAAAAGACAATGGCTATTAAAACCATTCCATGAACGATAAAGCTTCCCGGAAATATAGCTAAACTACCTTTTGCAATAGACTTCACTACAATATCTAGTAGATTGATATAAAGTGCAAATAGCAAAAAAGCAGGCAATAATCGCTGGCTTTTTTGGCTACGCGGTGTTCTGTGTGCAAGCATAGGTAAACACAGAGCAAATATTATCATGGCAAGAGCAGGATTTAATCGACTTTGTAATTCTGCTTGATGTTCGGCAGAATTATTGAGTTTATCTGTTGATAAATTACGGACTCTTTCGTCAATTTTTGTTTCTTCAGATGAAGGTAGATGTAATTCGGCACTTGCAAATTGAGTATAATCTGATTGTTTAGGATCTTTATTTTTATCCCAACTTGCTCTAACCCCATGATTTAAATAGAGATAGTTTTCTTTTTGATATTCATCAATCTGCCCAGTTTTAGCAAAAATAACGCTGTATTGCTCTTTTTGATGTTGCGCAATAAAGAAATGCTGATAGATGTTATTTTCTATATTTCCTGTATGAATGACGGTTCCATCATCCATTCTTCGAAAGCTATTAGGAATAAATAGTGCAAAGCTTGCTTGTTGTTTCGCTTGTGTCCTTAATAGCGTACTTTTAGTTTGGATTTCTGGTAAGAGAAATAAAGTGAGCGTTAGTAGAATAATGGCAATCGGTACAGATAGAAATAAAATAATTTTTTGTAGATGATTCCGTCCAATACCGCCTGCAAATAGAGCGCTCATTTCATAATCTCGATAAAGGCGACTTAAGGTCATCATGATAGATAAAATTAAAGCAATAGGCATTAAAATTATCAACATATTGATGGCTTGTAGTCCAATAAGTTTCCAGACGGCAGTTAAGCTGATGTCGCCTGCAACTGCGGTAGAAAGTAGTCGAGAAAGCCGAAAGCTAAGTATTATTGTTAATAATATAAATATTATAGCAAAAAAATACGCGCTAATTTCGCGTATAATGTAGCGATAGAGTATTGGTAAACCCATGTATGTATACATTAAAAATATAGAGATATTGTGCCATATTTGGAGGGTATGAGTTAGTCAATCTATTGACTGATTTTTTGTTTGAGAAGTTATTTTTAATGAAATTATGAAGTTAAGCAATAGTTAATAGATATCAGTCAAAAACAGAATCTTCTTACTCTAGATGCCTTATGATATTCTAACGAAGAGATAAATATATTTATTGGAGAATGGTTATGAAGTTTCAAGTTAAAAAGTCAGATTTTCAGAAGGTAGCAGCAGACGTTTTAGTTGTATGGTGTGATGCGGAAGGAAATTTTGGTCGGACATTAAAAGATTTAGATAAAGAAAGTGAGGGATTTTTTTCTCAATTAAAAGAAACTAATGATTTACCTAAGATGGGAGAGGTTGTTTCTTTAGTTGCTGTTCCTCACTTGGAAAATAAACGAGTAATTATTTGTGGATTAAAGCCGCAAAATGGACAATGTTTAAAAAGTACTTGTGTCAAACTTTGGGAAGTCATTGCTCAGAAAGGCTGGGAAAAATGTGCATTAGCTTTAGATGATTTTGATATAAAAGATATTTGCCGATTTATTTTATCACATTTATCTGATGCAGCTTACCGATTTGATACATTTAAAAATTTAACAGATGATGATAAGGCAGCTGCAAAGTTTGCAGAAAAAGTGCAAATTATTTGGCTTTCAGATGACGAAAATGCTAAAGCAGATTTAGTTTGGGTGCAAGCAAGAATGGCGGGTACTTATCTAACAAGAGATTTGGGAAATACCCCCGCAAATGTTTGTACGCCTAGCTGGTTAGGAGAGCAAGCTAAGCAATTAGCTGATAAGTATGAAACAATGGAAACAAAGCTGCATAAAAAGAAAGAACTAACGTCGTTAAAAATGGGCGCGCTTTTAGCCGTTGCGCAAGGTTCAGAAGAAGAACCGCGTTTAATAGAAATGTCTTATAAACCAAATAAATTTGTTAATAAGCAACCCATTGTTTTGGTGGGTAAAGGCGTTACTTTTGATGCGGGTGGGATTTCTTTAAAGCCTGCAGCTGATATGGACTTAATGAAATATGATATGGGCGGAGCAGCAGCTGTTTTTGGCGCAATGAAAGCAATTGCTGAAGCTCAATTACCGGTTCATGTTATTGCATTGATTCCTGCGGTAGAGAATTTACCTAGCGGAAAAGCGGTTAAACCCGGGGATATTGTGACTAGCATGAGTGGCAAAACCATAGAGGTATTGAATACTGATGCGGAAGGACGCTTAATTTTATGTGATGCTTTAACATACGCAGAAAAATTTAAACCACAAGCTGTGATTGATTTAGCAACTTTAACAGGTGCTGTTGTTATAGCTTTAGGCTCACCAAGAGCAGGGCTTTTTGGTAATGATGCTGCGCTAGTAGAGGAATTATTTGAAGCAGGCGAGATTGTCTATGATCGTGCTTGGAAGATGCCATTAGATGTGGAATATAAAGATATGATGAAAAGCCCATTTGCTGACTTGGCAAATATCTCAGGTAGCCGAGAAGCTGGCTCTATTACGGCCGCTGCCTTTTTATCTAACTTTACTGAAAGCTATTCATGGGCACATATTGATATTGCAGGTATTGCTTGGAATAGTGGAAAAGCAAAAGGAAGCAGCGGACGCCCTGTTGGAATGTTGTTAGAATATTTTCAACGTCTTGCTGAAAAGGCTTAAAAATTAATGCATTCAAAAACCGTATCTGCCTATTTAGAAGAAGGATTAAAACAATTAACGTTTAATCTGCCACTAAATGGGCAGGAAAAACTTATGACTTATTTGGCTTTGCTAAATAAATGGAATAAAGTACATAATTTATCTGCTATTAGAGAAGAAAAAGAGCAGATTCGTATTCATTTATTAGATTGTCTGGCAGTTGTACCGTTTGTGAAAGATAAAGACACTCTAGCAGATATTGGAACAGGAGCTGGATTACCTGGGCTGATTCTTTCTATTGTGTTTCCAGATAAAAAAATTTATTTAGTAGAGTCAAATCGTAAAAAAGTTGCTTTTCTACGAGAGGTAAAACGCGTATTAGATTTAGAAAAAGTCGAAATCGTTAGCGCAAGAGTAGAAAGCTGGCAACCACCAAAACCATTACCCATTATTTTGAGTCGAGCAGTTGCTAAAATTGATACCTTTTTAAAGTTAACAGAACACTTGGGCGCTGAAGATGCTAGATGGGCTTTAATGAAAGCGCATAATGATGAAGTTTGTACCTATCCAGGTTTTGTTATTTCTCGAATTGAGTCAGTAGAAGTTCCTCTTTTAGAGGCACCAAGATTGTGGATAGAAATCAGTCGTGAAGGAAAATTATCGTGAGCATAAAGATACTCGCTGTAACCAATCAAAAAGGCGGAGTAGGAAAAACAACAACGGCTGTTAGCCTTGCAGCAGTACTTGCAGAACAGGGGGAGCAAGTATTGCTTATTGATATGGATCCACAAGCAAATGCAACCGTTGCTTGCGGATTAAATCGTCGCGAAATAGCGCTTGGCGTTATGGATGTGCTAAAAGGGACGCATGCACCAGAAGATATTGTTATTTATCGAGAGGATGCTAAATTTTGGCTTTTACCTGCTAATGATGATTTAACAGCAACCGATGTAACAATGGCGCAAAATGCTGAGCGGCATAATTTATTAAAAAAATATTGCACAGGCTGGATTGAGCGGTTTGATTGGGTATTGATTGATTGTCCACCTACATTAAATTTATTAACAATCAATGCAATGGTTTTGTCTCATTATGTCTTGGTTCCTATTCAGTGTGAGTATTTCGCCTTAGAAGGTGTTAGCGCTTTGTTAGATACTATTGGTCAAATTCGACAAAGCGTAAATCCTCAATTAAAAGTTGCTGGATTTATTCGTACGATGTATGACCCACGCTCAAGGCTAACAAGGGAAGTATCAGAAAGTTTATTAGAGCATTTAAATCAGCTGGTTTTTTCAGAAGTAGTGCCTAGAAACATTCGTTTAGCTGAAGCCCCAAGCTATGGATTACCCATTACTCAATATGACGGACGCTCAAAAGGAGCAGTTGCATATAGAGCAATTGCGCGCGAATTAGTACAGCGAATAGGGAATTAAGGAGCTTTATAATGTCAAGCCGAAAAGGTGGATTGAAAAAAAATTTAGGGGATTTACTAGGCGATATTGGTCGAGACGTTTTAGAACAGCCTGAGCTAGAAAGTTTAAAAGAAATTGATATTTCTCGTATTCAAGCGGGAAAATATCAGCCTAGGAGAAATTTTAATGAATTAGCGCTAAATGAATTAGCGCAATCTATTTCAGAACATGGCATTTTGCAACCGCTAGTAGTTCGCCCCATTGCGCATGAAAAATATGAAATTATTGCAGGAGAAAGGCGTTTTAGGGCAGGACAGCAAGCAGGTTTATCTAAAGTTCCTTGCGTTATTAAAAATTATAATGATAAACAAGCGTTAGCGGTTGCTTTAATTGAAAACTTACAAAGAGCAGATTTGAATATCTTGGAAATTGCTGAGGGATTACAGCAATTAGTCAAAGATTTTCAATTAACTCATGAGCGAGTAGCACAACTTATTGGACGTTCTCGTTCTGCAATTAGTAATACTTTGCGCTTATTAGAGCTTTCTGAACCGGTAAAAAAATCATTGGGTGCTGGTGAAATTGAAATGGGGCATGCGCGCGCGATGTTAAGTTTAAACACAGCTATACAACAAAAACTATTAGCAGAAATTAAACAAAAAAATATGACGGTCAGGCAAACAGAATCAAGAGTAAAAGTATTACTATCTGGAGCTGATGATATAAAAAAAGAAAAAGCTTCTATCAAAGATACTGACATTCTTTCTTTAGAAGATAAAATTAGTGAGTTTATGGGATATAGCGTTGCTATTAACCATCAAAAAAAAGGAAATGGAAAGATAATTCTAAAATATAAAAATTTAGATGAGCTTGAAGCTATTTTTGAAAAATGGGGCTATCATTGAAAGAATTTTCATTGACCATATATGTACAACCTTTTATAATTCACAGAAATTATCCTTAAATGAGAGAAATTTCAAAAAAGCTACTGATATTTCAATTGGTTGTTTCTATAATCATAGAGGGGATTGTTCTTTTAAGTCCTTATAAACCATATTGGAAATCATTATTAGCTGGCTCAACAATGAGTTGTGCGATGGCTTTTTTTGCATGGGTTATCTTTTGGCAAATGCCAAAAGTGATTCGAGCAAAAACCTTTTATCGCATTATGTTGTTGTGCGAAGCAATAAAATGGCTGATAGTTTATTTACTATCAGTTATTTTTATGTCTTATTTGAAGCTTATGTCTTTATGGATATTGATTGGGTTTTCAGTGGTTTATATTACCTCTTATGGACTATTACTTTTGTTGGTGAGGCAAAATGGCAGCAGAACACAGCGCTGAAATGACTAGTGGCGAATTTATTAACCACCATATGACGAACCTAGTGCTTGGTGAACCAGGTGGCTTTTGGTCATTTCATATTGATACATTCTTTTTCTCCGTCTTATTAGGCGTGCTTTTTTGTTGGTTCTTTTATACATTAGCCAAAAAAATGCAATCAGGGGTACCAGGATTTGCCCAAAACGTTGCTGAAATGATATTTGACTTTGTTGATGGGACAGTTAAAGACTTCTTTGGAGAATCACGTTCAGATATTGGTTCCCTAGCTTTAACAGTTTTTTGTTGGGTGCTCTTATGGAATGCCATGGACCTTATTCCTGTAGATTTACTACCTTCAGCTGCTTCAATGGTAGGAATTCCTTATTTAAAAGTGGTTCCATCTACTGACGTAAATGCAACATTTGCCTTATCTATTACCGTTGTTGTTTTAACTTATGTTTATGGATTCAAAGCCAATCATGGATTCTTAGGTTTTGCTAAATCTTTAGGTGGACATCCATTTGAAGCAGAGAAACTATGGGCAAAAATTATCTTATACCCTATAAATTTTGCGCTAAAAGTTGTTGAAGATATTGCAAAAATTATCTCTCTATCTCTTCGTCTTTTTGGTAACTTATTTGCTGGTGAGCTAGTATTTATATTAATTGCATTACTTCCATTTTTTGTGCAATTTTTACCAGGTGGTGCTTGGGCAATCTTTCACATATTAGTTGTTACATTACAAGCATACATTTTTATGATTTTGACCATTGTTTATTTATCAATGGCAGAATCACACTAATTTTCCATCCATTTATTTATTGTTAGGAGGTTACTTATGGGAAATATTGAAGCGTTTGTGCAAATTCAGGGCTTTACTGCTATCGCTATTGGTTTAATTTTAGGTATGGCAGCTGTTGGCACAGGTATAGGCTTTGCGTTACTTGGCGGAAAATATCTTGAAAGTTCTGCGCGTCAACCTGAAATGATGAACCCTTTACAAGGTAAATTTTTCATTATCGCTGGCCTACTTGATGCTGTTGCAATGATTAGCGTGGTAATTGCTTTAATCATGGTGTTTGCAAACCCACTTCTTGGCGGAATTTCACCTTAATCTTTTATTTTTATTATTCTTAAAGGTGTGCACACATGGACATTAATCTAACGCTGATTGGTCAGGTAGGCACTTTCCTGGTATTTTGGTGGTTTGTTAACAAATATATTTGGCCTATCTTTTCAAAAATTGCTTCAGAGCGACAACGTAAAATCGCTGATGGTTTAAGTATGGCAGATAGTGCTCGCCATAAACTTGAAGAAGCTCGTCAGCATTCTGAAGAAGTTTTAGGAGAAGCAAAAACGCAAGCTAATGAAATTGTTACTCAAGCGCAAAAACAAGCAGGACAGATCGTAGAATCGGCTCGTGAAGAAGCAAAAAAAGTAGGTGCTTTAGAGCTTGAGCATGCCCGTGCTCAGATTGAACAAGAAAAGCGCCAAGCTTATCTTGATCTAAGAGGTCAGCTTTCTGCATTGGTTGTGGAAGGTGTAGAGAAAATTGTAGCGCGTGAAATTAACGCAAAAGATCATGAAAAACTTTTGCAAGAACTGACTGAGAAATTTTAATTATGTCGCAATCTGAAACTATCGCCAGACCATATGCAAAAGCTATTTTTGAGCAAACTGTAAATAAGCAATCTCAAATTCAGTGGCAGGAGTTTTTAACTGCTGCTGCTGATTTTTGTCAGTCTGAAATTGTACTTGCAAGATTATTCGCTCCTGGTTTTTATGATGAATTCGTAAATTGGCTAGAGCAATATTTGGTAAGTACTCGTGACAGTAAACTGACAAAAGAAGAAAGAAATCTTCTTCATATTTTGCGTGAAAATGATCGGCTTAGTGTGTTGCCAGAAATTGCCTTGAAATATGATCAGTTACTAAATGAATCAGAAGGTATGCTTGAAGCTACGGTCTATAGCGCTAAATCCCTAACTTCTGATGAAGAAAAAAAAATAAGTCTTTTCTTAGAAAAGAAAACTAATAAGAAAATTGTTTTAAAAGTAAAAGAACAACCAAGCTTATTAGCAGGACTACGAATTGAATATGACGGATTGGTTATTGACCAATCTACTAGAGGGCGGATTGAACAATTTGCCCGGAAGCTTGATGACTTGAGGAATTAATATGCAATTAAATGCCGCTGAAATTAGCAGCTTTATCAAAGAAAAAATTGCTGACTATGATAGCAAAGTAGACAGTAAAGCCGAAGGCTCCATCATCAGTGTGTCCGATGGAATTGTTCGTATCCAAGGCTTACAGCAAGTAATGCTTGGAGAAATGATAGAACTGCCTGGAGGAGAATACGCGCTTGCGTTAAACTTAGAACGTGATAATGTCGGTTCAGTCGTATTAGGAAATTATACTCATCTTCGTGAAGGGGATAAGGTTAAATGTACAGGAAAAATTCTTGAAGTTCCTGTTGGGAGAGAATTATTAGGACGAGTAGTAAACGCACTAGGTGAACCTATCGACGGAAAAGGCGATGTCAAGACCAATACTACTTCACCTATTGAAAAAATAGCTCCAGGCGTTATTGAGCGTCAATCAGTAGACCAGCCTTTACAAACAGGATTGAAGTCTATTGACTCTATGGTGCCTGTAGGTCGAGGGCAACGTGAGTTGATTATTGGAGACCGTCAGACTGGTAAAACAGCAATTGCTGTTGATGCGATCATTAACCAAAAAGATACTGGCGTAAAATGTATTTATGTTGCTATTGGTCAGAAAGCCTCCTCAATTGCAGCAGTCGTTCGTAAATTAGAAGAACATGATGCATTAAAGCATACTATTATTGTTGCTGCATCAGCTTCTGACTCAGCTGCAATGCAGTATATTGCACCTTATGCTGGTTGTGCGATGGGAGAATTCTTCCGTGACCGTGGTGAAGATGCTTTGATTGTTTATGATGACTTAACGAAACAAGCTTGGGCTTATCGGCAAGTTTCTTTGTTATTGCGTCGTCCTCCTGGTCGTGAAGCTTATCCCGGAGATGTGTTTTATCTTCATTCTCGCTTATTAGAACGTGCATCTCGCATCAATGCTGATGAAGTTGAACGATTAACAAATGGAGAAGTAAAAGGCAAAACAGGATCGTTAACAGCTTTACCAATTATTGAAACACAAGCGGGTGACGTTTCAGCCTTTGTTCCAACCAACGTTATTTCTATCACTGATGGACAAATCTTTTTAGAAACAGATTTATTTAACTCTGGTATTCGTCCAGCTATTAACGCTGGCTTGTCAGTTTCTCGTGTTGGGGGTGCTGCCCAAACAAAAATAATTAAAAAATTAGGTGGTGGTGTTCGTTTGGCTTTAGCACAATATCGAGAACTTGCAGCTTTTGCGCAATTTGCTTCTGATTTAGATGCAGCTACCCGAAAACAACTTGAACATGGTCAACGTGTTACTGAATTGATGAAGCAAAAACAATATTCACCTTTGAATACAGCAGAAATGGGTATTTCTTTATTTGCTGCTGATAAGGGATATTTGGATGATGTTGCTATTGAAGATATCATGAAATATGAAGCAGCTATGCTTTCTTTTATGCATAGTGAATATCAACCTTTATTAGATCGTATTAATGAAAATGGCGATTATAACGATGAAATAGAAAAAGATATTCATGCTGCTTTGGATAACTTCAAAGAAAAAGGAACATGGTAGGAACAGACTATGTCTAATGCCAAAGAAATTCGCGGACAGATAAAAAGTGTAAAAAATACTCAAAAAATTACCAAAGCCATGGAAATGGTTGCTGCGTCTAAAGTTCGTCGAGTTCAAGAACACATGCGTGTTAGCCGACCTTATACAGATAATATTTTAAGGGTGATTGGGCATTTGATGAATGCCAGTTCTCATACACAGCATCCTTTTCTTGTTAAGCCAGAAAAGATTGAGAAAGTTGGTTATATTCTTGTTAGTACAGATAGAGGTTTGTGCGGCGGTTTAAACATTAATCTTTTTAAACTTTTTCTAAAAAAAGTTCAAGAAGATCAAGCAGCGGGACGAAAAATAATAGTTTCTGTCTTTGGAAGAAAAGGGGTTAGTTTTCTAACGCAGGTGGGAATAGAAATTCTTTCTACAGTTGAAAACTATCCAGAGATGCCTGAGATACAACATATTATCGGCGGTGCTTTACCGATGATTAGAGCATTTCAGAATAATGAAGTACAACAAGTTAAGATTGTTTCTAATTATTTTGTTAATGCAATGACTCAGGAGCCGCGAGTAGAACAGCTATTACCAGCAAGTATTAATCATGATGATGGGCTACATGCTAAAGAGCATTCTTGGGATTATCTCTATGAACCTAGTCCTGAAGCTATTCTAGATAAGTTATTGAGAAGATATATCGAAAGTACTATAAAGCAAGCTGTTCTAGAAAATATAGCTTCTGAAATGTCAGCTAGAATGATTGCAATGAAAAATGCATCGGATAATGCTGGTAATTTAATTAGTGAATTACAACTGAAATATAACAAAGCTCGCCAAGCGGCGATTACCCAAGAGTTAACAGAAATTGTTGCCGGCGCAGATGCCGTTTAATGAATTGAAGAGGTTTATATGAGTATAGGTAAAATTGTGCAAATAATCGGCGCTGTTGTTGATATTGAGTTTCCTATTGATGCTATTCCTAATATTAATGATGCTCTTGTATCGAAAGAAGCTGGAATCGTTTTTGAAGTACAACAGCAGCTTGGAGACGGTATTGTTAGAACAATTGCGATGGGCTCGTCTGATGGTTTAACAAGAGGAATGGAAATTACCAATACCGGTGCACCGATTCAAGTCCCTGTAGGAAAAGCTACGTTGGGAAGAATTATGAATGTACTTGGTGAACCAGTTGATCACGATGGAGAGATTCTTGCTGAAGAAAAATGGGGCATTCATCGTCAAGCACCAGCGTATGATGAACTGTCTAGCTCAACAGAGCTATTAGAAACAGGTATTAAAGTTATTGACTTATTATGTCCTTTTGCAAAAGGTGGTAAGGTTGGTTTGTTCGGTGGTGCTGGTGTAGGTAAAACCGTCAATATGATGGAACTTATCCGAAATATTGCTATTGAGCATAGCGGTTATTCTGTGTTCGCTGGTGTTGGTGAGCGGACTCGTGAAGGGAATGACTTTTACTATGAAATGAAAGAGTCAAATGTTTTAGATAAAGTTTCATTGGTCTATGGACAGATGAATGAGCCTGCTGGAAATAGATTCCGTGTGGCATTGACAGGCTTGACCATGGCTGAATATTTTAGAGAAGAGGGTAGAGATGTTCTTTTCTTCGTAGATAATATTTATCGTTATACGCTTGCTGGTACAGAAGTCTCTGCACTTTTAGGGCGTATGCCTTCAGCAGCAGGTTATCAGCCAACTTTGGCAGAAGAAATGGGTAAATTACAAGAGCGTATTACATCTACGAAAAAAGGCTCAATTACCTCTATTCAAGCAGTATATGTTCCAGCTGATGACTTAACAGATCCATCGCCTGCAACAACTTTTGCACACTTAGACTCTACAATCGTTCTTTCTCGCCAGATTGCAGAGCTAGGAATATACCCGGCTGTGGATCCATTAGATTCAACTTCTAGACAATTAGATCCACTTATTATTGGTGAAGAACATTATAATGTTGCAAGAAGTGTTCAAGGCGTTTTACAAAGATATAAAGAGTTAAGAGATATTATTGCCATTTTAGGTATGGATGAGCTTTCTGAAGAAGATAAGCAAATCGTTACTCGCGCTCGTAAAATTCAACGTTTCTTATCACAACCATTTTTCGTAGCAGAAGTATTTACAGGTTCTCCTGGTAAATATGTGTCATTAAAAGATACTATTGCTGGGTTTAAAGGAATTGTTGAAGGACAATACGATCATCTACCAGAGCAAGCCTTTTATATGGTAGGTTCAATTGATGAAGCTGTTGAAAAAGCTGAAAAAATGAAGGCAAAAGCCTAAGGAGTTTATATGGCAACGCCTTTTTCCGTTAATGTTGTGAGCCAAGACCGCTGTTTATATGAAGGCAATGTTGTACAAATTGCAGCAACAGCGACTACGGGAGAACTTGGTATCTTGGCAAGACATAGTCCAATGATGGCAATGCTCAAACCAGGTCAAGTGAGATTGACATTAGAGAATGGAGAAGAGCAGGTTATCTATGTTTCTGGAGGATTTATTGAAGTCCAACCAAAACAGACCATTATTTTGGCTGATGAAGCTATTCGAGCTGAAGATTTAGATGAGGCTGAAATCAAGGCTGCTAAAGAAAGAGCTGTTGCTAGGATGAAAGGCATTAATGATGCTGGTCCTGATGCGATACGTATTCATATGGAAATAGCTCAACTAACAGCGCAAATTTCTGCTATTCGCCGTAATAAACATTAATACTTAATTAATATAGCCAATTTATAATATTATAGCCGACAAATAGTCGGCTTTTCTTTTATGAGGTTAAAGATGAAACATAATCATAAATTAGCATTAGTTTTAGCAGCAGGTAAAGGAACAAGAATGCGTTCTGATTTACCCAAAGTTTTACAATCTCTGGGTGGTAAAGCAATGATAAAGCATCTATTAGAAACTTTACAGCAAGTAAAAGATATAGATATTGCTATTATTTATGGTTATCAAGGAAATGTTTTACAAGAGGCACTCAATGAAGACTATCAAAATCTTTCTTGGGTAGCTCAAGAAGAGCAATTGGGAACAGGGCATGCTGTTAGACAAGCGCTTCCATTATTAGAAACAAATGGCGTGACATTAATTGTTTTTGGCGATGGACCTTTCCTTCAATTAGATACAATCAATAAACTTATCAATGTAGCAGAAGAAAAGGGCGCAGCTTTACTAACTGCTACAGTTGATAATCCATTCGGTTATGGAAGAATTATTCGAAATGAACAAAAAGAAATAGTTGGCATTATTGAAGAAAAAGATACCAATGAAATGGAAAAAGGTATTAAGGAAATTAATGTTGGCGTAATGGCTATACAAAACCATTTGTTAGCAAAGTTTATTCCAATGATAAGTTGCCAAAATGCACAAAAAGAATATTATTTAACGGATATTATTGGCTTATTGAGTGCTAATGGAGAGACTGTGGATAGCGTGTCTATTAAAGAAGTAGATGAAATGATAGGTATCAATGATAAGATTCAACTTGCTGAAGCAGAACGTATTTACCGTCAACAACAAGTTAAGAAATTATTAGATAAAGGAGTCACTATTATTGATCCTTTACGCTGTGATATTCACGGAGAGGTAGAAGTTGGAAAGGATGTTATTATTGAACCTAATGTTTTCTTTAAGGGTAAAGTTATTATTGGCGATAGAGTGATTATTGAAGCAGGGAGTATTTTAGAAAATTGTACCATTGGAAATGATAGTGTTATTCATGCCTATAGCATTATTGAGAAAACAACAGTAGAGCAAGCGGTTAATGTTGGACCTTTTGCCCGATTACGTCCTAATACTATTTTACATAGCCATTCTAGAATCGGAAATTTTGTTGAAATTAAAGGCAGTACTATTGGAATAGAAAGTAAAGTTAATCATTTGAGCTATATAGGTGATTCAGTTGTTGGCTCAAAAGTTAATATCGGTGCTGGAACCATTACTTGTAATTATGATGGTAAAAATAAGTTTAAAACAATGATTGGAGATAATGTTTTTGTAGGCTCAAATACTGCACTGGTTGCTCCTTTATCTTTAGGAAATAATGTGACTATTGGTGCTGGTTCTGTTATCACAAAAGATATTATTCCTAATGCTTTAGCATTGACTAGGGCAAAAATAAAAATAAAAGAAGATTGGAAAAAGTTTGAAAGCAATTGATGTTATATAAAATAAAAACTTACAAGAATTTAAATAAATAAAGTCAATATATTGCTATATTAGGCATTCACACAATAAAGAGAGGCAATTATGAGAAAATTATTATTAACTTCAATCGTGACATTGGCAGTAGCAAACATAGGTTTTGCTGCTACCAATAATACCATAGATACTGCGCAAGCTCGCCCAGATTCAACTATTAAAGCAGAAGTTTATACAGAAGTTCAAAAAACGACAGATGTTGTAAGCGCTGGAAAGGTTATGGATAGCGCAACAGAAATCAGCGTTACACCTTCTTCTGAAACCGTTATGATTGAATCACCAGTGAAATCATTACAAGCACCTACTATAGTAGATGATAAATTGGATTTAGAAGATACAATGAAACAAATGGGAAAAAATTTCAAAAAGCTTAAGTCAGCAGATAGTCTTGCTGCTATGGCAGAGCCAGCAACAGAATTGGCAAAGTGGGCAAGCCAAGCTCAAGCGCTAGGATTAGATGACAAAAATAAACTTACTGCTGAAGATAAAGAAAAATTTCAGCAAGGCATGCAAACTCTACGCAAACAAATTGCAGATTTAGAAATTGCAATTGAAAGTAATGATAGAGATGGTGTCCAAGTATTGTTAAATGAAATGAATGATACTCGTAAACAAGGTCATAAATATTTTGATGTTAAATAATTTTTATATCTAGTAGCAAAGAAGCCCCTTTATTTCATAATTGGGGCTTTTATTTTAAACATAAATAAATATTTTAGGTCAAAGTTACGTTTGTTTCTGAATGGCTAAATGAGGCTTAGCGTGAATGATAAAAATTTTATTTGGGATAGATTGGTTAGAATTACCCATTGGTTAGTTGCTTTAGGCTGCATAATAAATATTTTTATTGTGCGCCCCGGTAGTATCATACATCAAATAACAGGTTATATTATTTTCTCTCTTGTAATAATTCGGTTATTATGGGGAATCATTGGTGCTAAATTTCCTGCAAGAGTAAGAGATATGATTCCAACTATTTTAGGAATGAAAATTCATATTGAGGAAATACGGAATCGTGAACACAAAACAATAGGACATAATGCTTTTGGTTTATTGTTTATTTGGTCTGCTTGGTTATTAATTATAGCTATTGCAGGAACTGGCTATATGGCAGCACTTACAACAGAAACAGGAAGCATTATTCCAGCAGTTAATGAATATATATTTGATTTGGCTTATGACTATCAGCTTTATCATTATAATTTTAGTGAACTACATGGTTTATTGGTTAATATATTAGAAGTGCTAATTATCTTACATATATTAGCAGTTTTTCTTACCAGTAAATGGTTAAAGCATAACTATATTAGAGCAATGATTCATAAAACTAAAAATAAGTAGTTGATATGGTTTAGTGAGATTTAATTATTGATATAAATATCATATCGAGTATTTGGTGCCTGTAAGCTATGGTGAGGTGGCATATTATTTAGAAAATCTGCGCCTTTTGGGCGTTTAACGATAATTTTTTTGCAGCCGCTATTAATAGCTATATCTAGTAACTGATCGCCATTATTTGGAAAATCTGAAATTAAAGTATGTAAAATTTGCATATCTTTTTTTACTTTGGCTTGCTTAGTTCGGGGTGGAAACATTGGATCCAAATATATAGCATCATATTTTTCGCCATTATTTTTAATGTGTTCTTCAGAATTTCCGTAAATTGTTAATAGATTGCTAGCGGCTTTGGTAGTTAGTAATTCATTTTTTGCACGCTCAACGGCTTGTTTGAGCATTAAATAAAGCGCAGGGTGTTGTTCGCATAATGTTACTTTAAATCCTCTATAGGCTAATAACCATGCGTCTCTTCCCCAGCCTGCAGTTGCATCTAAGATAGTATGATTCGGTAGCTTCTTAAAAGCTTTTGGAAGATATTCTTTACCACCTCTACAACGATAGTATTTATCTGAGAAATCTATATAAATAGGCTTCTCCTCATTGTATGATAATTGCCATATTCCATTAGAATTTTTAATAAGATAATATTTGTTTAATAAAGGTTTATCAATAATATGTAGAGGAATAGACGTAGGTATATCTAAGTTTTGTGTTGCTAAGTAAGGAAAGGATAACATGATCAGTGAAGATATATTAAAAAGTGAAAAAAATACTTTCTTATATAGCTGAATATTTATGCCTACGCATTTTTGTATATGATATTGTAGTAATATAATGATTTTATTTAAATTTATAAATATTTAGCTATTTGGTGTAATTATTTAAAAATACATTATTTTATATGTTAGATGATTTTTATATATGATTATTCATATTTTGAAAAATATTTATTATATATTTTTTCATAAGTCCCATTCTCTTTAATAGTCTTTATTCCTGAATTGATTTTATCAAGTAGTTCTTGATTTTCTTTTCTAACAGCAAAGCCATAATATTCTTTTGTATTGGGTATAGAGAAAATTTTTGGTTGATATTTTTCGAAGCGATTTTTATAGTATTGAATGATACCGGAGTCACTAATAGCAGCATCTGTTTTTCCACTAATCGTATTTTTAATAATAAGATAAGTGTTTTCTTCATAGTTTAGATGATTAAAGCCACCTATTTTTTTTAGAAGAGCATCTGAGGTTGTATCTTTTTGGAGCGAAATATTATATTTTGATAATTCTTCTAAATTAGAGATATTTTTATGTGCGGTATTAACCATAACCATCTGTTCTGAATCAAAATAAGGTTTGGAAAATGCCATTCTCTTTTGTCGTTCGGGTGTAATAGTGATACCAGAGCTAATAATATCAGCTTTTTTATTTTCTAAATTATCAAATAGAAGATCAAATATGGTAGTTTTATATTCAAAATTTAAATTTTCTACTTTTGCAATTGCTTTGAGAATATCTATATCAAATCCGGTAGGCTCTTTTTTCTCATCTAAATAAATAAATGGAATAGAGTTACTTTCTCCCATAACTAAATAAGTTTTATTTTCTTGCGCATAACTTAATTGATAAAAATTTGTGCTAAGTATAATTAAAGCGATTGATTTTTGGTTCATATAAACCTCAATTACCTGTATTTTGATTAGAAAAATATTTGTTATAAATTTCTTTATACTGACCGTTTTCTTTAATGATTTTTAAACCATTATTTAATTTATTTAATAATTCTTTTTTGTTTTTATTGACCCAAAAGCCATAGTATTCTGTAGTATTAGGAATGCTAAATATGGTAGGTCGATAAGATTTATATCTATTGTAGTAATAATCTACAACGCCACTATCAGTAATGGTTGCTGCATATTCACCACCTAGAACTTTTTTTATAAGTTTGAAAGTAGTATCATCATAAGAAATATTGACAAAATCAAGAGATTTTATTAGGTTATCGGAGGTTGTATCTTTTTTCAGAATAATACTAGAATTTCTTAAATCTTCTAATTTTTTTTCTGAATAGCCTGAGCGTGCAAAGACCTTTTGTTCAGAAGTAAAGTAAGGTTGAGTAAAATCAACAATTTTTTTTCTTTCCTCTGTAATGGTAATACCAGCAGTAATTATATCTGCGTCATTTTCCTCAATGGCTTTAAAGAGCTGAATCCAAATAGTAGATTTATATTCAAAGTTTATTTCTTCTACTTTAGCAATAGCATTTAGTATATCAATATCAAATCCAGTTAGTTTTTTTTGTTCATCTAAATAGACAAATGGAATAAAGTTGGATTCTGTCATTACTTTATAGGTTTCTTTAGCATAGCTATTACCAATGCTAAGAGCTATAACGAGTATGCTTTGAGTCAATTTATTTTTCATAGTTTCTTAAGTTAAGTAGTATCAATCTGCAAAATATTGTTGATAAATTTTATCGTAGGTACCATTTTCTTTAATTGTTTTTAGTCCACGATTAAGTATTTCAGCTAAAACATGATTTCCTTTTTTTACGCCAAAACCAAATTCTACGGTACTATTAGGAATGACAAGATAGTTAAGGTCGTTATAGCGTTTTTGATAGTATTTAACTACACCAAAGTCACTCACAGCAGCATCATTTTTTCCGGTGAGAACTTTTTTAATAGCAAGAAAGGTTGTTTTTTCTGGAATAATATTATTGAATCCTAAAGCTTTTTATAACTTTTTCTGATGTAGAGCTTCTTTTACGCCAACTTTAAGATTTTTGAGCTCTTCTATATTTTTAATATCAACGTTGTTTTTACCTAATAAAACAGTTTTATCTGATTGAAAATAGGGGTCAGTAAAGGTGAATCTGGATTTACGCTCATCAGTAATACTAATTCCGGAAGTGATAATATCACTAGTGCCATTATCTAGAGTGTCAAACATAACTTTCCAAGGAATGGTTTTGTACTCAAAACTTAGATTTTCTACTTTTGCAATTGCTTTGAGGATTTCAATATCAAATCCTGTGGGAGTATTGTTTTCATCCCAATAAGCAAAGGGAATGTATCCAGATTCGCTAACAACTTGATAAGTATTCTTTGTTTGGGCATCGCTAGTGTAAAAAGAAAGTAGCAAAAGAGAGGTTAAAATTAAAATATATAGTGCAATCAGCTAAAAAACAGAACACCATTTACCGCCAGAAGCACTAAGGTAATGTTTATAAAACGTCCTGTTTTTTAGTTGATTTGACTATATCTAATTTTGATCATGATGTTCCTTTGTTAAATATCATATTTTGAGTTTAATCATTGGCATTCATTAAATCAATTGGCTTATTACCAATAGGGGTTATGCGTGCTCGACTGTTATCGGCACGTGATTGTTGTAGACGTTTGAAATAGTTTTCGTCTATATCTCCAGTGATATATTTTCCATCAAAAACAGAACAATCAAATTTTTGGGGCAAACAATGTTTGGTTGCTAAACAGGCTTTTACCAAGTCATCTAGCTTTTGATAGATAACTTTATCAGCACCGATTTCTTGCGCAATTTCTTTTTCATTGCGATTATAGGCAATCAGCTCTTCATGTGTAGGCATATCAATACCATAAACATTTGGATAACACACAGGAGGGGCAGCACTTGCAAAGTACACTTTATTCGCACCAGCATCTCGTGCCATTTGAATAATTTGCTCGCTAGTGGTTCCCCTAACAATGGAGTCATCTACTAGTAAAACATTTTTCCCACGAAATTCTAATTCCAAAGCATTAAGTTTTTGACGGACAGACTTTTTACGTAAAGTTTGACCTGGCATAATAAAAGTTCGTCCAATGTAACGATTTTTCATAAAGCCTTCGCGGAATTTAACGCCTAACCGGTTTGCCAACTCAATAGCAGATGAACGACTGGTATCAGGAATGGGGATGACAACGTCAATATCATGATTTGACCATTCCTTTTCGATTCTTTCGGCGAGTTTTTCTCCCATTCTGAGCCGCGCTTTATACACATTGATACCGTCGATAGTAGAATCAGGGCGGGCGAAATAGACGTACTCAAAAATACAAGGGACTCTTTCTGGAGTTTGTGCGCATTGTTGATGATGAAGTTGACCATCTTCTGTGATGATAAGTGCTTCTCCTGGCTCAATGTCTCGAATGACCTTATAACCCTGACTTTGTAAGGCGACAGATTCGCTAGCGACCATATATTCTGTACCATTATCTGTTTCACGATAGCCATAGATGAGTGGGCGAATAGCGTAGGGGTCACGAAAAGCAACAAGTCCATAGCCACTAATCAACGCAACAACAGCATAAGCGCCTTTAACGCGCTCATGTAAGCGAGAGATGGCTGCAAATATTTGATTAGGAGTTGGTGGAATGTTTGCATCGCGTGCAAGTTCATGCGCAAAGATATTTAATAATGCTTCGCTATCAGATTGCGTATTGATATGCCGTAAATCACTGGCATAAATTTCGCCAATAAGCTTATCGGCATTGGTGAGATTTCCATTGTGTGCTAATACAATACCATAAGGTGAATTAGCATACATTGGTTGCGCCTCAGCGCTAGAAGAACTCCCAGCGGTAGGGTATCGAATATGTCCAATACCAATATTGCCAACTAATCGTCGCATATGTTTCTCGCTAAAAACATCTGCCACTAGCCCATTGGATTTGCGCATAAAAAAGCGTCCATTTTCAGCAGTCACGATACCGGCAGCGTCTTGCCCTCTATGCTGTAAAACAATTAGTGCATCATAAAGCGCTTGGTTAACATGTCCTTTACCGACAATCCCCACAATTCCACACATAACTAACCTAATAAGCTTAAAAGTTAGCTATTATACCGATTAAGTTTGAAAATATTCTTTTAATATTTAGGGAATTTGCGAAAGAATTGTGATAATCCCAAACTTTTAACAAATAGATTTAGATACAATACATTTAAGAAAATCAACAAAATTCATTTGTAATAGCAGAGAGATTGAAATATGACAGAAAAACAATGGTTGGAATTGACTTTAACCGCCCATAATGATGATGAAGCCTTACTATTAGAAACCGCGCTCGAACTTTCAGGCGCTTTAGCTGTTACCTATCAAGCAGCCGACGAGCAAGAAATTTTTGAACCGCCTATTGGTACCACACCTTTATGGCAAACCACCAAAGTAACAGGACTGTATGATTTACAAGTGGATAAATCAGAGGTGCTATCTATTTTAAAACAGAGTCTGGGCGATAATTATCCGATTGGTGAGCATTTATTAAAAGATGAAGATTGGGTACGAGCTTGGCTTGATTACTTTCAGCCCATTCCTTTTGGAAAAAACTTTTGGGTGGCAGCCACAGAACATCGTATAGATGAACCAAATGCTACGGTTTTACGTTTAGACCCAGGACTTGCCTTTGGGACAGGAACGCACCCTTCAACAGCAATGTGTCTTAGCGCTTTGGTTAATCATATTACGCTTCAAGATAAAACCGTTTATGACTATGGCAGCGGTAGCGGCATTTTAGGGATTGCCGCAGCATTATTAGGCGCTGAGCATGTTTGGCAAACAGATATTGATCCGCAGGCGTTACAAGCAGGGGCGGAAAACGCCGAAAAAAATGGCGTAAGAGACAAAATTACACTTTGTGAAAATCCAAATGATGCACCTAAAGTCGATATCTTAATGGCGAATATCTTATTAGAACCTTTGTGTGTGTTGCGTACTCAGTTTGAAAAACATTTACATGAAAAATCTGTTTTATACTTTGCGGGTTTGCTAGAGAGACAAGAAAGTGTTATTCGCGAACATTATGAAGAGGCTTATAACATTCATCGCATAGATGACAAAGAAGGCTGGATTTTATTAGAACTACATCCCAAACATTGATTTATTAGAGAATAAAAAAAGCCCGTCTGTCTTGAGCGGGCTTTATTTTTTATGGCATTTTCTTTTTTATAGAGAGTATGCAGCTTCTAAAGCAATAATCATCATCTCATTAAAAGACGTTTGACGTTCTTCTGCAGTGGTGTATTCCTCGCGTAAAATATGGTCAGAAACCGTGCAAATGGCAGCGGCTTTTGCACCAAACTCAGCGGCAACACCGAAAATACCGGCAGCTTCCATTTCTACTCCCATGATGCCATATTTTTTCAACGCTTCATTCAGGCGTTGGTCAGGGTTATAAAATAAATCGGCTGAGAATAATCCGCCCACTTTTGCATTGATATTTTGCGACTTTGCAGCAGCAACTAAAGCAGCAACCAATTCATAATCCGCCGTTACAGCAAAATCATGCCCTAAAAAACGCGTGCGGTTTACATTAGAATCCGTTGATGCCCCTAAACCAATAATCACATCGCGAACATGAATATCATCGCGCACAGCACCGCAAGAGCCAACACGAATAATATTTTTTACGCCATACTCAGTAATTAACTCTTTAGCATAAATAGAGCATGAAGGAATCCCCATTCCATGTCCCATTACAGATAAGCGTTTTCCTTTATAAGTACCCGTAAAACCAAGCATATTACGAACATTGGTCACTTCTTCAGGATTTTCCAAATAAGTTTCAGCAATAAATTTTGCACGTAAAGGATCACCAGGCATTAAAACCGTTTCAGCGAAAGCACCATCTTTAGCATTAATATGAGGGGTCATACACGTCTCCTATCTAAAAAAGTTATTGTAGCAATCTTTGCTAGCATTGGACACTACAGTTAAAATAGGTTCTTTTTTCTTAAGCGGATATTCTCATGGCAGAACCTCTTACTTTTCAAGATATGATTTTAACCTTGCAACGCTTTTGGGCAGAGCAGGGCTGCGCAATCATGCAACCTTACGATATGGAAGTAGGCGCAGGCACCTTTCATGAATCAACCTTCTTGCGCGCAATCGGACCAGAACCGTGGAATGCGGCGTATGTTCAGGCTTCACGCCGTCCAACCGATGGACGCTATGGTGAAAACCCTAACCGTTTACAGCGTTACTACCAATTCCAAGTAGTGATGAAACCTTCGCCAGCGCGTTTTCAAGACTTATATTTACAATCCTTATTTGCGATTGGGATTGACCCAGCGGTTCATGACATTCGTTTTGTGGAAGATAACTGGGAATCACCAACTTTAGGCGCATGGGGACTCGGTTGGGAAGTGTGGATTGACGGCATGGAAGCATCGCAGTTTACCTATTTCCAACAAGCAGGCGGCATGGAATGTAAACCAGTGATGGGAGAATTAACCTATGGTTTAGAACGCATTGCCATGTATTTGCAAGGTGTTGATAGCGTTTATGATTTAGTGTGGACAACCACGCGCAACGGCGTATTAACCTACGGCGACGTGCATCAACAAAATGAGTGTGAACAATCCGCTTATAACTTTGAACACGCCAATACCGAACAATTATTCGCACAATTTAACCAAGCGGAAGAAATGGCATTGCAATTAGCCGAAAAACAATTGGCATTGCCTGCTTATGAACAAGCGCTAAAAGCCTCACATTTGTTTAACTTGTTAGATGCACGGCGCGCCATATCGGTTACTGAACGGCAACGCTATATCTTACGCGTGCGCGCCATCTCTAAAGCTGCTGCAGTTGCTTATTTTGAAGCGCGTAAAGCACTAGGTTTCCCACTTTGCCGTAACGGAGAAAACGTATGAATTTTTTACTAGAAATTGCCACAGAAGAACTACCAACCGCTGCGGTACAACAACTCTCTGAAGCCGGTACGCAATTATGGGCAGAACAACTCATTGAAAACGGCTTTAACTGCGAGAGCATCAAAGCCTTCGCCACGCCACGCCGTTTAGCTTGGCGGATGCGCAATTTAAGTGAAAAACAAGTGCCACAAATTTGGGAAAACCAAGGACCATCTCTAAAAGTTGCTAAAGACGCAGACGGTAACTGGACGCGCGCCGCCATCGGCTTTGCCAAAGGCTGCGGATTAAATTCCCCTGATGAACTCAGCACGATTGAAACCCCAAAAGGCACGCACCTTTTTTATCGTGAAGAACGTCCAAGCGCCACGTTTGAAGAAAAACTCCCTGAAATTTTTGAAGCCGTCATTCATAAACTACCGATTGCCAAACGGATGCGTTGGGGCGATAACGAACAAAGTTTCGTGCGTCCAGTCAATGCATTAGTGGCATTAGCGGATGATAAAGTCTTACCATTAGAATTTTTTGGGCTGCAATCAGGGCGCGAAACACAAGGGCATCGTGTGCATCATCCAACCCCTGTGGTGATTAGTCATGCGGATAACTATGAAGCGGATTTAGCTGAAGCCTACGTTATTGTTGATAGCGAAGCGCGCCGTCAGGAAATCATCTCGCAAGTGCAGGCAGTGGCGAATAAAGTCGGGGGCAAAGCGGTTATGCCAGAAGCATTAATTGATGAAGTGGCAGCATTAACCGAATATCCACAAGCGATATATGGCGAATTTGAAGCGCGTTTTTTAGACGTGCCGCAAGATGTGTTGATTACCACCATGCAGGATAATCAAAAAACTTTCGCGGTGGTCGATGAAAAAGGCAAATTGTTGCCTTGTTTTATCGCGGTTGCCAATCTCATCAGTGAGCATCCTGAACTGGTTAGCATGGGCAACGAACGCGTGATTCGTCCACGTTTTGCCGATGCCGAATTTTTCTGGCATCAGGATTTAAAATACTCATTATCCGAACGATTACCAAAATTAGAAAACGTCGTTTACCAAGAAAAACTCGGCTCAATCGCTGATAAAAGCCGACGCGTGGCAAAAATCGCCGCCTATCTAACGGAATTGACAGAAGCGGATAAAGATAAAGTCCAGCAAGCTGCTGAACTCGCCAAATGCGATTTATTAAGCGAAATGGTGATGGAATTTCCCGAGCTACAAGGCTATATGGCAGAAAATATGCCGAAAAAGAAGGCTTAGATAGCGAAGTCGCTGCTGCCTTGCAAGAACAATACTACCCGTTAGGCGCAGGCGGAGAGCTTCCGCAAACCGCTGTCGGCACAACGCTTGCCTTAGCAGAAAAACTTGATAACCTTGCTGGCGGCTTTGCGATTGGCGCGAAACCAACAGGCAGCAAAGACCCATACGCGCTACGCCGTGCGACCATTGGTTTATTGCGTCTAGCCTTAGAAAAATCCTTAGCGATTGACTTACGCGATGTCTTTACCCAAAGCCTGCAAATCTTACAGGCGAACCGTGATGCATTAAAACTTGATATTGCTGCGTTAAGCGAAGAACTCACCCAATACAGCTTTGACCGCTTAGAAAATCACTACAAAGAGCAGGGCATTGACCCTAGCATCTTCCGCGCTGCGCAAACCGGCGACAGTGAATTGCAAGCGTTGAACCGCCGTGTCTTAGCCTTACGCGACTTCTTAACCCAAGAAAACGCTGCGAGCTTCCTAGACAGTGCCAAACGCATCCGCAACATTCTCAAGAAAAACGGTAGCCTAAAAGACGACCCGCAAGAAAACCGATTACAAGAGGTGGCAGAAAAAACGCTTTACCAACAGTGGACAAGCATTCAACCGGAATTGCATAACCACTTAGAAAACGGAGACTATCCGCAGGCCTTAGCCGTATTAGGCACGCTTTCTAAGCCATTGGCAGATTTCTTTGACAACGTCATGGTGATGTGCGATGAACCGAAATTGCGCATGAACCGCTTGGCTTTGCTCTCAGCATTACAACGGGATTTTGATGAATTAGGTGATTTATCATTGATTGGTGTGGCGAGCTAAGTTATTGCTCATTTAAAAAAAGCTGCGCGGAAAGTCGTGCAGCTTTTTTTATTCCGATTTAGGAAACAGCGCTAAAAATGACGAAGTCGTGTGGTCAATATTTTGCATGATGACGCGGCGTATTTTGCGATGTGCGCAAAATGCGCGTCAATAGCCCATCTTTTGAGAACCTTGCAAAAAACAGATTACTTTTCTTCTAATGGATTCAAACGGTCTTTCCAATATTGCTCTTTATCTTTATTCTGAACAGGCTACGATCGACAAGATAATTTAGATGCTGACTGCGATTGCCCAAGGGCTCTTGGGCAGTGGGTCACAAGTAGGTTTTGCTATCGCTGCGCTCAGTCGTCGTCAACGTCTTTGTCGCTTTGTAGATACCAAAGCATGAAGTCGTAAAAGCTGTTCCAGTGCGGTAAGGTGCCTGCCAGCAGTTGCTCTCGCTCTCCGAGGTTAAAATCCCAGACTTTTTCTTCTTGGGTTTCATAAAGGTAGCCACCTTCGCCCTCACCGGTGGTGAAAAGGATGTAGTTGTCTGGTAATCCCCATGCAAATTGGAAATATTCATATGAAAATCCATCCGGAAGAGGGTCTATTATACTAGATGTTCCACCGCGATGATCTAAACTCTCCATAAAATATTTTGAGTAGAGCTCATAAAATTGTGAGCCTTCTCTTACCCCTAATTCCATTATGATTTTTTGCGCTTCTTTTCTGTCTTCATCGCTTCTGACTGGAACAGTGTAGCTCTGCTGCGACAATAAATACTCAATTTGCTCTTTCTGATTCATATTACTTTCCTTCTAATTGCTTCAAACGGTCTTTCCAATATTGCTTACGATCTTGGTTAAAAGCAGGACGATTGACGGGACGTTCCGGATGCTGACTGCTGTTACCATAAGGATGTAGTGCTTTACCTCCAACTCCTTTTTTTGTCTGATGTACTGGTTCTGTTAGTTCATATAACGCTCCACGACTATCCTGACGCGAGTGGTGCAATTGCAATTGCTCATATTTCCCGTTTTTCCAGACATAAGGTGCTTCCCCTTTTTTCATTCGCTCAGCATTGGTGCGCATATTCCCCTCAGAAAGCAGTGCTAAAAATGGCGCAATCAGGTGGTTAATATTCCGCGTGATGACGCGGTGTATTTTGCGATGTGCGCAAAATGCACTTCAATAGCCTTTCTGCTGTAATTCTTCCAACGCTTGTTGCGCCTTCGCTAAGCCTTGTGCCGCCGCTTTTTCGTACCACTGGCAGGCTTTATTGTAATCTTGCGTAACGCCTTGACCATTTTCATATAGCCATCCAAGATTGAATTGCGCCTCTGCGTCGCCTTTTTCAGCGGCTGGTTGTGCCCATTTAAATGCATCGGCGTAGTTGCCTGCGTCGCCGTAGCGAATGGAAAGTTCTGCTTGCGCTTTCGTATTGCCTTGTTCTGCTTGTGCAATAAGGGTTTCTAGTGGTTTACCGTCAAAAGGATTGTTTTCTTCACCGAGCGCTAGCTGCGGGGCGCTAAAGGCAGCCGCGCAGAGTAGAGAGAGCAGGGTGCATTGATAAGTAGGTTTAATTAGGGACAACATCGTATTTTCTTTAACGTAAATTTAAAATATTGTAGCGTAGATTTTTCAAAAGCCTAGAGTATAGTGGGCAATTGCCTGACCGTATTCCGATAAAATCGACATCGCAATTTTGTCAGTTGATGGCTTGTATTGCGAATGCACTTCAATAGCCCATGTTGCGCCTCCGAGAAACCTTGCGCGGCGGCTTTTTCCCACCACTCACGTGCTTTAACATAATCTTGCGCGATGCCCTGACCGTTGGCGTACATTACCCCAAGATTAAATTGTGCCTCTACAAAGACTTGTGCGGCGGCTTTTTCGCACCACTGCCGCGCTTGCGCGTCATCTTGTTTCACGCCCCACCCCCCCTCATACATCACCCCGAGATTGTATTGCGCCTGTGGCAAACTTTGAGCAGCAGCTTTTTCGTACCACTCATGTGCTGTTTGATAATTTTGCATGACACCTAGACCTTCGCTATACATCAAACCAAGATTATATAGTGCAATCATCTAAAACCCAACCCAATCCAAAGCAGATAAAAGAATAAAGTATCAATACAATCCATCCGCCATTCTTTGCGGATTTGCTTAATCCAAGCCCACATCTTTTCAATAGGATTTAAGTCTGGACTATAAGGGGGTAACCAAACTATCTCATGCCCATGCTCTTCAATGATTGCTTGAATATAGTGCGATCAGCTAAAAAACAAAACATCCTATAGCCCTTATCTAGCCATTCTGGCGGTAGATAACGTTCTGTTTTTTAGCTGATTTGACTATATCACTGCGTTTATGAAAAGCGGCATTGTCCATGACAATTACACTGTTTTTAGGTAACTCAGGTAACAGTGCTTCTCTCACCCAATGAGAGAAAATATCGCTGTTAATAGAACCATCATATAAGCGTAAGGCAAACAATTCTCCATTGATAATGCCTCCAATCGCATTGCTCTGGTTCTTTAAATGCCAGTTATCACTTCCATGACAAACTTGTCCTTTTGTGCTGTAGCCATAAGGTCTATGATCAAAGGCTTTAAAACCACATTCATCAAGATAGACTATCGGTTTGTCTTGAGCGGTCTTATCTACTATTTGTTCTTGAAAGTGCTCTCTTTTCTCTGTGTCGGCTTTTGGATGTTGGTTAATCTTTTTTTATGCGTTATCTTTAGTTCGCTTTAGAGCATAACAAATCGCTGATTGCGAGCAATTAAAACGTCTAGCTCTTTCCCATTGGTAATCATCAGGATACTGCTCAATATCCTTAAGCAAGGC
>NZ_LWHB01000083.1 GCF_001889065.1 Suttonella ornithocola | reverse complement strand
TGCAAGTGTTTTTAGGCTGCGGAACGCTTTAATAAAAGGGTCTAGCGTTGTAATTTGAGAACCAATATGACAGCCGATGCCAATAATATTAATTCCTGACAGCTCTGAGGCAGTTTGATAAAGTTTTTCAGCATTTTCGAGCGCAATGCCAAATTTATTATCTTTCATTCCTGTAGAAATATAAGGATGTGTTTGCGCATCAACATCGGGATTGATTCTAAAGGCAATGGGAGCGCTAATTTTGAGTTCAGTGGCGATAATCGATAGTCGATAAAGCTCAGATTCTGATTCAACATTAAAGCAGCCAATGCCTAGTTTAAGTGCTTCTCGAATTTCTTCATCTGTCTTAGCTACACCTGAAAAAACAACACTTTTAGCTTGTCCGCCAGCTTTCAAAACCCGCTTAAGTTCCCCTAAAGAAACGATATCGAAACCTGCGCCCCACTTTGCAATATGAGAGAGCAGCGAGAGGTTGCTGTTGGCTTTTACGGCATAGTGAATATAAGGTTTTTGAGGATGGTTGATATAGGCAGAAAGAATATTTTTGATGATATCGCCATCATAAACATATAGCGGTGTTCCGTATTCTTTAGCAAGTTTTTCTAGATTAACTGTTTGAATACAATCATCTTTAAGCATACGCCAATAATCGGTATTATGCATGGTGATTTTTCTCCGTAGAATCAAGGGTATTTGGGTTTTCTAAGTATAGTGGACCTTTTTGACCACAGCCGCTAATAAATAGAATTAGCAGTAAAAAACGTGCTATTCTCATCAAATCTTCCTCAAAAAGTATGAATTATGACACAGCCTTTGAAACGAATCACTCACTCTGCAATAGAAACGCCAACTCATACGATTATTTGGATGCATGGATTAGGTGCAAGTGCTGATGACTTTTTATCAATAATTCCTCATCTTAATTTAAATATCGGAACACAAATTATTTTTCCACAAGCCCCGGTTCGCCCAATTACCGTTAACAACGGTATGTGGATGCCTGGATGGTATGACATTAAGTCTTTTTCATTTAGTGAAGTAGATAATGTTGGTATTGCACAAAGCGTTGCTCAAATTGGGGAGATTTATCAAGACCAAATCTCTCAAGGAATTGCTGCTCAAAATATCTATTTTGCGGGTTTCTCACAAGGTGGAGTAATGGCATTAACATTAGGGACACAATATCTTTGTGGGGGTATTTTAGCTTTATCTTGCTATTTGACTGATCCAGAAAGCTTGCCAAAAGCAACAGAACATTCTCCTAGTATTATGCAAATGCATGGACGACATGATCCAATTGTAGCTTATGCTTTAGGAGAGTATGCTCATCAGAGATTACTTGAGCAAGGCTATGATGCACAATGGAAAAGCTATGATATGGGGCATGAAATATGCTTTCCACAAATTATAGATATTGCAAAATGGCTGAAAAGCCAAAATTTGTAAAAATAGATTTTTTAGTAAAAAAAATTATTATCTTAATAAGAGTTAGTGCTATTTTTAAGACTCTTTATATTTAATAATTACATTGAATATTAGCATTTAAGAATATATTAATCACTTTTCAAAATTTTTCATAAGTGTAATATCATTATTTTAGATCTAACTATTTTAAGCATATACTAATAAACCTTGTTAGCCAAAACTAGGAATATTTATGACCTTAACAACAATAGATTATGCAATGTTTGCGGCGGCTTCTAATGAAACAGATAGACTAACTCCAGATAGACAAATTCCTCCAAGTGGTTGGGCGAAACTTAGTGGTGAAATTGCTAATAATAGTGGATTGATAGGGAGTTTAGGGCATAGTCAAAATATAAAAAGTGGTTTTGAAGCAACAGCTTATCAAAAAGATAAGCATATAGTTATTAGCTATGCAGGGACCAATCGCACAGATTTTAAAGAATGGTTTACAGATTTAGAAATAGGCGCTGTGGGGACTGCTAATCAACAGATAAAAGATGCTGCTGTTTATTATCAAGCAATTAAAAAGCAATATCCTAATGCAGAAATCGAATTTACTGGACATTCTTTAGGTGGCGGATTAGCAGCTTTAATGGGAGTATTTTTTAATAAAAAAGCATATACTTTTGATCCAGCTCCATTTCGTTTAGCTGCTACAGAAAAAGTTGCTCATGCAGTAGCCAATTATTTAACTAAATTGGGCTATCAATCAGATATTGATTTAGAAGGGTATTATACTATTGAACAGCCTCTAAACTCTGTAAAAACATTATTGAATACTATTTTAGGTAACGATTTTATTGGAGATAATCTTTATCCTACGACTATTCGCGGAGAAGAAAATGTTCAAGCTTACGTTCTTAATGGTGAGTTTTTAACAAATGGACTAGATGTAGGACTAGGAAATATTGAAAAAAGCCTTAATGCATTAAAAATAATGGATAGCTTAACAGTTATTGATACAAATGACCATGGATTTGGACTTAATTTTGGAGATTATCATTCTATTGATTTGCTCACTTTAGCTTTGGCTGCGCCAACCCTTACGGAAGTAGCAAAAGTTATGCCACAAACTTTTACCGCTATCATGAAAGATGATATTGTTTATGATAATCGTACAAATCAATCATCTTTTATTGTTCATTTATTAAACGAATCTTTGCATCAAAATACACAAGATTTTTTACACTCTTTTAGAGAAGATTTTACTAAAATTAGTAGATTTATTAACTCTCAAATTGAGAATAAAATAATTCAAAAACCTACTTGGCAGCGTGCTATTACAGATATAATTATTGATCACTATGCACAACATAATGCTCATGATTTGCCTAATTCTGCTATAGAAATTAAAAATAAAATTATTCATTTTGATACTACAGAACATACTCCTCTTCTATGGATGAATAATTATTTAAATAGCTTGGATAGTCAAACTGTTTTAACAAATTATATGATAAATCACTATTTGCAAGAATACTCTCAAAAATCTTGGTATAGCCTGCTAGATAATGATAGCTCTATAGTTGAAGGAGAGCAAATATTCTCTAATGTATTATTAACAAATAAAGGAAACGATATATTGATAGGAGGAAATAAAGAAGATTTGCTAATAGCTAAAGAAGGCGATGATGTTCTAGATGGAAAATATGGTATTGATATTATGATTGGTGGTAAGGGGGATGATACTTATTATGTTGATAATATTAATGACATTGTTCATGAGGTTGTTGGTGAAGGTAAGGATACTGTGATTTCTACAGTTAATTATCATCTAAGTCATAATATTGAAAATTTAATTTTACAAGGTAGTGATAATTTAGCAGGGCGTGGGAATTTTCACAATAATATGATAATTGGAAATGATGGAAATAATATATTATATGGTGAGTTTGGTAATGATATTTTAGTTGGTGGTGTAGGTAACGATACTCTTATAGGAGGAATAGGTAATGATACTTATGTATTCAATTTTGGAGATGGTTACGATATTATTGACGATCAAGGTGGAACGTTAGATTTTAATATAGTTTCTTTTGGTCAAGGTATTCATATTGATGATATAATTTTTTCCTTAAATCAGCATGGAAACTTAGAGATTGATTTTCAGGGTAATGATTCTGATGGTTTATTAATTAGTCATTGGCAAGATAATAATCAAATATCGCAATTTCAGTTTGATAATGGAAAGATATTAACAGCAAATTATATCAATAATTTGATTGATGATATGGAAAATAAAATTTATATAAGCTAAATTTTTTTAAGTCTATCTAAATATAAAGTCTAATAACGAATATTTTATTTTTAAATAATAATTAAATTTTAGTCTTGTAAAATAATCAAACTTTAATATTTCTATATTATAAACCTTTCTATTGAATATTTTGATAGAAAGGTTTTATTATAATTTATAAATTCTAAATATTTTCTTGAACTGAATTATTATTTTTATTATTTTGTAAAGTAAGAAAAAGTTTTGATAAATTTTCTCTCTCTGTTTTTGTTAACTGTTTTTGCCATTTTTCTATTACATTGGTTTTTAGATAGTTTTGAAAGGCTTCCATTTCACTGATAATGCCTATGCCAGATTCAATACCAGATTTTCTTAAATCTGCAGCAATCGTTGTTAAAAGTGCATCTTTGTCTATCAGCCTTTCTATATCATTTATCATGATAGGTGATTGTTGCTGAGATAATTGTTGAGCATTGATATAAGTGAGTAGATGATAAATCATGTCTGCCATGGCAAAAATATTTTCTTCTAAAGATTGTGCATAATTTTTCCATAATTGATATTGTTCAAAGATTTTATCGTATTCTGATTGTGTATAGTAATTGTCATCAAAGGGTTTAGTGTGCTGGTTTTTAGAGATATCTCCAAGAGAAATAACAGGTTGACTGAGGATGTTTTCAGATAGAGATAGGTTGGGAAGGTCTTCTTTTGGCATGGTGCGTGTCCTGCTAATGATAGGAAAGGGTTGGAAAGATAGCGTTACTGAGATCAATTAAAGCGCGTTGATACAGTTTAATAAGAGTATTGGTTTGAGTGTTATCTAATGGATAATTTTGTTTGAAATGATATAAAGATTGCTTGTGGTTGTCAGAGGTCGTTAATTGCCAATCGGCATTGATATAAAATTGTTTGGTTTTTGCATTAGCTATCATTTCTCGAATTTGGATATCAACAATTTGATTGGCGCGTATGTTGGTAGGGAGCGGGTAGGTATAGAGTGAAGATAGCCCATTTGAACTCAAGTGTTGTTGTAGATTGTTACGAATGTTATCAGAAAGGTTTGCATTCCATAGTCGTTTGGGATTGCGATTAACTTTTCCTTCTCCGTCATAATAAATAACATATTGATTATCGAGGTAATCAGGAAGGGTTAAATAGCGAAGGGCATAAATATTATTATTTTTAGTGCTATCATTAGTAGTATGAGCAGTTGCTGATATTGGTGCTACTTCGCTAGGCGGTATCATATAATATTGTGTACTACCACAAGCAGTAAGAAGAAAGACAGGCAGTAGCGTTAATAAGCAGCGCATAGTTATTCTCCAAAAATAAGAGCATTTGGTTTAGCATCTAGTTTCTTCATTAGTCGATCAATACTAATTGAAGTTTTTTGTAAGTTTTGTAATGTTTGATTGAGGTTGTAATATAAATTGGAATTTGGTGCAAGTCCAGATAAGGTGTTTTCTAGCTGCATAGTCACTGTTTTTAGTTGGTTATTTAAGTTTTTCAACACAATATTTGCGCTATCGCTCGTAGTTCTGACAGAAGCTAAGGTACCATCAAGCTGTTTTAGACTTTTATCAATCGTTTTACCAATATTTTGGATCTCTTTGGTTGCAATGATTTTATCTAAACTACCTGCTGCATTACCGGCTTTATCCATAAGGGTTTGCGCTTTATTAAATAGGCTTTCAAATGGTAGGTTCTTAACAGTTGAGACTATGCTGCCAATATCATCGGTAATTTTATTGATACCGGTATTTCGTGTGGGCAATACGGTATAGCTACTGTATTTGTCCTTGGTGATATTTTGTTTATCGTCTGGATACATAGAGAGGCGAATGAATTTTTCGCCAGTCAGTAAGCTGCCTGTTTCTATACTTGCCTGCATTCCTTGTTGAATGAGCGTTGTCATAATATCATCTTGATTATCGCTATCTTGCGGAAGGTTAACTCTTGCAATGCGTTCTGGTTCTAGCTCTATGAGAACGGGAATAATCGCTTTTTCCTGTTTTTCATCATAGAGTAGACGGATATCTATAACTTCTCCAATATCTATGCCATCAAATTCAACAGGTGCACCAGTATTCAATCCACGAATACTGCTATCAAAGTAGAGGACATAATATTGTTTTTCAAAGATAGGTGATTGATTGGTATCTTGCTCGTTAGCATATAATGTAAAAATAGTATTTTCATTGATGCTATCTTTTCCACCAGCAGAAAGACTCATAGGGGTTGAGAAGGTAATGCCACCGAGCGCAAGAGTTTCTAGAGATTCCATTGAAAAGTCTGCACCGTTAGCGCCCAGCTTGAAATTAAAGCCACTAATATTCCAAAATTTAGTATTAGGGTTGATAAGTTTGTCGTAGGGGCTGTTAATAAAGGCTTCAAGCTTAATTCTATCAAAATGATCGTCGAACTGAATCTGATCAATTTGTCCGACTTTAAAGCCTCGATAATAGACAGGCGAACCAATATTTAATCCTTTAACGTTGTTGGTGATGAGGTGGACTCGTACACCGGGTTCGCTCGCAGGAATAAGAGGCGGTGAATTGAGTCCGATAAAGTGTCGACGATTTTCTCTTGATTCACCCGGTGCAATGGCGATAAAACTCCCTGAAATAATGGTATCGAGTCCCGTAATTCCGCTGGCAGATATTTGAGGTTTGACTACCCAGAATTGCGTATCTTGTTTGAGCAATGGTGTGGCGGTGCGAGTCATTTGTGCATGAGCAATGACTTTTTTAAAATCATCAGTTAGGGTGATATTGGTAATGGTCCCAATTTCTAATGATTTAAACCGAATTTTGGTTTTGCCTGCTTCAATGCCTTGTGCATTATCAAATTCTATATCAACAGATGCGCCTAAATTGGATAAGTGGTTATAAGCAAGGTAAAGTCCAATACCTAAGGCAATGATAGGGAGAATCCAAAGTAATCGGGTATTGTTTTTTTCAATTTTTGGTTCTTGCATGGTCGTTATAATTATCCCAGAGCAGTCGGATATCAAAGGTTTCTGTGGCAAACATGGTAAATATCACTACGCCAGTAAAGGCAAAAATACCCATTCCCGGGTTGATTTGCGCTAGTTTACCATGAATGAGTGCGCCTAATAGTGCGACAACAAAAACATCTATCATTGACCATCTGCCAATGAAATGAATAAATTTATAGAGTTTAGTTTGCAACTTAGGCGGATGTTGAGGATGTTGATGTGTTAATAAATAAGTGAGAATGGCTATTTTTAGAAAAGGAGTAAAGATACTGGCAGTAAAAATAATAATGGCGATGCCATAAGAACCGTGATGCCATAGCAGCATGATACTGCTCATAATGGTATCTGCTTGAGGGAGAGAGCCTAGGTAACTGGTATAGGTAATGGGCAATAAGTTTGCGGGAAAAAATAAAATCATGGAAGTGAGTAAATATGCCCATGTTCGACTAATACTTTGTGGTTTTCGAGAATATAAATGGGCATGGCAATGAGAACAATATTCTGCTGAGGCAGAGATAACAGAGCCACATGCTAAGCAATTTTTTTTGTGGGCTTCTTTTGCGGTAATCATCAAGGAATTTGTGGTTTTTGATAAGCTTCAAAAATAGCGTCGTTTAAATCAAAGCGGCTATCAACAAAGATAGAGCAAATCATTAGCGCACAGAATGCCCAGAAGCCTTTATCAAATTGTACGCTTGCCATTTGCATAATTTTCACTAAGGTAACAACAACGCCCACTAGATAAACTTCCAGCATATTCCAAGGCGCCATATAGTGCATCCAGTGTAAAAATCGTCGAGAGAGGGTATTTAAAAATTGGTAGCGAAAGCTCACAATAATCCATAAGACTGCTGTCAGATACCAAAGTGGCATAATAATAACAAAAAGCATGACCAATAAAGCTAGAATGGGTAAGCCATTATTGAATAAAGATTGCACACTTGAGAAGACAGAAATGGTCGTTATTTCTCCTTGAAGACTTAAGGTAATAAAGGGGAAAGCATTGGCGATAACAAATAGAATAAGGGCGGTAAGTGCGTAAATGAATGCCTGATAAAAATTTGCGCGACCGTCAATCATGGTGCTACCACAACATTTGCAAGTGAGCTTTTCGTTGCGTGCTAAATAAAGAGGACGCTTATACAAGACATCGCAATAAGGGCAGGCAATTAGCTTAGGATGTTTATGCATAGTAGTTGGTGTGAAAACGGACACGTTTTAACGTGTCCGAATGTGTGAGAAAGTTAAAATATTAGTTACGGTTTAATGAACCAAGAATATTGAGCAAGCTAATAAAGATATTGAATAAGTTAAGGAATAAATTTAGCGTTGCTAAAATGTAGTTATCTTGCTCGCCACGCATAATGGCGCTGGTGTCGTAAAGAACGTATCCAGAGAAGATAAGAAGGAATGCACCAGAGCAAACCACTTGTAACGCAGGCATATGGAAGAATAAGGCGCCTAGCGAAGCAAGGAAAGCCACTAAAAAGCCTACTAATAGAAAACCACCTAAAAAGCTGAAGTTTTTACCGCTAATTAAGGCATAAGCAGAAAGTGAGAAGAAGATAATGGCGCTACCGAATAGGGCTTTTACTACAACGCCTCCCATATTATTAACAAAATAGAGATTGAGGATTTTAGCAACAGAAAAGCCTAAAAAGCCTGTGAGTGCGAATAAGAGGATAATCCCCATTCCGCTATTACGCGTGGCTTGTACGGCAAAAGAGAGTCCTAAAAAGCCAACAAAATATAGGACAGTTGGGATATTAACGTTCATCAACATACCGATATAAGCACACACAGCGCTAAAGAGTACGTTCATGCCTAATAAAATATAGGTTTGACGTAGAACTTTGTTACGAGCCAAAATGCTATCCGAAGAAGGTATTTGAACGCTAGATTGATGGTTATATTGCATGGATTTTCTCCGTTATGGTTTAAGATGATAGGGATTGTAAAAGCTCATTTATAAGCTGTAAATAGGCTTTCATTGTTTTAATTATTTTCGTAGATAGTTTTTTGTGAAATTACTCTTTTATTAGACTAAGAATTGGAATATCTTTGAGTTTTTCTTTTCCTTCTAAGGCTGCTATTTCGAGTAGAAAAGCTGCGCCAATGACTTTTGCGCCTAACTTTTCAATGAGTTCCACACAAGCTGCCATAGTGCCACCTGTCGCTAAAACATCATCAACCATCATTACGCGCATATTCGGCTTGATATCGTCTTTGTGAATTTCAAGGCGATCTTGTCCATATTCTAAGTCAAAGCTTAAGCTTGCTACAGGGCGCGGAAGCTTGCCGGGTTTACGTAGTGGAATAAAGCCAATACCCAAGCGTTGTGCCAGTGCAGAGGCAAAAATAAAACCACGGGCTTCTGGGCAAGCCAACACGTCCGGTTTAAATCCATCTTGTTCACAAAATTGCGCCATTTCTTCTATTGCCGCCGAAAAGCCTTTGCCATTGGCAAGAAGTGGGGTGATGTCTTTAAAAATGATTCCGGGTTTAGGGTAGTCGGGAATGCTGATAACGAGTTCTTTCCAGTCCATAAGTTTTCAAGTTTAGTAAAAGCATCAGTTTAGCAAAATTCTAGGGTGTTGGTTGAATTTGCGTTGTGGTATCACCATTGTGGTTAGAGTAATGGTTGGAATTTAGGAAAATTTCCATCGTCTTCCGAAAAAAGTATTTCGAGACCTTTGCAAAAAAAAACATAGAATAGAGAAATTTCAATTTTTCAAATTTTGAAAATATATTAAAATCATGGTGTTAATCTTTCTACTAGTGGTAAAAATTGGTGTAAAACGGAATTTTGTAAAGGTCTAATTTCATAGATATTTTTAATTTGTGTTTGCATGATTGCGTATCATAAATTGGTAGAATGGTATTTATTTCCTATAGCTTGCTTTATCAATAGCGGTTTATTGCTTTAAAAGTTATCCTAATTGAGTACTTATCAATTTGCCTTTTTCGTAAAGGTAGTTTGTTCTTATTTTATAAACTTAATTGTATTTTAATTGTATGATAAATATTGCTCGGTTAAGCGCATCGCAGACGTCGCTTTTATCGCTTTATGAAGAAAATTATCGGTTATTTCGTTTGTTATTACCGATTTTGCCAGAAACCGATGGTTGGTTTGTTTTGGAAGCAAAAGACAGTGCACCAGTTTATGGGCATCGATTATCAATTCATTCTTATACCAGTGAATGGTTATTAGGGCACCATTTCCCGCATAAAAAGCGCTTGTTCGCGCCAGATTTTACGATTCGGATTTATCATGATGCTCGTTTGGCGGAGGCAATGTTGACGGAAACGGTTGCGATAAAGGAAATGAAGTTAAAAAAGGCGCAGTTGAATAGAGCATTAGCGGAGTGGCTGACATATTGTCGGCGTAGGCAATTAGTGCTTAATCCAAAGGCAAATATTGCCCATCTTCCAACGATTGAGGCGCTAGTATGAAGCAAAAAATGCTTTGGCGAGTAGGCGTGTTATTCGGTGTCGCTTTAGGATTTGGCTGTTTTCTAGCCGGTATTATGTTGCCGATGATGACGGTTAAAAAGCTGATTGTGGTGAAAAATACGTTTAGTGTGTTGGGCGGAATTGGTGAGTTGCTCGCAGATAAGACGTTTGGATTGGGACTGTTGTTATTATTTTTTAGCGTTGTTTTTCCTTTGCTTAAGTTTGCTTTAATAGCGGCGTATGCTTGGGTTTATCCTTCAGTCGCGGGTGCATTAAGTCAATGGCAAGGTTGGCTGGGTAAAGTTGCTAAGTTTTCTATGCTAGATGTGTTTGTGGTGGCGCAAATGCTGATGATTTTAAAGTTGGGTTGGCTGGTTGAAGTGCAAATTCATAGCGGGATTTATTGGTTTACCGCCGCACTGATGTTTTCTTTAGGCATTGGTATGATGATAGATAGAGATATTCGGCAGAGGTTAAAAAATGCTTATTGATAGTCATTGCCATTTTGATTTTTTCCCCGAAAATGAGCAATCCGCGATTTGGCAACGGGCAAAAATTGCAGGGTTGGAAACGCTGATTGTTCCCGCGGTTGAAAAAGCCAATTGGCAAGCAACAGCAGAGGTTTGTGAAAGGTTCCCTTTTTATGCCGCTTATGGGTTACATCCGATTTATTATCATCAGAAAGCAGATATTTTAGCGTTGGATGAATGGCTAACGCGTTATAAAGCGGTCGCAGTAGGCGAGTGTGGACTAGATTATGCGGTAGAGATTGAGCCAAAGGTTCAGCAATTTTTTTTCGAGGCACAAGTTGAATTGTCTATTTCGCATCAGTTACCGTTAATTTTGCACGCGAGGCGCGCTTTGGAGCAGGTGCTACAGACGTTGGCGCGCTATCCAAAAGCAAAATTTGTGGTGCATACGTTTACAGGCTCAGACAAACAGTTAGAAAAACTCTTATCATTAGGCGGCTATATTGGCATTGGTGGAACGTCAACTTACCCCAGAGCGCAACGTTTACGGCGTCAATTAGCGACTGTGCCTAAGGAACGCTATTTATTAGAAACGGATGCGCCTGATCAGCCGCTTTATGGTCATCAAGGCAAAGTTAATGAACCAGAAAAGGTGGCAGAGGTTGCAAGCGTTTTAGCGGAATTGCGCGATGAAGGCATTGCTGAAGTAATGGCGCAAAGTACGCAAAATAGTAAAGCATTTTTTTCATTATAAGGAGTGAGTATGCCGCACTTACATGCGCGCACAGATATTTTATTAGGCGAGGAAACGCGCCGTTTGTTATCGCAGCGGACGGTTTTTATTGCGGGCTTAGGTGGCGTTGGTGGTGCTGCTGCAGAGTCGATTGTTCGGGCAGGCATTGGACACGTTATTTTATTAGACCATGATGTGGTTTCACCTTCTAATATCAATCGTCAGTTATTGGCACTGCATTCAACGATTGGTCAGAAAAAAACGTCGGTGGCAAAGGCGCGTTTTGAAGATATTTGTCCAGAGGTCAAGATTACGGTTTTGGATCAGTTTTTACACGCAGATAGTGCGGAAGAATTGCTAGCCCCTTATTCTCCCGATTTTCTATTAGATTGTATTGATTCGATTGGCTGTAAAGCGGCATTGGTTAAAGCGGCGCAATCGCGAGGCATTCCGGTGATTTCCGCAATGGGTGCAGGCAATGCGTTGGATGTGAGTAAGGTAAGGATTGCGCGCTTAGATAGAACAGAAGTTTGTCCGTTAGCTAGAGAAATGCGTAAACACATGAAACGCTTACGCGGAAAGCAAAATTATCCTGTGGTTTATTCAAATGAACAACGCCGACAAGCGCTACCGCATACGCCAGTTGGAGGGAAAGAAGGTGAACCGAGTGGGCGCCCGCGTGCTGTCAATGGCACGATTTCTTATTTACCGGGATTATTCGGTATGATGATGGCGGGCTATGTGATTGAGCAATTGGTTAAAAAGATTGAGCAAGAGAAAAAGTCATCCTCAATATAAAAGGTTTTTTGATAAGGAGTGCGCGCAATGAAAGTGGCGGTAACAGGTGGAAGTGGTTTTGTCGGCAGAGCGTTGTGCAAAATGCTAAAAGAAAAAGGGCATGAACCCGTCGTGCTCACACAAAGTGGCTATCAGAACGCGCAATATGTCACGAAACAGGTGAATTATCATCAAATAGAAACGCTAGAAACTGCATTGGCGCAATGCGACGCGGTGATTCATTTGATTGGCATTTTGCATGAAACGCGGCATCAATCTTTTGATTGGGTGCATTATCGGTTGGTTAAGCAAGTATTAGCTGCGATGAAAAAGGTTGGCATTCAATGCTATGTTCATATGAGTGCTTTAGGGGCAGATAGGAGTGGTCCGAGTCAATATTTAATCTCTAAAGCGGTAGGTGAACAGGCGGCTTTAGATTTTTGTCAGCAAAATAATATTCAAATGGTGGCTTTTCGTCCTTCTATTATTTTTGGAGAGGACGATGATTTCTTTAATCAGTTTGCAAAAATTCTGCGCTTTACGCCTGTCTTTCCAATGGTTTGCCCAGATGTACAGTTTCAACCCGTCGCGGTCGAAGATGTGGCAAAGGCGTTTATTTTTGGGCTAGAAAATTCGCTCAATCAAGAAGTGATTGAATTAGGCGGTAAAGAAGTGGTTACCATGCGACAAGTCTTAGAAAAGGTTTGTCAGCAATGTGGATACAAACGGCTTTTACTGCCATTGCCCGATTGGATGAGCGCAACGCAAGGAAAAGTGATGGGACTCATTCCCGGCGCACCGTTTACCTATGATAATTATTTGAGTATGCAAAAGCCGAATATTACGCAGCAGTGGGCGTGGTCAAGAATGGGCATTGAACCTGCTGAATTGACGGTTCGCTTAAAATCGCATTCTGTAAGATAAATATCAGAATATAAAAGCTACTAGATTATATTTATTAGGTTATGGATATACCAAGATTTTTCTTTTTGAGAAAAATGTATTATGTTACGATATGATAATTTTAGATTATCTTCAAAAGATAATTTTCAACAGATGCAGATGTTTCTTCTTAGGAGTAATAACTATGGCGCATTTTTTTATGTTTTTATTAGGGCTCTTATTTTTAGCAGGCGCTATTTTTTTAGTCTTATGGGTGAAACGGCGTGAGTTTTACCGTCGCAATGAAGCTGGTGTAGAAGAATTTGGTGATTTTAAACAGATGGCATCAGCGCGAACATTAGAATTTTTGGCTTATTGGGTAGCTAGCATATTGGCAGTGATGGGTATTGCGTCAATTGGTATGGTGCTGGCGGATATTTTTTGAGCGGCAGAACGTAAGGGGCAATACATATGGCGCAATTTATTATGTTTTTAATAGGGATTGTATCTTTGGCGGGTGCAGTGGGTTTGTTTTTATGGGTCAAACGGCGTGAGTTTTACCGCCACAATGAAGCCGGTGTTGAAGTATTCGGCAATTTCAAACAGATGGCATTCGCGCGGGCAGTCGACTCTTTGGCTGATCGGATATCCTGTATATTGGCACTGACGGGCGTTCTGTTTGTTGGTTTTGTGCTGGCGGATATTTTTATGTAAGCGATGCAAAAACAACCGTTCGCTTGTACGGCGAAACCGTCTGAACGCCTTTATCCTTGCGGTGAAGGCGTTTTTTTCATGACTTAAGGTCACGTTTCATAATACCTTCTCAAAAAGTATCGCATGATATGCCTTTCTTCGTAATAATGGCGGAAATTCATCAACAAAGGCTCATTAGATGAGCGGGGAGGCACAATGCAGGAAGCCAAACAATTACTCACTACGCTAAAAGCAGAACTCAAAGCACAAGGAATTACTTATCGAGAGATTGCTGAGAAGTGGGATTTGTCCGAAGGCAGCATTAAGCGCTTATTAAACGACGATAAAATTTCTCTGGCGCGGTTATTGGATTTGTGTCAGTTGGTGGAGATGAATTTAGCCGAGCTTAGTGGGCGCGCGCATCAGGAAGCGCATTGTTTGCGTGAACTCACTGAAGCACAAGAAGCCAAGCTGGTCGAAAATCCGCGTTTGTTATTGGTCGCTACTTGCGTGATTAACCACTGGCGTTTGGAAGATATCACGCAGAAATATCGCTTAACGACGCCGGAATGTTTGCAGTTGTTATTCCAATTAGAACAAATGGGGATTATTCATCTTTTGCCGAATAACCGCATTCGTCTGCGCATTGCGCGGGATTTTTCATGGCGACGTAATGGCGCAATTACCCGCTATTTTACTGAACATTGTCGCGATGATTTTTTAGCGGATGGTTTTTGTGACCATGAGGGTCAATTTTTTATTCATGGTATGTTGACGGAAGTGGCGAAGCAACAGATGTTAGAAGAGTTGCAGAAATTACGCCGCCGATTTGCTGAATGCCATGAAGACAGTTTGCACGCAGCCATTACAGCGCGGCGAGGAACGGCAATGTTGGTTTCTCTACGGAATTGGGAACCAAACGTTTTTGCGCAGTTGCGACGTGAACCTTTAGGCGATAAAAAATCAGGCGGTGATTTATGAACCTTCCGCTTCATATTATGGCAACGGCGCATTGTTTGCCGATACAACAAGTTAGTAGTGCAGAATTAGATGAAAAGCTAGGTTTAGCGAAAGGTAAAGTGGAAAAAGTTGGTGGCGTGAAAACGCGTTATTTTGCCAAACCACAGGAAACTGCCGCTCAGCTTGCTGCCGAAGCAGCACGCAAGGCGCTTTTAAAATCAGGATTGGATTGGCAAGAGATTGATGCATTGGTTGCTTTTAGTGCCACAATGGATCAGGGCATGCCCAGTAATGCCGCGCTTATTCATCGCGAATTAGGGTTATCTGCGACAGAATTCCGGCGTTTGATATCAATGCTTCTTGTTTAGGGTTTTTAGCCGCGTTAGATACTTTGTCTTGGGCGATGACAGCAGGGCGTTATCGTCGTGTCTTGTTGGTTGGGGCGGATTTAGCTTCTTGTGGACTAAACTGGCAACATTTAGAAGCAAGCGCGATTTTTGGTGACGGTGCAGCGGCAGTGATTATCAGCAATGAGGGCGGTGGAAGATTATTAGCAAGTGATTTTATGACGATATCAGAAGGGGTGGATTATTGTTGTATTCCGGCAGGTGGTTCACGTTATCATCACAATCGCGGTGTGTGCGTAGAAGAGTTTAGCGCATTGGCGCATTTTCAGATGCAAGGTAAAGCGGTATTTAAACTCGCTTCGCAGTATCTTCCAGATTTTTTAACACGTTTGTTGGCAAAAGCGAAATTGTCTTTATCTGAAATTGATTGGATTGTGCCGCATCAAGCCAGCCATTTGGCCTTGCAGCATATGCAACAGCGGTTAGGCTTCGCAGCAGAAAAAGTCGTCAATATCTTTGCCCACTATGGCAATCAAGTTGCGGCTTCTTTGCCAACTGCTTTAGATATTGCGATTAGTAAGGGCGATATTCATCGTGGACAAACCATATTGTTACTCGGCACGGGCGCAGGATTATCCATCGCCGGCGCAGTATTACAATTTTAGGAGCGCAGTATGAAAGTCATTATTACTGGCGGAACGGGATTTTTAGGACGCCATTTGGTTGCACACGCGGTGGCGCAGAGCGCGGAAGTGATTTTTACCGGTCGGAATGCTGAAGCAGCAAAATATATTGAGCGTAGGGCAAATGGTTTAGCCCGTTGGCAATCTATCGAACACGGAACACAGCAAGCCGCAGAGATACTCACAGAAATTAGCCAAAACGCTGATATCTTTATCCATAACGCCGCATTATCCGCCCCTTGGGGAGAAAAAGCGGCATTTTATCGGGCAAACGTCTTGAGCAGTAAAGAAGCGATACAAGCCTGCCGAGTGAACTATATTGCACGCGCGGTCGTTATTTCTACGCCCAGCGTCTATTTTAACTATCAAGACAAACTCGATATTCGCGAAGATGGACCATTACCGCCACCTGTGAATGAATATGCACACAGCAAACGAGAAGCCGAAAGACTTTGGCAACAAGCAGGTTTACCGTCAGTCGCGGTAATGCGTCCGCGTGCCTTATTCGGCGAATGGGACAGCACCTTATTACCACGAATGCTCAAAGTGATGCAAAATGGCGGTGTGCCCTTAGTACGCGGCGGTCGGATTTTATTAGACATTACTTACGTGGATAATGCCGTTGATGCCATTTGGCGTGCAGCGACGCAGCCATTACCTCAGCCGTTCCAAATATATAACGTCAGTAACGATGCGCCTTGTACCTTAATTGATTTATTGCACAGCATTAGCCGACATTTTTATCTACCGTTACGCACGCGTCCCATCCCATGGACAATCCTATCGCAAATGGCACGTTTTCAAGAATGGCAAGCCAGTTGTCGTCAACAAGAGCCTTTATTTACGCGTTACAGTGCAGGCGTATTAGCTTTTAGCCAAACCTTAAACGTGGACGCGCTCAAACAGTTAGGCTGGCAGGCGAAAGTTTCCTTAGAAGAAGGATTAGCACGTACCGCCGCTTGGTGGCAGGAGCAAGCGCATGACTGAACCAACTATTCAATTGCATTTACTTAAAGTAGGGGAGTGCCGACAATGTGCTAGGTTGGCGAATCGTTCAGCGCCTTTAGGCGGAATGCACTTTCCGGCATTATGTGCGCTTATCTTGCATCCGACACAAGGCGCTATCTTATTTGATACGGGTTATAGCGAACATTTTTTTCATGCTTGTCAGCATTTACCCGAAAAATTGTATTCTATCGTTACGCCCGTTTCCTTACCGCAATCAGAAACCTTACTATATCAATTATCAACATTTGGTCTGCAAGCAAAAGACATACGAACCATTGTCCTCTCGCATTTTCATGCTGACCATATCGCGGGCATTAAAGACTTTCCAAATGCACGTTTTTTCAGTCATCATCAAGCGTGGAAGGCGTTTCAACAGTTAACAGCATCGCGATTGTGCGGCGTCAAACACGGTTATTTAAAAGCATTATTACCAACAGATTTTTATGCACGTTGGCAAGCCATAGACACACAGCCTAGCTGCGCCCTACCGACAGCCTTACAGCCTTTTACCCAAGGATTTGACCTTTTTGGTGACGCTAGCCTAATAGCGGTATCTCTGGCTGGACACGCACACGGACAAATTGGTTTATATCTACCCAGCTTGCAAACCTTCTTAATTGCGGATGCGTGTTGGTCATTATCGGCATTACGTGCCAATCAATTACCGCCCAATCTCGTCATTCAATGTTTCATGCAAGCCAATGCTTATCGGCAAACTTTTCAATCGCTACGGCAAATTGCACACCGTGAACCAACCATTCGATTGATTCCCTCGCATTGCACAGAGGCATGGTTGGCATGGCAAGCATCATAATGCATAGACGATTTATGGAAAGAGTGGTTATGAAGATGAACACGGCTAAAACCCTATATACTGTATACTGTGCTGACGTTTGTTAGTCTGCTCAAAACCGCTTGCATATGAACGGATTGATTATATTTCATGAAGGATAACGCTATGTTTTCAAAAAAATCATTACTGATTGTTGCGCTATTGCTGGGACATCAAGCCATTGCTGCCGATTGCAGCACGGGCGATGACTGCTTTGCCAAAGCTGATGCCAAACTTATTGCTGGTGAATACGAAGCCGCATTTTCGCTTGCCAAAGCGGGTTGTGAGCAAGGCAATGCGGATGCTTGCGCGATTGTGGGCACACAATATCAACTCGGACGCGGCGTTGCTCGTGATATAAAAGCTTCTGCCACTTATTTAGAAAAATCTTGCGAATTAGGCAGTGCAGATGGCTGCGCCGTGCTGACTTCCGCTTACGTCAACGGTAACCAAGGGTTTGCAAAAGATTACAAAAAAGCCTTGAAAATGGCGACGCTTGGCTGTGAAAAAGAGAATGCGCTTTCATGTATGCTTCTCGGTGGGATGCAAATCAATGGTTGGGGAACGGAAAAAGATCCCGTTGCAGGCGCTGCTAATCTTGATAAAGCCTGCGCTTTAGATGCGCAAATCGTTTGCCCCCCGTGTTGAACAAGTGCGTAAAATTTTTAAGCAACAAGGATTATTGCCTTAATTTTATTCTCACCATCAAACCATGACATCAGCTTATCTGGAGTCATTCTTCACTAATATATTTTTTAACAGTAGTGGTTTGAAAAGTATGCTGGACTATGGTTCAATAATTTTTTAACAATAAAACATATAAATATCAATATCTTGAAGTGATGTTTTTTGAGAAATCACTCAGCATACTTTTCAAACTACTATCGAATATTGTTTGAACTTATAATCATTAATCTTACTATTATATTGAATTTTCTAGTTTGTCAGATTAAGAATATGGGAAAATTTTATGAATATTGATAAAAAAGAAATGAAAATTGTTTATTGGGAAGGTGGATTATTTCAACATGAGGTAGAAGCAATTGAAAAAATCAAAGAGTCATTTTCAGAATTTGGTAAACAAAAGAAGACTTTTAAAGGACAGGGATTAGATTCACTTATAGTCAAATCAGCTAAAAAACAGAACGTTATCTACCGCTAGAATGGTTAGATAAGGGCTATAGGATGTTTTGTTTTTTAGCTGATTGCACTATAAATACTTAAAAAAATAATATGTTTCCCTGGAAAGGTTATGCTGGGTTTCGTTTCGCTGATCAAAAATCATATAAAGAAGGTGAGTTTGATTTAGTTATTATTACACATTGCAACGTATTAATTATTGAATTAAAACATTGGAATGGAACAATTACCTATAGCAATGATAAATGGTATTTGAATAACAAAGATAAGGGTCGTTCTCCTATTTCTGTTACTAGGAATAAACAATATTTATTAGAAAAGAAACTCGATAAATTTAAGAATAAATTCACCAATAAAGGTTATCGTCCACAAGTACATTTTTTAGTAGTAATAACGGGCAATGCAGATTTCAGCCAGTTACCTGAAAATGAAAAAAATCATATTCTAACTTTAGATGAATTTTTACAATTAAAAGATGAAAAAAAATTTAATAGTCGTTTTCGTCCTCATCCTAACAGCAAAGTTTTAAACAAAGATTTTGATTTATTTGATAAAGAAATTTTTAGTAGCGGAGTGATTAGGCCAAAATATATAGTGCAATCATCTAAAACCAACCAATCCAAGCAGATAAAAGAATAAAGTATCAATAACAATCCATCCGCCATTCTTTGCGTATTTGCTTAATCCAAGCCACATCTTT